>CAVHTI010000001.1:0-97980 GCA_963638805.1 Anaerobutyricum sp.
TTGGAAAAAAAATATTTTTTATGGAAATAAATCCTTTTAGGAAAAAACATTTTTAGAAAAAAAATATTTTTTTAGGAAAAAACATTTTTTAAGAAAAAACGCTATTATCTTCTAGGTTATGAGTTTGAATTGCAGTGAAATTAATCTGATTTTGAGTGAATTAAATCTGGAAGGCGCTTTTGTGCAGGATATTGTGCAACCGGGGTTTGACAGTCTTGCACTTTACACTTACAAAGAAGGCTGTGCAAAAACGGTTTTTATTTGTACGGCACAAAATGAATGTAGGTTAAACGAAACCAGGCGGAAAATTCCTAAAAACGAAAAACCTCTGCGCTTTATGGAACTTTTAAAGTCCAAAATCAGGGGGTGCAGAATCAATTTTTGCGAACAGCTTGGCGCGGAACGCATTGTAAAAATGCAGCTCAGCAGGCACGTTGAAATTTCTGAAAAACCAAATGAAAAAACAAATTACGTAAAACTTGCTTCTACTCCGTTTAATAAAACTGGCACCGCAAAATCCGAAAGTAAAATACGGGAAGAAGATTACATTGAAAATTATTTTCTTTACATAAGATTGTGGAACAATGCCGCGAACGTAATTTTAACTGACGAAAACAAAACTATTATTGACTGTATGTTCCGAAGGCCGGAAAAAAATGAAATTTCCGGGAGCATTTTTGAAGAACCTGCCATTGACAGCCAGAAACTAAAAGATGCGGAAGAAAAATATCCTGTGCGGCAATGGCAAACTGACGAAAAAGCGGGCGTTGCGGGCCAAATGGACGAGGCAGTGCCCGCATTGGGGGTAGCGCGCAACCATGTGCGCGCGCAGGGGGCCACCCCCTCCTTTAATTCATTCATAGAAAATTATTATTCTGAGCACGCCGCAGGACTTAGTCGCGACAGTTTGCTTGAAAAAGCGGAAAAATGGTACGCGGTAACAAAATCCCGGCGGGAAAATGCCCTGAACACGCTTTTGGAAAAGAAAAAAGAATTTGAAAACGCCGCTCAGCTAAAACATCAGGGCGATTTAATTTTGAGTTACGCTTATCTTGTTGACGGAAATTCAAAATTTTTGGAATGTGAAGATTACGAAACGGGCAAAACCGTAAAACTTTTGATTAATCCGGCAAAATCTGCACAGGAAAATGCGGCGGAATATTATAAAAAGTACAAAAAATGCGTGAACGGCCTTGAAGATTTGCTTCACGACATTGAAATTGGCAAAAAACAGCTTGAAAAACTTGAAGAACAGTACGCCCAGATTCTTGCGGAAAAAAATCCTGTAAAAATTGAACAACTGCTCAGAAAAAACACTGTGCCTAAACAGCAGCAAAAAAAAGAGCGGCCCGGCCTTGATTACCTTGTGAACGGCTGGTACATTCTGGTGGGCCGCGATGCAAACGAAAACGATGAACTTCTGCGTCATTTTGTGCGTGGCGACGATTTGTGGCTCCACGTGCGCGATTTTCCGGGCGGTTATGTTTTTGTAAAAGCGCAAAAAAATAAAACCGTGCCACTCGAAATCCTCCTTGATGCCGCAAACCTGGCAGTTTATTATTCCAAGGCACGCAATGCCACCAAAGTTGATTTGTATTACACCCACGTCAAATATCTGCGTCGGGCAAAAAATGGGCCAAAGGGACTTGTTCTTCCAACTCAGGAAAAAAATCTGTGCATAAAAGTTGACCCGGACCGCCTCCGTCGCCTTGATTCTTTGCACAAAGAACAAAATCTGTAAATTTTTATTTTTACGGGTGTTTCCTTCCGCTGCGCTCCAGGCCGCGCTTTTCGCAATTACGCTGTTCGCTCCAAAGTCCTCGGCGTGCAAATTGCACGCCTGCGGGCTTCCGCTTCGGCAATTGAAATTGCCTTCGCGGTTGCTACAATCGCTAACACAATTTTAAAATCCGTACACAAAAAACTCTTTGCAAAAATTACAAAAAATAGTTTAAAATACAGAAAAAATATTAGGGCAAAGTTGTCTCTAAAGATTGCAATTTTTAGAGGCTCACATTATTCAACAGAGGAAAAAATGTCAGACAAAATCAACAGAAAAGAACTTAAACGAATTGAAAAATACGCCAATAAGCCGCTTCGCGAATTTAAAGCTTCTACGGCAGTAAAAACAATGATTTTTTATCCGGGAACTTCTTTCTGGTCTTTGCATTTTACAATGACAACTGTCAGAAAATTCTTTTTACTTCAGTGGTCAAGAAAATTAAAAATTACACACTACCCTGTTTTAAGCGTTGATTCTCCCCTGGACGAAAAAATCCCTTTTACCCCTTCAAAAATTGGAATTTACATGGACTTTTCCGCATATTTTTGCCGCGGAATTGGAATGCTTTACAAAAGAATTGGCATGGTGCGTTCCACAAAAATTTCAAATCTGTTTTTTAAATTTTTAACTCACGAATACCAGGAAGCATACAAAATCTACACTTTTTCAATGACAACTACAAACCGCCCCGCCTACGAAGGAATGAAGCAGTTTAAAACAATTCACAAAACTGACCCTCACTACCTTTGTGTGCCAAGCCTTCACGTAACAATTGCGGCCGGAACCTGGGCATTTTACCGCAAACACATGAAAGAAGTTTTGCCGGCAGAAGAAGCGGAACGCCGCGTAAAAGAATTAAGGGAACAGGCCGTTGCAATCATAGAAAGCGTACTTTTTGTAAAACAACACAGCGTAAACTGCGTTCCAAGTGCACTTTATATGCTTTCAAGCACAACGGAAGAAGGCTTTTTTACAAGCGACGATGCCATTGAAATGTTAAACGACGTATTTAAAACGGCCCCGGAACTTTCTGAAAACGCAAAAAAAGAAATAAACGAATATTTTAACTACATTTACGGCCGCAATTACATTCAGAACATTTACGAAGACGACTGGACTCAAAGCATAAAAGACTGGATGCGACAGCACGCAAAAGAAACCGGCCAGGAAGCACTTTTAGAAGGCAGAAAATAAAAATCCTCTAAAATCCTCTGGGATATGTTGTTTTGTGGCACGCTTTAAAAAGTGTACATTAGCCAAATTTTTATGTATAATTGACGCGTGTTAATAGAAAAAATAGGTGAAATTTCAGCGGTTGGCTTTGACATTGACGGTACTCTTTACAAGAGCTGGAAACTGAATGTCAGGGTTGTGCCTCATATTCTTGGAAATTTAAAATTTTATCGTAATTACTCAAAAGCCCGCAAAATCATGCACGAAATGCATACAGAAAGCCGTGAACAGTTTTATGAAATTCAAAATAAAGTTCTCGGTGTGCTTTTAAATTGCAGTCCGGAAAAAGCCGGCAAACTTGAAACAAAAATTGCGGACAGAGGATTAAGCAGATTCTTCAAAAGAATAAAACCTTGCGACGGTGCCATTGAACTCATGAAAGATTTAAAAGCGGCCGGGTTAAAACTTGCCCTTCTTTCAGATTTTTCTCCAGATCAAAAAGGTGATGTCTGGGGCGTTCGTCCTTACTGTGATGTTGCGCTTGGAACTGCTGACTGCGGAGCTTTAAAACCTTCCGTTCTTCCTTTTAAAAAAATGGCAGAAGATTTGGGCGTTCCTAAAGAAAAAATACTTTTTGTAGGAAACAGCCTTTCGCTTGATATTGTCGGTGCAAAAAATGCAGGAATGAAAACTGCCTGGTTCACCGCAAAAAACAAGTGCAATAACGAAAAACATCCGGAAGTTGATTTTTGTTTTTGGGATTATGCGCAGTTAAGGGAACTGTTGCTGCCTGGAACAGCAAAATAATTTTTTGAAATTTTATACATAAAAAGTCATTTTTAAGGTGGGAAAAATATGACAATAGCAATCTCCATTATTGTTGCAATTTTAGTTTCTACAGGAATTTCAATTTATTTTTACAAACAGAATATTGATAAACGATACATGGACAAAGTCCGTAAATATGCAGATAAACGTACGGAAGACATTCAGGAACTGTACAAATCTGTAGAAAGTCGTTTTAAAGAAATAATCACGGAATTTAATTCAAAACAAGTGGAAGCTGTTGCCGCCGTAAAAAATTTCAAAGCTCAAAATGAAGAATTTAAGAAAAAAATTGAACTTTTGAGCGAAAATCTTGCGACCGTACAGAATATTCAGACAAAATTAAATGATTTTTCTGCAATTTTAACTGAACTTGACGAAACCTCAGACAAAGTTGAAGAAAATCTGCTCCGAATTCAAAAGGAAAGTTCAATTGTAGACAAACTTTCATCACGCCTTAATGAGCAGGACAAAACCGTTAACAGCATAGAAGGCAGAATTCCCCAGATTGCGGAAAAATTTTCTTCTTACAACGCAGAACAACTCAAGGCAGTTGGCACAAAACTCCTGGAGCAGTATGAAACTTACGCAAAAAATCTTCAGGGCGAATTAAAAGCATCTCAGCAGGAAGCTCAAAAAGCGCTTGCGCAAATCAGACTTACAATTCAGTCCGCTTATGATGATGCCACGGAAAAAGCAGAAAAACTTGAAAATACGGCATTTGAACATTTGAGTGATCAGGCTCAGGTTCGCTCTGATTCTTATTTGAAGGAACTAAAAGCAATGTCTGCCCGTCTTGATTCTGAACTGAAAAAAGAATTTGAAACGGTCAGCAACGAATTAAAGGAAAATCTTGACGCAAAATCAACGGAACTTCACGAAAATTTCAACGCAACTTCGGCAGAATTAAAAGATGGACTTTCCGCAACTTCAGCAAAAATAAAGGAAGAACAAACTCAACTTTTAAGCGGTGTTAGACAAAATCTTTCTGTAATGAACGATAATTTCAATTCAAAAATCACTGAACTTTCCGGAAATTACACTCAAAGAGTTCAAAATGTTCAGGAAAAATACGTTCAGCAGCTTTCTCAACTTTGTGACAAAAATGACGGGGTTTTTGCAAAACTTTCTCAGCGCTTTGAAGAAGATCAGAAAAAACTCAACGAAAAATATGCCGCGCAACTCACTTCAATTCAGGCTAAAAATGACGGTAATCTTAATACAATCCAGACAAAATTTGATTCTGATTATCAGAAATTCACGGAAAATTATGCTCACGCATTTGAACAGGCAACGAATGTAAACAACAAAAAAGTCAACGAATTCAACGAAAATTTTGTAAAAGAGCACAAAGAACTTTTAGACAAATACAACGCGCTTATTGAACAATTTAAAACTGAAAATCAGGCGAAACTTGATCAGCTGGCAGTTGAAAATAAACAGAAATTTGATGAAATTCTTGCATCAAATGAATCGCGCATTGCAGAAATCAACGAGTCAAACAACGCTCACTACAACGAAATTGATCTTAACAACAGTTCAAAATTTGCTGAAATTTCAGAACAAAATGAACAAATGCTCACGGTTCTTGAAGAAAGCACAAACGATAAAATTACAAAAATTGCGGAAGAAACCGGCTCAAAAATCACGGAATTTACGCAAAATACGGCAGATAAAATTGCGGAACTTGAAAAATCCTCTGACGAAAAAATCTCAGAAATCAAAAATTCTACTGAAACTAAACTTGCAGAAATTGAAAATTCCACGACCACAAGAATTACCGGCTTTGAAAATACGTCAAACGACAGACTTTCAACGCTGGAACAGAATACAAACTCAAAAATTGATGAAATCAGCCTGAATTCTACGAACAAAATTGACGAAATTTCACAAAATACCGCGAACAAACTTTCTGATTTGCAAACTTCAACTGATTCAAAACTTTCGGAAATTGAAAATATCACGATGCAGCGCCTTCAAAATCTTGCCCGTGACAATCAGGAAAAAACTCTTGAAATTTCCACAAAACGAGATCAGGAAATCAGTCGCCTGACCGAAGATAATTCGTCAAAGATTGCGGAATTCAAGTCAAAATATGACAGCGAATTAAAAGAAATCACGGACGATTATCAGACCAGAATCAAAGGTTTTACGGACAATTTTGGCACAAAACTTTCAGAATTAAACGGCATTCAGTCCGAATGTAAAACAAAAATTGACGCGCTCAAAGATGAACTTGATTCTTCAATGCAGCGCTTTACAAGCCGTTCTGAAGAAATCAGTGCCGAAATTACGGACAAACAGAACGAATTAAAAACAACGCTCCAGAATATTTCTGCGGAAGCTCAAAAAGCCGTTGCAGATGCTCAGGATTCCGTTTCAAAAATCCAGCAGCAATGTGATGATGCAGAAAACCGCGTTGCAGTTATAAAACCTGAACTTGAAAGCAAAATTCAGGAAGTTAATCAGAATATTTTGAAATTTCACAACGAAACAAAAGCAAATCTTGACAGCGTCAATAACGAAACAAACCTCAGAATTGACAACTTCCAGGACGAAACTAAAGTCCGCCTTGATTCTCTTTCAAAAATCATCACAGATTCTGTGCGCAAGGCCGTTGATGAAAGCGAAGCAAAGCACTTGAACATTCTGGAAGACGTTGATAATCAGCTGAACGCATACAAAAAGGACATTGAATATAAACTTTCGCAGATTCAAATTTCAGAAAGTGACGTTGATAATCTGGAAAAGAGCCTTAAAAATGCCATGAGCGAAGTTCAAAACCGCGTACTCAAAGACTTTGACCTGTTTACTTCGCTGCAAAAACAAAAACACGACGAATTTTCTAA
Organism: Anaerobutyricum sp.; assembly: GCA_963638805.1. Taxonomy (GTDB): domain Bacteria; phylum Spirochaetota; class Spirochaetia; order Treponematales; family Treponemataceae; genus Treponema_D. The sequence continues at coordinate 6,631 of CAVHTI010000001.1, forward strand.
AAAAATTACTGATGATTCAGCCGCAATTGAAAATAAAATCTCAGAAATTGATTCTTCACTCGAAGATTTGCGCTCTACCGCAAACGGAAAAATGTCCGACAAACTTTCTGAATTTGAGCAGAATCTTACTCAAAATCTCACAAACAAAAATGAACAGATGGATTCTGAACTTGCAAAATTCAAACACGATCTTGATTCAAAACTCACGGCACTTGCAAATGCTTACGAAGATTCAAGAAAAAAGACGGAATCTCAATATCTGGATAGTTTAAAAACAAAAGTTGAATCAATCCAAAACAAAACTTCTGAGCAGTTTACCCGTGTAAATCAGTCAATTGAACAGACAAAACTTGATATGCAGGACGAAATTGAAGTTTTGCGCTCAACAATTGCCGAATTCAAAACCGAATCTTCAAATCAAATTACTGCAATTTCACAGAACAGCGAAAATGAACTTAAAGCTGAAGTTGAAAAGAATGTAAAAATGATTCAGTCAAGTCTTACAAAACTGCGCGAAGAAATGGAAAACGAAGTTCAATCTTTTGAAAACACCGTTAAAACCCGCCAGGCAAACAGTACTTCTTCAATTGACGCCGCAATTTCTGAATTTGCAGCCTGGAAACAGCAGATTCAAAATCAACTTGCAGATTCAAAGTCCGTTTTTGAAGATGATTTCGTGCAGCTTCAGAATTCTTCAAAGTCAAAAGTTGATGAACTTGGCCAGACTTTAGTTCAAAATATGAACGACTACGAAGATAAAATTCAGGAACAGCAAAATGCTTTGAATGCTCAGATTGAAGATTTGCAGAACAAGGCGGAAGATTCAATCAAAAATTACAAACTTCACTCAGAACAGATTTTAACTCAGCTGAAAACGCTTTATTCACAGATGACTTCTGAAACAGAACAGAAAATCATGAGTAACCGCGCCGAAACTGATGCAACTCTGGAAAATTTCAAAAAAGAGGTCGCAGAAACTACAGAAACAAACCGCACAAACCAGGCAAAAATGGTTATGAAAATGCAGGACGAGGCAAATACACTTCAAACTCAGATTGGCGAAATTTCAAAAGAAATCCAGCAGGTTAAATCAAACGTTGAAGTTTACGAGCGTGCAGACAAAATGCGCCGTCAGCTTGAAGAAAATATCCAGAATCTGAACGCATCGTTCTCAAAAGTTGGCGATTTTAACGAAGCCAGCCAGAAAATTAACAGCCAGTACGCTTCAATTGTAAAAATCAACGACGAAGTTTCCCGCCAGTTGAACGCAATGGAAGTCCAGAAAACAAAAGTCATTTCGCTTGACCAGCAGTTCAAGACAATGCTTGCACTTTCCAACACAATTGACGAAAGAATCCAGAAATTGAATTTTACGCAGGAAGATTTGCAGGCAATGGAAGTTACCGTTCGCGATTACACGGACAGACTCCAGCATTTGGACGAGCAGTTTGAACATCTGAACAAAAAGGATGAAGTAATCAACAGAATTGCAAAGGACGTTGACACTTCATGGAGCAAGTTGCAGGAATTAGAAACAAAACTCACTGACTGCAACCGCTTTGCCACTTCCCTGCCAAACGAAATCAAAGAAGTTCAGGGCAGCGTCGACAGAATTATTCAGAATGGTCCAAAAATCACGGAAGCAATCACTCGCCTAGAAAAAATGGACTCTATGATGGCAGAAACCGAACAGCGAATTGACGAATTGAGTTCTCAGCAAAACGGAATTAACAAGGTTGCCTTGAATCTTCAGGAAATTAACCGCCAGGTTGACGGCAAATTCAAGGTACTTCAGGAACTCACAAGCGACAAACTTAAAAAGGACCGCCCTAAAAAAGAAAATTCCATCAGTCCGGACGAGCGCGAATCTATCCGCCAGCTTAAGCGCCAGGGCTGGACAATTGAAGAAATTGCTTCAAATTTCCAGCGTTCAGTGCTCGAAATTGAACTTTTGCTTCAAACTTCAGATTAATTTTTTCTGGAGCTTCCGGCGCAAGCGCCGTCGGGCTTTCTGCAAAAGTAGGATATTGCTAAAAAATTCCTCCAAGTTTTCGGATTTTTTTTTAACGCAATTTCAATTTATAGGAATTCGCCTCCAAACCCGCTCGGCAAAAACTTTTTTTTCCTAAATAAAAAAAAATCCGTAGAAACATTATTTTTTGTCCCTACGGATTTTTTTTTGTTTATGCCGGCCGTGTTCGCCTTACGGCGGTGCGCCAATCCCTAAGCCGTTTTTTCTACAAGACAGACAACTTCTGCCTCTACCGCTTCAGAAGTGCCAACGGGTGGTAATTTTTCGCCAGTTTTGGCTTTTACAAAAACCTGTTCACTTTCACAGCCCAAAGTAGCCGCAACAGAATTTATTACTGCCTGTCTGTATGGAATAAATTTTGGTTTTTCAAGTTTTATCACGCAGTCCAAATTTATTATTTCAAAACCACTTTCACGCACTTTTTTCATTACAGTTTTTAAAAGTTCTGCACTGTCAGCATCTTTCCACTTATTATCTTCCGGCGGAAAAAATGAACCAATGTCGCCAAGTCCACAAGCACCAAGCACGGCATCTGTAATTGCATGGAACAAAACGTCCCCGTCAGAATGGCCGTCCTCACCTTTTTCAAAAGACAAAACCACTCCGCCCAAAATTAATTTCCGGCCAGCAACAAGGCGGTGCAAGTCATAACCGTAACCAATGCGAAGATTTGTTTTCATATTTTTTTTCTGCGCGCAATTTTCTTGAAAATTTAAGTCCTGCGGGTAAGTTATTTTTTTATTTGCGCTGTCTCCGGCAACAATTTTTACTTTTCCGCAATATTTTCCCCAGATTTCACTGTCATCCGTGTATTCTTTATTTTCTTCAGAAGCCTTTTTGTGTGCTTCAAAAATTTCTGCAAATTTAAAAACCTGCGGTGTCTGCACTGCCGACAAAGCAGAACGCTGCAAATGTTCACAAACAAAACCGTCTTTATCAATTGATTTTTGAGTATCCGTCGGCGTTAAACCTGGCAACGCCGCACCGTAAACTTCCGCCGCGTCCAGAGTTTCTAAAATCAGCTTGCCGGAAACAAAAGGGCGCGCGCCGTCATGAATCATCACAAAATCAGAATCTTCGGCATCGCTTTTTACGGTTTTTAGTCCGTTAAAAACAGATTTTTGCCTGGAAGTAGAACCTTCTGTAATTTTAAAACAAAGTCCTTTTGATTTTTGACTTTGCAGTAAATCAAAAAATTCACGGTCGCGCTGCAAAACAGAAAGACACTCCTCCGTTCCACCGACTGGACAGGTAATTACAAGACTTTTTAGAAAATATTTTGATTTTTGAACAGGAAGATTAGAAAAGGCATTCAAAAAAGTTTTAGCACAGCACGAAAGCACTGTGCCATTTTTATAAGGTAGGTATTCTTTTTTTATACCGCCACCCATTCTTGTAGAAGAACCGGCAGCAGTAATAATCACTGAAACTTTTTTCTGCATCAGAAATTAAAATTCGTCCTCAGAAAAATCATCATCAGAATCCATAGAATCATCAGAAGAATCATTATTTCTTGAATCATCGTCCGAATCGTCAGAATCATTTTTGTCGTTATCTGTGCGTTCATCAGACATCAAATCATCGTCTTCGTCATCATCATCAAGAATAGAAGTGTGTTTAACTTTTGCAACAGCTCCCGGTGGTTCAAGTTTTGTATGAATTTCGGCTTCAACTTCTTTTTCTTCGCGCCCCATTGCAATTACAACTTCATCAATAAGGAGTTTTTTAGAAGAATCATAAAGTTTGCGTTCAAGAATCGGCAATTCCTTTACTTTGCTGCGGTTATAAAGACAGCGCACAATCGTTGCAATATCTCTGATTGTTCCTTTTTTAAGCAAATCAAGATTTGTCTGGTAGCGGAGTTTCCAGTCAGAAGTGATTGGTTCACATTCCTCTGAAAGCAAATTCAATGCATCCTGAGCTTCTTCCGCAGAAACAACCTGACGAATTCCAAGTTCTTCAGCCTTTTCAACTGGAACCATAACAACCATTTCAGAAACATCAATGTAAATTTTGTAATAAAGTGTTACTTTATCCTTAAAAGTTTTTTCAAAAATTTCTGTGATTGTACCAACGCCCTGACTTGGGTAAACGACCTTCTGGTCAACTTTGAACTGTGTTTCCATAGACAGTTGAATATTATAACACAAAATCAATAATCTTGTATATCTTGTTTTTTTCCTATATCATTTTTGGAACTTATCTTAAAAGTCGCAAAATTTGGGGCGACGCGAAAGCTTCTGTTTAATGACATTCTGAAATCAATTTTTTGGAAAGTCCTTCAAAATCGGTCGTTTAGGTTAAAAATCAACTCTACAAATGATTTTTCATCTGATTACTAAAAACTCGTGCTTTCGTTATGGGAAAGTATGGAGAAATTTTATGTCTGATGATGAAAAAATTATTTTAAACGAAGATTCACTGTCTTCTGAAAATGCAGAAACTTCCGAAAGTGCCGATAGTGTTGGGGAAGTTTCTTTTGAGGACTTAGGTCTTGATGAATACACACTAAAAGCGGTTGAAAAAAAAGGATTTAAAACTCCGTCGCCAATTCAAGTACTTGCAATTCCGCGCCTTTTGACTGGCGACACAAATCTTATTGCCCGCGCAAGAACCGGAACCGGAAAAACTGCCGCATTTGGACTTCCAATCATTCAGTCTATCCGCGAAAAATCTGACAAAGTTCAGGCTCTGATTCTTGAACCAACAAGGGAACTTGCAATGCAGACTTGTGCAGAAATGCAGTCTTTTGCAACTGATAATTTGCCGCGCACCTGCGTTCTTTACGGTGGTGCTTCTTATGCCACTCAAATCCGCGAGTTAAAACGTGGTTGCGAAATTGTAACTGGAACTCCTGGCCGAATTAAAGATCACCTTGAACGCAAAACTCTGGACTTAAAGCACATCAAATATTTTATTCTTGATGAAGGCGATGAAATGCTTGATATGGGCTTTATTGATGATATTCGTGAAATTTTTGCCCAGGCAAATCCTGATGCAAGAATTCTTTTGTTTAGTGCGACAATGCCACCGGAAATTTTGAAAATTGCCGCAGATTTTATGGGCGAATATGACATCATTGAGGAAGAAAAAGTCATTGATGAAGCGCTTGCCATTTCTCAAAAATACTGGATTGTAAAAGAAAGCGAAAAAATTGAAGCACTTGTGCGTTTGATTGATATTTCTCCGGATTTTTACGGAATTGTATTTACTCAGACAAAAATGGACGCTGATAATGTTACCCGTCAGCTGGATTTGCGTGGCTACCAGGCAGCAGCACTTCACGGCGACATTATGCAAAATCAGAGGGAAAAAGTAATTGAACGCTTCAAGATGAAAAAAACTCAGATTCTTGTGGCAACTGATGTTGCGGCCCGCGGAATTGATATTTCCGGTTTGAGCCACGTTGTAAATTATTCTTTGCCTTTTGATGCGGCAACTTACGTTCATAGAATTGGACGAACAGGCCGTGCCGGCGCGGAAGGAATTGCCGTTACGTTTGTGCGCCCGGAAGAACGACGAAAACTTGGTTTTATGCAAAAAGCAGTTGCAAAGGCCAGCCGCGGAGAAATGAAGGAAGAAAAAATCCCGTCGGTAAATCAGGTTTTGACAATAAAAGAAGAAAGACTTATTAAAGAACTGAAATCTAAGATTTTTAACTGTGAAGAAGAAAATTCGGAAATTTCTGAAAATGAAAAATCAACTGAAGAAACTTCTGACGAAGTAAAAAATGAAAATCTTTCTGAATCTGAAGAAATTACAGAAAACGAAACTGAGAACGAAAAGTCAGAATTAAAGGCCGTGCCTAAAAAATATCTTGAATTGGCTGAAAATCTTACGGAAAATGAAAATGCAACGGAAGTTCTTGCGGCTGTGCTTTCTGTTTTGTACGGCGACAAATTAAGTCCAAAGCATTATGGCAAAATTTCTGAAAATAGAAGTTTTGGCGGACCAAAATCAGATCAAATGCGAATTTTTGTCTCTTTAGGAAAGAAAAACGGTTACCACGCCAAAGAAATTGCAGATTATTTCAGCAAACTTCTTCATATTCCGGGACGCCTTGTTGACGGTATTGATGTTGCACAACAGTTCAGTCTTGTAAGTTTGCCAGTGGCATCTGCAAAAAAAGCCGTTGAAATGTCAAAAGCAGACAGAAGCCTTCCTCACATGCATTTTGATGTAAAGGAAGAAGGAAATTCCAGACGAGGCGGTTCAAGAGGTGAACGACGCGAAAGAAATCGCACTGATTTTGAAAACCGCGGAGAACGCAGCGAACGCTCTGACAGAAACAGAAGGGAAAGAAACGACCACGGAGAACGAAATAAATTCAAAACGGGCGGTTCAAGACAGAACGTTCACAACCAGAGTCAACGAAATTCCAAACGAAGCACGGGCGGTGCCGCGGCATTTATCAAAAAAAGCGGAAAAGCCGAAAGATTTTAGAAAAGCGTAAAATGTTTCTCGAAAAAATGAAATTCGTGAGCATTACCCATTGGCTAGCGGTTAAAATCTTTACGTTTTAAATAATTTATCTTACAACAAAATTAATTGGAAACACCTTAGACAGCGACTTAGTCTCCCAAAACTCAACTGACTTATGTCAGAATTCTGAATATAGGGAGGCCTGTTATGATTGAGATTATAATTGCTGTAGTAACTTGTGTTGCTACTGTAATAAATACAATTATGACAATTCTCTTATACCTAAATAATAAGAGTTAAAAAAAATAGTCGCCTTCCTGTATCCGCTGGCGACTATTAAGAACCAAGTGGAGACACCTCAACGTCTAGGGTGTTTCCTTTTTTTAATATAACACAGCAAATCTTTGTCGTCAAATGCTCCTGCGCGAAGGATTGGAAAGGCGCGGAACGCGAACTTTTGCCAGGCGAAGCGTCATTGTTCTGACGCGGAGCGGTAAAAGTTTGGAGGCGTATGCCGGAACCTTGGAAAGCCTGGCAGCGCGTAGCGATGCGCGCCCGTATAATTAAAAAACTACTGAGAATTTGCGGTAGACTCGGAATTGTCGTTGAGTTCGATTCTGACTTTTTCTAACTGGCTCTTGTGTCTTGACTTTAACAGCAGGGTCTGGGAGTCGCGTTTATAAACGTATCCGGAAGAATTGTAAGTTTCAAAGCGGGAATCGGTGCGGAATGCCATGTTGTAAATGTAAATATTGCGGAAGCGTGGCACGCCTTTTATGATAACGTAGTGAACATAACTTTCCGGGAAATCAATTGTGTAAGTAATTTCATCAACGGCAGTATTTTCCATTTTGATTGAGCGGGCACAAGTCCAGGCCCAGACGGTTTCGCTATCATTAATGCGGATTTTTTCAAAGTGAGGATAATACCAGTTTTCGGTAGCAATAACAGGATAAAGGCTGGCAAGGGTTCTTAAATCGAACGACGACGCTTCTTCAAGATAAGAATTTACGATTGCATATCCGGCTTTTTTAAGCGTTTCGTTTCCGATAGCAATGCCGTAATGAAGAATTGACTCGCCAACATCAACCGCCTGCAAAACTGAAAGGAAGGTATCGTTTTCCGAAATTGTAAGAACATCGCCATTTAATGCACAGGAATCCGTAATTTTTTCTATGCACGATTCCATTGCAGGACGCAAAACCGCAGCAAAATCAGAATTCAGTGACAAAAGATTTATATAAGCCTTCATAACTCCGGAAACCTGAGCAAGACTTGCCGTAGAATAATCATAAACGGCGGCATTTTTTAAGATTGACGAAACATTCTGAGCATTTTTTTCTATGCAGAGGAAATAAGCAATGTTTCTGACCGTAAAAATTTCAGGAGTAAAACTTGCCGCAGTTCTGTTTATGAGCGAAGAAGTTTCTGCAATGGCTGTTTCAAGAAGCGTATTTTTTTCGTCCAGAGAGTTTAAATACGGTGCCGAAAGATATGTGCGCTGAGGACTTCTGCGGTATGCGGAAGAAACCGCGTCAATTGCTTCAACATACTCCCCTTTTTCTGCTTTTGCGGCGATATAAGAAACGACCGCCTGCTCCGAAGTCTGAAAATCCACCGTAATTGCGTCAAAGGCTGTTATGAGTGCCTTTTTACACTCAGCGATATTTGAATCAAACTTGGCAGAATCTGCAATGGCCAGGTCCGTTATGCTGTCAAACGTAAATTTTCGTATATCTTCGTAAACGTTGTACATTGCAACCGCATATCCGTCTTTAAAAGTGATGCAATTTTGATTTAAAGAATATGCCTGAACTTCCCAGGACGTTTTTTTGTAATCAAGGACAACTTTGTTTCCGTCCTCTTTTACAAGTTTTGCGTTGTAATCATAAGAATATGGCAGGTAGAAAATGCAATTTTGCGGAACTTCTGCGCGCAATGTAAGACTTGCGTCCGGTTCAGCTGAAGAAAGTGACATAAAAAGTTTTACATTTTCCGAAAAATCAAATTCATAAGATAAATCATCAGTTTTGGAATAAGTTTTCAGCTGCAAAGGATAACTTGTGTTTTGCTCAGAATTGTCAGATTTTGCATTTTTTGCCAGTTTATAAATTTTTGCAGGATTTTGATCATCAATATTGATTGAAAGTCCGTTGTAAACCGCCCTAAGACTATTTTTTAGGACGACAGGTTCATTTTCCTGATTTTTTACGTCGTTTTGATTTTGTGTATTTTGTTTTTCTTCCTGTCTTTGTAATGTGATTTGTAAAAGTCCTGATTTTTCTAATATTCTTGAATCAGTCCTAAATTGAAGAATGAAAATGCCGATTATTATAACGATATCGACAATCAGCAGGCCCAGACCTTTTTTTATGTTCTTAATGCTCATTGTTGTTTCAGTTTAACTAATGAAGTAGAGAATTTCAACAATACGAAAAAACGGCTCCGGTTTTCAGTCTGAGCCTTTTTATATAGAATACGTTTATAAAAATTCTGGTGGGTGGAAATGAAAAAGTCAAAATTTACTAAATTTATTCCCTTGATTTTTATGATTTTGGGAATGTCTGCTGTTATTTCTGGTTGTGCGACTACAAATCAAAAAACAGAACCTGAAGTAAATCCTTCTGAAAACACGGAAATTGAAGAAAAAAACGAGGAAATTCCTGAAGTTACTGAACAAAAAGTTGAAGAAGAAGTTGTAAAAGAAAGTCCTGACGTTATTTTTATGCGCCAGATTCAAGAAAAACTTAATAATAAAGATATTGCCGGTGCCATAGAACTTTTTAAAAATCTTCCAGATGGCGTTGAAATGACCAATGATTTGCGGTTTGTACTGGCTTCGCTTTACTATTCTGATGCAAAATACGGCGATGCAGTTGCGGTTTGTGACGAAATTCTCGCCTCTGAGCCTGAAAATTCTGAAGCTCTTGATTTAAAAGCTCTGTGTCTTTATGCAAGCGGCGACAAAACTTCTTACAAGGCAGTTCAAGATGAAATTCTCAAAAAAGATCCGAATAACGCGGCCATAAATATCAAAAAAGCTGAAGAATATGCCGTGAACAAAAAATACAAACTTGCCCGCGATTCTTATAAAAAAGCCCTGAAAGACGATAAAAACAATGAAGAGGCACTTTTTGGCTATGCTCAGATGTCTTATTATCTTGATGATTTAAAAACTGCAAAGTCAACTTTTGAAAAAATCCTTGAAATTAATCCTGAAAACGACATTACCCTGTCCTACATGGGAAAAATGGCTGCCGAAGACGAAAATTATCTGAGGGCTTACAATTACATTCAGCAGGCAATTGAAATAAATCCTGATAGTTATGATTACTGGCTTGACTGCGGAACTTATCAGCGTTACCTAGGAAAATACGACGATGCCTGCACTTCCTGGAAAAACGCGGCCGAAATTGATCCTGATTATTTTCTGGCATACGCATATCTTGCCGGAAATTATGATGAACGAAATATGTTTTCTGAAGCGTTAACTTATTACAAAAAAGTTGTTGAAACAAATCCTAAATATTTTTATGCCTACGAAGAAATGGGAATTCTGGCCTATCATCTTAAAGATTATGACGAGGCAATTTCTTATTTTTCTAAAGCATACGAATATTCTGCAAGTTATGCTTACAAACTGATGGTTTCTGCAAGTTATTCAAAAAAAGGTGATTCTTACAACGCAAAAAATGTTTTGACTCCGGTTTTAAAAACTTTGAGCAGAAACAGCATTGAATATGATATGGTCAGATTTTTCAGCGAAAGTTACAGCAAAAATGCGGAAAATGCACTCATGATAAAAATCAACAAGGAAGAGAATAGTACCGTGCGCGGAAAAATGTTATTCTATATGGGGCTTTACTGTGAACTTGCGGGCGCGGACACAAAGGCAAACGAATATTATTCAAAAGTAACTGCAATGAACGCTCCGATGTTTTTTGAGTATAGAATTGCAGAATGGAGCCTTGGCCTTGACGCCGTAAACTAAAACATTCAGTTTAAAAAATCAACTTTGGAGAAACAAAATGGAAGAAAATCCTACAAATCAAAATGAAAATATAAAAGAAAATATGGAACAAAAAGTCCAGGATGAACCGGGCGCAGAAAATCCGGAACAGAACAAAGCAACTCACCGGGAAATTGTTTTAAATGGCCGAAAAATCACTTTGATTGGCACGGCACACGTGAGCGCAGAAAGTATAAAAGATGTTGAGGAAGCTATAAAAATCAAAAATCCTGATTGCGTTTGCATAGAACTTGACGAAAAACGCGCCGACTCAATTCAAAATCCTGATAAATACCGAAATCTTGATATTGTAAAGGTTTTAAAAAATCACGAAGGATTTTTGCTGCTGGCAAATCTTGTTTTGTCGTCATTTCAGCGCAGAATGGGCCTTGATGCCGGCGTAAAACCCGGTGACGAAATGCTTGCCGGAATGAAAGCCGCAAAAGAACTGGGTGTCCCGGCCGTTATGGTAGACCGCCCGATTCAAGTTACACTGAAACGCGCCTGGAAAAAAAATAATTTCTGGGGAAAATGCAAACTTCTTGCAACACTTTTGAGTTCAGCATTCAGCAAAGAAGAAATTTCTACAGATCAGGTTGAAAATTTAAAAAACGGCAGCGAAATGGATTCTATGATGAAAGAACTTGCCGATTATATGCCGGTTGTAAAGGAAGTTTTAATTGACGAGCGCGACCGTTACCTTGCAAGCAAAATCTGGGATTCTACCGGAAATAATATTGTTGCAGTTTTGGGGGCCGGACATTTGAACGGCGTTGAAGCTTATCTTGAAAAACTTGCGGAAGGCAGCGTAAGTTCTGATGTTACTGAAATTTCTGAAATTCCGGCAAAATCTGTTGTAAGCAAAATTTTACCGTGGATTATTCCGGCGGCAGTTTTAGGTCTTTTTATTGCAGGATTTGTTTACGGTGGCGTTGCTCAGGCAAATAAAGTTCATGAAGCGGAAACGTCAGAATTGGTTCAGGAAGCAGAAAAAAATCAATACGCCCCGATTACTCAACTTATTGTAAATTTCTTTGAAAACAAAGGTCATCCGCTTTCGCCGGGCTCAATAATGATTATCACGTGGTTTTTGTGGAACGGAATTCCAACATTCATAGGCACTCTGATTGCCGGCGGAAATCCTTTGGTAGCGCTGGTGGGCTTTGTGAGCGCGCCGTTTACTTCAATGTGTCCTTTTGTGGGAGTTGGTTTTGTAACAGGAATTTTACAGGCAATAATCTGCAAACCGCGCATTTCTGATATGGAAACGCTGCAGGACGATGTTTCAAGTTTAAAAGGCTGGTACAAAAACAGAATTTTACGCGTACTCCTGGTTTTCCTGCTTTCTAGCATCGGAAGTACAATCGGAACATTTGCCGGTGGCGGAAATATGATAAAAATATTTACCGAGATCGAGTAGTCAAAGCGCCCAGAGTAAATTCTCCCCAGGAATAATTATTCATATACTCGCCCATAAATGAGTTGATAGCCGGTACATCGCCGGCTAAAAATTTATAATAATCACAGTCAACATTTTCAACTTTTATGGCATAAGAATTAAAACCTTTTAAGAAAACATTTTTAATTCCGAGTCTGTCAAAAGTGCTGCGAATGTCTGCCGTCAAATTCTGAAGTTGACTTCTTGTATTATGATCTACAACCTGGTCTTCCCAAAGCGCTGCAACAAGTTCCTGAGTTTGAACAGACGCGCCCTTGCGGTCAATAAGATAGGCAATAAGTTCTTTTGATTTTGAGCGTTTGAATTTTACAATTTCGCCTTTATAAAAAAGTTCAAAATTACCAAAAGTTTTTACGACCAGTTTTTCTGAATTACTTTCCTCTTCCTCACCGGAAACAAGCCGTTCCATTTTTTCGTATTCGCTGTACGGCTGGTCAGATTCTTTCCAGGGATTAGAGAAAAATCCGGAAATTCCTTTTGATTTTTTTTCTGAATTTTCGTTTTCCGTTTGTAAATTTTCTGATTTTGATTCAGCAGATTTTTTAATTAAAGCAAATTCTTCGTCATAACCGTAAGGCTTTTCTAAAACCGGAGATTCTTTTTTAATTTCCGCATCATTTTGAGTTTTTGCCCCACCATCATCAAGCGGAATACGCAGTGCATTAATTTCTTTTAACAGCGCTTCTTTTGTAACAGGCTTTAAAACATACCCGGACGCGTGAAGGTCAAATGCTTCGCGGTAAAATTCATCATAACCGGTAACAAAAATAATATTAATTTTTGGATTTATGATTTTTAATTTATAGGCAAGTTCAATACCATTTGACTGGCCCATATTAATATCAAGAAAAGCAATCTGGCAGACTGTAGTTTCTGCAAATCCCAAAACTTCACGGCCGGTTTTAAAAGCGTGAATTTGAGCTTCTGGTAGAATTTCTTTTACGGTAGAAGTTAAAAGATTTAACGCAAGTCTTTCATCATCTGCACAGATAATATTCAATTTTTATGTCCTCCGGCAAGGCACTGTAATTGTTACGGTTGTTCCTTTTCCAATTTGACTTTGAATATCCAGTTGACCGCCAACATTTCTCTGTAAGCCCTGTCTGATATTTTCCAGACCAAGCATAGATTCCGAAGTCTGCAGGTTATCTGTATTAAAGCCAGTACCATCGTCGCTTATTTTTATTATAATAGCATTTCCAACTTGTTTTGTAGAGATTTTTACCGTTCCACCTTCATCTTTTTTGCAAATTCCGTGACGAACAGCGTTTTCTACAATCGGCTGAATGGAAAGTGACGGAATCATAAAATCCAGCGCCCTGATATCGTAATCAATATGAATTTTATTTTCAAAACGGATTTTTTCAAATTTGAGATAAATATTTACGTGTTCAAGTTCTTTTTCAAATGGAACGAGGGCCTTTTGCTTTACTGAATCAAGATTTGTGCGCAAATATTTACTAAAATCTGCAAGAAGTGGCTTTACTTTTTCCGGCTGTTCATCACAGAGCATAATCATTGCGGACAGTGCATTATAAAGAAAATGCGGCTGAATCTGAGAAATCATAAGTTCCATGCGGTTTTTCATCATGAATTTTTCTGAATTTACGAGGCGTCTGCTCTGAGTTTCCTGAACATTCAGATAAATCATAATCATAGAAACGGTTGAACCAATAAATCGTAGCGATGCAATGCCGGTTTTCCATTCCACAAAAAGAAAAATTATTGGGGTGATTGCATAAGAAACAGTAAAAAATTCAAAAGAGCGTGAAATTCTGCGCGAAAAAATCACGATTAGCGCCGTCAAAGTCACAATTGCAAGTGGCATAATTCTGATTAAAAAATACATCGTGCGGTTTACATAAGTTAAAGTGTAAAAACCGTCAACTTCGGTAATTTTAAAAAGAAACGGACTGAACATATTTATAAAACACAAAATTACTACGACTGAATTTACAAAACCAATGCTGTAAATGAACATTGAAAATTCTTTTGGTTCCGCATTAGTTTCCATGGAAACGTTCGTAATAAGATAGTGAAGGAAAATCAGAAGATTTATGCAACCAAGTGCAAAAATCAAAAAGTACGAAACATTGAGTAAAACCGGCATTCTTTTTATTGAAAAAATGTAAACCAGAAATTCTACAATAAGACCTGTAATCTGGACTCCCAGCATTTCTAAAAACAGTCGGCTCGCTTTGGTGTGGAAATTTTTAGTTCTAAAAATACTAAAAAGAATCAGCAGAAGAAACACTGTACAAACAATATCAACAGTTGCAAATAATGTTCTAAGGCTAATCAAATTAATCTCTCCGAATATAATTATAGTTCACTACTCATTTTCTGCAAAAAAAACCCGCCCCTGACAAGGAGGCGGGAATAAATAAACTCTCTCTGTATCATACCTTATGGAGGATTCATTAGGTTTAATACAATTCACCGGTAACGCTCTCTCTTACGCTTCCGATGTTTTTAGTATAGAACGGGTGCAACAACAAAAGAACAACAAAAAAAACTTTTTTTTGAAAAAATTTTGCGAATTTTAAAAAAAATTTGTTATATTTGCCTTCTTTTAGCATTTTCTTAGAAAGTTCTCAGAATTTTCCGAAAATCTTTAAATATAATTCTTTGTATGGAATCCGGAGCGGGATTCGGACACGATGGTTTTTGAATGACGGTTGGTTTTAAATGCGTAAAGGATTGTAAGGACACGCGAAGCGTGAACCGCAAAAGCGTGACAGCATTGTTCTGCTGGCGCGCAAAGCGGTTTGGAGGCGAATGCCGGAATCCTGAAAAGCCTGACCCGAAGCGCAAATCTGGCGGAAAATAAAAAATTTTTCTGTAAATTGCGCGAAGGGGTACGCCCAGAAAAAAAATGGAGAGGCTATGAATAAAAAACTTTTGGCGAAAATGACGGTGGGGCTTTTGACTTTTGCGTCGGCATTTGGTTTTGAAAGACTTTCTACAAATGAACTTTTGATTTCTTATCTTGAAAATGATACGGAATTGAAAAATCTGACGATTAAGGCTAAAAAGGCGGAACTTTCGCTTGATGAGACGGAAATTGAAAATGGTTTTGACATAAGTCTTTCTACGGGCGAAGTGACGCTGAAAACCTCTTCTGATGGGGTGGATTTTAGCGTAAAACCGAACGTGACGGCAAAAATTCCGCAGGCAAATAATCTTGAAATCACGGGAAAAGCAACACTTGACGGCGGAAATTCTGAAGACACGACGTTTTCTGCAAAGGACGCTGGCATTTCACTTTCTGTTGACATTATTTCTTCTACGGCACTAAAGCAGAAAATCACGTTGATGAAAGCGGAGCGCACTGTAACGGAAGCAAAACGCGCGCTGGAAAATCAGGCTTTGACGGCAGAAAAGGAATTTTATACTTCGCTTAAGGAAATTTTGAATTCTACGGCGGATTTAATTTCAAAGCAGTCAGATTTGTATGAGGACACAATTTCTTTTGAAAAAATAAAGGCGCAGGGCTACACGGAAAGTTCTTCTTCTTACAGACTTGCTCAGATGAAAGTTCAAAAAGATAAATATGATATTGATTCTGATTTTCACAGCCTTTGCCACGATTACATTGTGTTTTATAAAAAATGTGGTTATGACATTCAGATTGACGATGAAACAAACTTTTTTGAATTAATTCCGGACGATATTCCGATTGTGGAAGCACAAAATATTGATGATTTTGAGCCGGATTCTTACACGGAAACGGAGGCAGCGCTCTGGAATCATAAAATTAACGCTATGGAACGGGAATCTGAAAAATTCTTTAGTCTTGCGGCAACCGGTGGTTTTACTTTTAAAAACTCAAATACTTCGTCAAACACGGTGGATGCGGGCGTCACGGCGACAATTGGCGGTACAAGTCTTAGTGCCGGCGTAAATATTCCGATTGCGACAAAAGATGAAAGCACGGGCCCGGCATTTACATTCAGCGCGGCGGTTTCGCCAAATACTTTTAAGAAAAATGAAATTACAAAGCAGCAAAATGAATTGGACGAAGAAGCGGAAAATCTTGCGATTGCAACTTCAAGGCAAAATTTTGGCACGGCGGCGGTAAGTCAAAGACAAAATCTGAAAGATATTCAGTGGTCAAAGGAAACTAACGAGTCTAACTATCAGATTTATTCAAAAATGGAAGAGGATATGAAAAGCTGGTACAAACAGGGATTCATTACGGAAAGTGAATATCTTTCTGCACAGACAAATGCAAGAAATTACAAAGTTCAGCTGCTGATTGATGATATAAATCTGATAATTTATAACAACGAAATTCAGCTGATGTTCGTAAAATAAAAAACGGGAGAAGAAGATTATGGCAAAAAAACGAAAATCAAAAATCATAATTATAACGGCAGTTGTGATTGCGCTTGTGGCAGGCGGAATTTTTGGCGCAAAGTATTTTATTTCAAGACAAGGAAATTCGTCGGAAGTTTATCAGGTGACAAAAGAAAGTTACGAAAATGTCATTGAAATTTCCGGTACAGTTTCTGCGGCACAGGAACAATCATTGCAGGCTTTGAGTGATGGAACGGTAACTGCGGTTTACGTTAAAAAAGGCGACACCGTCAAAAAAGGCGACATTCTGATTCAGCTGGACGACACTACCGAAAAATATAATCTTGCCAAGCACGACAACGACATGGCCACTACAAAAATTACCGGTTCTGCAAATCAGTACAAACTGATGGAAACTCAGCGCCTTAGTCTTTTGCAGAAAATTGCGGATAGACGGGTAATTGCCAATTTTGACGGCACAATTGCAGACCTTGACGTGCAGGTTGGCGATTCTCTTGAAGCAAAAGATAAGGTCGGAACCATTGTAAATGTTGATTATTTGACGGCGGAAGTTGAAGTTGCGGAAACGGATGTTTCTAAACTGGTCGTGGGGCAAAAAGTCACATTCACCTTCCCTGCTTATGATGGCGGCGACGTTGAAGGTTATGTTACTGGCTGGCCTGCAATTGGCGAAGTTACGACGCGCGGTGCAACAGTTGTAAAGGTAAGCGTCAGGATTGATGATTTTCCTAAAGCGATTCTGCCATATTTTTCTTTTACCGGAAAAATTGAAATTACCCCGACAGAAGAATATCTGATTGTTTCGCGCTATGCCGTTGGATATGAAAACCGCGAACCTTACGTCATCAAGGCAAATTCTGATGAAAAAATTTCTGTAAAAGTGCAGCCGTATGGCAAAGACACCGTAAAAATTGAAGGCGTGGAAGAAGGTGAACTTTTAAAACAGGTTACGGCGCCAAAAATTTCTGGAAGCAATCCTGGTAAACAAAATAAACAGAAAGACAATAAAAATGATATGGGAGGTCCTGGTGGTGGCGGCCCTGGCGGACCTGGTGGCCCTGGCCCAATGTAAAAACGGAGAAGTTTATGAGTGCAGTTGTCAAACTTGAAAACGTAGTCAGAACTTATGTAATGGGCGACACGGAAGTTCAGGCATTAAAAGGAATTTCTTTTGAGATTCAACAGGGAGAATTTCTTTCGATAATGGGACCTTCGGGGTCTGGAAAATCCACCTGCATGAATATGATTGGCTGTCTTGACCGTCCAACCGCCGGTTCCGTGGAAATAAACGGTAAACTCACGGCAAAAATGTCGGAAAAGGAACTTGCAAACCTCCGGAACCGTACAATTGGTTTTGTTTTTCAGCAATATCATCTGATTCCTTCAATGAACGTGCTTGAAAATGTAATGCTTCCTCTGAAATATCAAAAAGTGGAGCACAGCGAACGCGTGGAAAGGGCAAAACTGGCGCTGGCCTCCGTTGGACTTGAAGAAAGAATGAATCACCGCCCGCATGAACTTTCTGGCGGTCAAAAACAACGAGTTGCGGTTGCGCGTGCAATGATTGCCGAACCAAAAATTCTTTTGGCGGACGAACCAACCGGCGCGCTGGACACGGCAACAGGAAAACAGGTTATGGAACTTTTCCGTAACATTAATAAAGAAAAAGGCACAACCGTGATTATCGTAACTCACGACCCAAGAATTGGAAGCAGCACAGAACGTTGCATTAAAATTCTGGACGGCCAGATTGTAACAGAAGCGTAGCGCGCAAGGATTGTAAACATGTGGGAAGATTTTATTAATTCACTGAACAATTTTAAGAGAAATAAAACCCGGACTTTTTTGTCACTTTTGGGAGTAATCATCGGTGTGGCGAGCGTCATTGTAATCACGAGTATGGGCGCAAGTTCTACAAAAGAAGTCGAAAATACATTTGGAACTGCGGGGCTAGACGTTGTTTCTGTCAGCGCGGGTGGTATGTGGCGGCGACGAAGTGCCGTGACAATCACTTTTGATGAAACTTTCCGCGAAAATCTTTTTGATTCAATTCCGAATATAAAAAAAGTTTGGTACAACAATTCCATGAACGCGACTATGACTTACGGCGACACTTCATCAAGCATAAACTGCAACGCAATAGAAACAGGTTACCTTGAAATGTACAATATGGAACTTGAATACGGTAGTTTTTTTAACGTCACGGATAATGAAGAAGGTTGCCAGAAAATCATTTTGAGTCATGATACCGCCGAAAGTTATTTTCCGGACGGCGACGCGCTCGGTAAAAACGTGATTCTTGTGAATAATTCCGTAAGTTTTAATTTTACCGTTTGCGGAGTTTTAAAAGATCAGACTTCCGGTATGGAAAATTCTTCCGCCTACATTCCGCGCGGATTTTATTCAAAGAAAATTAAACCAAATCCGTCCGCATCAACAGTTATGATTCAGGCAGTTTCTAATACAGCGGCCACAGAATTAGTCGATGTGATTGAAGAATATTGCACGAACATCACGGGAACTTCAACGTCTGTAAATGTAAACAGCATGCAGTCTATGATTAATCAGATGAGTTCCATTACAAACACTATGAGCATGATGCTTAGTGCCATCGCGGCAATTTCGCTTTTAGTCGGCGGCATTGGAATTATGAACATCATGATTGTAACCGTCACGGAACGAAAACAGGAAATCGGAATAAGAAAGGCACTGGGCGCAACTCCGGGCGACATCAGACAGCAGTTTCTTGTGGAATCAGCGAGCATTACGTTAATTGGCGGTTTCCTGGGTATTGTAGCCGGAATTATAATAAGCCTTGCGGTGCAGTACATTCAGGGAAATTCTATGATAATAAACTGGAAAGCCTGCGTAATTGCCTTTGTGTTTTCTGTTGCAATCGGAATATTTTTTGGATTAAGCCCGGCAAGTCGTGCCGCAAAACTGGATCCTGTAATTGCACTCAGTGGCGAATAAAAAAAATCTAAACTACTTTATAAAATTTTCCGATTAAAACCATAGGGTAAAAAATATGGGGAAAATTAGAATTTTATTCTGTTTTGTATTTGGACTTAATTTTTGTTGTTTTGCAAAACAGGTTTCATTTCAAGTCATTCAGCATGATCCTGCAACAACTGACGTCACGGAACAAACGCTGAAATTTGAAGATGAACTTTTGAATTCTTTGTTTGAAAACGGTTTTATCGTCACAAATTCTCCGTCCGTAAGTTCTGAATCTGATGAGCAGGATTCTAGTCTTTTTAATTCTGCGCTTGGCGATGCTCTGGACGGATTTTCTGATTTGTTTGTACAGATGAAAGTTTATTATTTTCCGCGTACTGGAACTCTCACGGATAACGCCGAAATTGAAAGAATTGAATGGTCTCTTTCTAATGCCAGAAACGGTGAAAAAATTGCCGGAAAAAAAATCGGTAATATCCGAAAAATCAATAAATCAAATGACACGATTCTTGTAGCAGACGAAGTAATTTCCGAAATTATTTCTGCTATCAAGGCTTGAGGTGGGTGGAAGTTATGAAAAATAATTTTTTGAGATTTATTACAAAAGCCGTATGTGTTACTGCAGCCGGAATGCTTTTTGCGTCCTTTACTCCGTCACAAGCGGAAAAAGCGATTGTTGTTGAAGACGGAGTTTTTCCGCAGGGACTTTTTGCAAGAACAGAAGGTTATTTGCCGGGCGACACAATCACCGTTACAAATTTAAGTGGCAGTAAAACTGTTGAAGTTCTTTGCATCGGCTCTCTGGAAAATTCAAAAACGGACGGCGCCGCAATTTTACTTTCGCCGGAAGCTGCCGGTGAACTCGGACTTTCTTCTTCAAATAATGCCTTAGTTCAGCTTTCTAAAAGGCCCGCAAAAGAAGATTCTACGACTGGAACGGCAATTATCATGCAGACCGTTGATTTTACCGTAGATGACGAAAATTCTTCTGAAATTTCTGAAAATTCAGTTTTGCCGGAATTGCAGACGGTCGTGACAGAAAATACAGAAAATTCTCAGCCCGTTTCTGATGATTCTGATAATTCTGAATCTCAAGATAATTCTAGTGAACAAAATTCTGACCAAACTTCCGCTGATCAAAATGATGAATCTCAAGCCTCTGAAAATTTGACGGAAAATACCGAAAATTTTGAAGAACTCGGATTTACTGATGATGAAAAAGGCGACGAAAATATAATTTCCTCTGAACTTGAAAAAATGCTCCTTGCCGGCGATGAAGAAACTCAGGAAGTTATTGAGCCTGCCGACGTTTACGAAAATATTGCCGAAGTCCAGCCGGAAACTGCGGACGTTTACGAAAGTTCAGCGGAACTTTATGATTCTGAAAGCACTGACGAAAAACCTTACGAAATTATTACCGCAACCGAAGCTGAAAATTTGCAGACCACAGTTGATGAATCTCTGAGCGAATCAAATCTTCCAACTTATGAGTTGAACGAAGAACCGGAAGAAGAAATCTTTGAACCTGAAGAAATTGAGGAAATTGAAGAAATCGCTGAAGAAAAACCTGCGGAAAACGAAACTTTAACGGAACCAGAAAATCAGATTGTGGAAGAAGAAATCCCAGAAGTTGCCGAACCTCAGATTGTTGAAGAAATTGTCGAGGAAGTTCCGGTTGAAACTGAAAATCTGGAAGAAACTCAGGCTGAAAATCAGATTGTGGAAGAAGAATTTATCCCTGATGACGAACTCTCTGAACTCCCAGAAATTACAGAAGAAAATCCTGCAATAACTGAATCAACTGAAACAACGGAAGAAACCGTTAGCGTTGTTCCTGTAACACCATTGCAATCGGTTACCGGGGATGCTTCAACAGTTATCGAAAAATCAGAAACTTCTGAAGAAAATGAACCGGAAGAAAAAGTTTACATTGAAGAATACATACTTGGCCAGGAACTTGAAGACCTTGAAAAAGCTGACACTTCGGAAGAAGTAACAGAAGAGGCCGTGCCAGAAACTGCCGAAACAAGTGAAAATGCAACAGAAATCACAGAAATTGCCTCTGAAAATCCTGAAACAACAGAATCAGAAATAATTACAGAGGAACTTGCAGAAACTCCGGCAACTGAAATTGCTACGGAAGAACCTGCTGAAACTCCGGTCGAAGAAATTGAAATTCCGGAAGCCGACGAAGAAGATGAATACGAAGCCATTATTCTTGTTCCGGTTCCAGAAACACCGATGAAGAATGTCACCGCCGCAACCGTAACAGCTCCGGAAACAACAGAAACTCCGGAAGAAAACGCCACAGAAACAACTGAGATAGCCGAAACAACAGGACCAACCGAATCTGTAGAATCAACTGAGGTAGCTGAATCAAGTACAACAGAAGAAGATGACGAAGAAGTTGAAGTTGTGCCAGAAGAAATTGCAGAATCTACAGAATCACAGCCTGTTGAACCAGTTACCAGCACAGCAAATGTGGTTTCTGCCGAAAATACTGCAACTGTCACGACACTCCCAGAAATTACTGCTTCAGTTGTGCCAGAAACAAATGTTGTACAGCCTGCAACTGCCGAACCTTCTGAACAGGCACTTCCATATCAAAAATATATGAAAGAAAGCCTTTCTGAACTTGACAGCGCAAAATATTACATTCAGATTGCGGCACTTTCAAAAGACGAAAATATCATGGCAATTGTAAGCAAATACGGCCAGAACTACCCTCTTACAATTGTGCCTTCTGCAAACGGAAAGACAAAACTCATTCTTGTTGGACCTGTAAGCCTTGATGAATACAAAGTTGTTCTTGAAAGATTCAAATCTTACGGATTTAAAGACGCATTCTTAAAGAAATTGAAATAAACGCACGGCGCTGGCGTTTCTGCCCCGCCTTTGCAAAAAAAAATCCCGGTGAAGTTCAAAATTCACCGGGATTTTTTTATGAAAGCCCAAAATTAATTAAATTGTATAAATCCAGCCTTCCGGAGCCGGCAGACGGCCCATCTGAATACCAGTCAAAGTATCATAGATTTTCTGCAAAACAGGACCCATTTCATCTTTGCCTTCATTAAACTGAATCAAAGTTCCGTGATCATCAATTGCTCCAACCGGAGAAATTACAGCGGCAGTTCCACAAAGACCACATTCTGCAAAATCCTTAAGTTCATCCTTTTTGATCTGTCGTTCTTCAACTTCCATGTTCAAAATATCTTTTGCAACAACAAGCAAAGAACGTCTTGTGATAGAAGGCAAAATTGAATTAGATTTTGGAGTTACAAGTTTGCCGTCTTTTGTAATCAAAATGATATTTGCACCGCCAGTTTCTTCAAGATAAGTATGAGTTGCCGGGTCAAGATAAATATTTTCTGCAAAACCAACTTTATGAGCATCAACAATATTGTGCAAAGACATTGCATAGTTCAAACCAGCCTTAATATCGCCAGTTCCGTGAGGAGCCGCACGGTCAAGATCAGAAATTCGTACTTTAATAGGTTTTGCGCCACCCTTAAAATAAGGTCCAACAGGAGTTACAAGAATACGGAATTCATATTCATCAGCAGGTTTAACGCCAATAACCGCATTTGAACCATACATATAAGGACGAATATAAAGAGTTGCCCCAGAACCATAAGGAGGAACCCAGTCTTTATTTGCTTCAACAGTCATCAAAACTGCTTCAATAAATTTATCTTTAGGATAAACAGGCATTTCAAGACGGCGACAAGAATCAGCCATACGGTCAGCATTCAAATCCGGACGGAAAGTTACAATGTCACCGTGTTCAGTTGTATAAGCCTTAAGACCTTCAAAACAAGTCTGAGCATACTGAAGAACACCGGCACATTCACTGATAGTTACAGTGTGCTTTTTTGTAAGTTTACCTTCACTCCATTCACCATTTTTCCAGGTTGCAACAAAACTTTTAGAAGTTTCCATGTAACCAAAAGGCAGATTAGACCAATCAAGATTTTTCTTTCCCATTTTATCTTCCTCGGGCAAAGCCCAAAAATTTAATTTTTATTCCATCATTTTAATTCTATGCCAAGGCTTGGGCAAGTATTTTAAAGATTTTGATTCGCCAAAATTAAAACCATACGCATTTTAATAAAAATCTGGGCAAATGCTCCGCTACGCTCCGCACCAGGCTTTCCAGGGTTCCGCATTCGCTCCAGCCCGGTGCACTCCGCGCCAGAACAATGGCGCTACGTTTTGCCCCGGTCCGCCTTCGGCGCCCTTCCAATCCTTTTTGCGCTAGCGCGTAAAATTCAAATGACGCAGTGTTACACTGATTGTTTTATTAAAATCCGAAGAGCTTCAACGGCCGTGCAAATTGCTTTTTCTGTATCGTGAACCTGTTTATTTTCTAGACCTTTTTTAGCGCGTTCCTGATTTGCAACCACCAGAAAACAAGAACCGACTCTCACTTTTAAGAACTGACCGGCAATAAAAAGCGCCGCACTTTCCATTTCGCTTGCAAGGCAGCCCATTTTCAGCCACGCCTGCCATTTATTTTCAAGTTCATAACTAACGGGCATAATTTCTGGTTCGTGCTGTCCAAAAAAAGAATCTTTGCATTGAACAACGCCCACGTGATAGTTTTCATTCAATTTTTCTGCAGCCTGCACTAAAGCATTTGTCACTTTAAAATCAGCAACGGCAGGATATTCAATCGGGGCAAATTCACGGCTTGTACCTTCCATACGCACAGCTCCGGTTGCAATTACAATGTCGCCGCCCATAACGTTTTCCTGCATTCCGCCACAAGTTCCAACTCTTATAAAAGTTTTCGCTCCGACTTTGCTCAGCTCATCAATGGCAATTGCCGCAGAAGGACCGCCAATCCCGGTGGAAGTAACGCTCACCTTCACGCCATCAAGAAATCCGGTGTAAGTTACAAATTCCCGCACATCAGCAACAAGTTTTGCATTATCAAAATGTTCAGCAATTTTTTTGCATCTTTTAGGGTCGCCGGGCAAAATTACAAATTCCCCTACATCACCTTTGCCAACCCCGGTATGATACTGCTTTCCCGAACCTTCCGTATAATCAACCATTTTCTGCCTCCAAAATCACTATAAGGGCATCTCAAATTATTAATATCCGTCAGACATTTCGCGGTTGGCGTCTTTTTTGCACAAATCATCATAAACCAAAGAACGTTTGCGCAAATCTTCGCGTAACTCTTTTGGGAACGGCATATTTCGCCAGAAAATTCCACGAACATCGCGGTCAAGGCGCTGAACACCGGTAGATTCCTTTGTCATCCACAAAATATAATCTTCAATAAAGAAATCCTTTAAATCACCTTTCAGTTTTAACTGTTCCGCGTGCTGATAGTACTGACCGGTCAAACCTTCTTCCATCCAGTAGAACGATGCCTTTTCCTTTGCAACCTGCCATCTCAAGTCCGCAACGGCAGTCAAAACGGCAATTCTTAAATCTTTTGGATACATCGGAACAACAATTCGGCCACGGCTAGTCACTCGATTGTAACGGTCAAAAGGTTCCCAGCAAAAACCGCGGTCACCGTAAGTCGGAACAAGACAAATGTAAGGCACAATTCTATTCGGAACATTTTTATGAATTCGCACAAAACACCCCGGATCAATAGATTCAATCCAGCGCAAAACTTCAATTACATTTTCGCGAGTTCCGGTTCCACGCTCCGTACAATGATAAAACTCCCTTGTAAAAATCGGGAATTGATTACCGCGACGACCGATTGTCATTTTTGCCATCTGGCGGATTGTTTCAAATTCAATCTTGATTGCTTCAGTATCACTGGAATTTCCAGAAACTTTACCGCCATTCATTGCAATTTTAGAATCAACATTATCATAAGTTGCCTTTGCTTCCTGAAATTCCGCAAGACATTTTGAAAGTTCCTTGTCATTTTTAGAAAATCTGTGCAAAAGCTCCGTAAGTTCCGGCAAAAGTTTTCTCTGAAATTCAGAAAGCCCCTGTGTATGATTTTCCATTCCCATAATTGCCGGGTGATCAAAAAGCTGAGCGACGCGGTCTTTAATGTCATTTTCAAGCATTGCGCGTTCATTTTCTTTTATGCTCAGCAAATTTTCTGAACTCTGAAGTTTTCCGGAATTTTTCTGCTGCAACTGCATAAGGCGCGACTGTTCAGCCACGTTCTGTTCATCGGCAGTCATATTTGCAGTTTTTTTCTGTCGCTTTTCATCGGTCGCGGAATTGGACATTCGGCCAGAACCAACTTCTTTGAACCATTCGTCAATATACAAAATCGGTTCGTTCGTCTGATTTTCAAAAACAATCTTAGAAAAAAATTCTTTCTGTTCAGCTTTAAAAAGGGAAGGCAAAATCACGCCAAAACGCGCCATCATACGTTTAGGAAGTGGCAAACTAGGATCCCCAAGCCGTCCAGCAAGTCCGCGCAAAAGTTCCCAGTACGGAGAAACAATATTCTGCCTGTAAACCGACCTGTCTTTTGGATCCTGACAAGTCAAATATTTAGAAAGCACCTGATGAACTCTCTGTGCCGACTGATTTTCGCCCGTCAAAGCAATTTTGTAATATTTTGTATCATTAAAAACATCAGAAGGTTTTTCGTTTAAAAGTTTAGGCAAAGGAGCAAAGCATTTTTTAGACAAATCAACTTCGTGAATAGACTTTGTTCCAGAATTATGCACAACTTCGTCAACGGATTTTGTAAAAAGTGATTTTCTATTTGTAGGAACGTCCAGCTCAACTTCTTCAACAGAATCAAGAATATCATCTCCGGACTGTTTCCCGGCAGTATTCGCAAGCAGAGCCTCAATTTCAGGATCTAATTCTTCCATTTCTCTCTCCAATTTGTTTTTTCATTATACCATAAAAAAAATTCTTTGCGTCAGTTTTTATTATTATGGCGAATCTGCCTGCGGCAGACCGTTTTTTTTTGTTTTTTTGCATGAATTTCACATAAAAAAATCGAACAATTACTGAAGGCGGGGTTCCGTCCCTGAAAAAAAATCTGCACAAGCGAAGCACACTAGTCTTTTTTTTCAGGGCGGGTTCACGCCGTAAGTCTTTTTACTTTGCATTAATTTTTTATGTGATTATTTTCTTTCCCTTATCTGATATTCCGTGTACCCCTTCGCCGCCAGTGATTTTTTCATTTTTTCAACGTCAGATCCGGGCACAGCTTTTATTACAAGCCGCACAATTCCTTTAGACGTTGTCTGGTACACAAGATTTTTAAATCCATCTTTACTCAATTTTACCGCAAGATTTTTTGCATTTTCCTTAGAAGAAAACGCGCCCATCTGAAAATCATAGAATTTTAAAGCGTCATAAACTTTTTTGCCTTCAATTTTTTCCATGATTTTCTTTGCAGATTCTGCAGTTTGACGGCTCAATTTTGTATCGGCGCCCATTTTCACAATTTCTATTTTTACAGTTGCAATTCCACTGCCAACCATATCAAGTTGCTTTGCGGCCGCTTTAGACAAATCAAGTTCACGGCCAGAAACAAAGGGGCCACGGTCATTTACCCGCACCTGCACAGATTTTCCGTTTTTTAAATTTGTAACTTTTAAAATTGTATTAAACGGCAGAGTTTTACTTGCGCAGGTAAGACTGTTCATATTAAATTTTTCGCCGTTACTTGTTTTTTTTCCGTGAAAATCTTCCGCATAAAAAGAAACTACTGCACTTTCTTTATAAACTTCCGCAGCAATCTGAAAAATTGAATTACTAAAAATGCAAATCAGAATCAGTATTTTTATAATTTTTTTCATGCTATAATTATCGTCATCAAATGATTAATACCACACTTTGCTATATTCAAAAACAAGACAAATACCTCATGCTTCACAGAACAAAAAAGCAAAATGATCTTAACAAAGACAAATGGATTGGAATTGGCGGAAAATTTGAAAACTGCGAAAGTCCGCAAGACTGCATTCGCCGCGAAGTTCTTGAAGAAACGGGCCTTAGTCTAAAATCAGAAAAATATTGCGGAATTGTCACTTTTGTAGATTTATCCGGCACAGATTTTTTTATAAAAGACGGCAAAATTGAAAAATCTCAAAATCAAAAAAACAAAAATGCCCTGCCCTTTACAGAATATATGCACCTTTTTTGGTCTGATGATTTTACCGGCACAGAAAAAATCTGCGACGAAGGCGATCTTGAATGGGTTCCAGTTTCAAAAATGAATGACTTGCCACACTGGCAGGGCGACGAAATATTTTTAGACCTGATTGCCAGAAAAGTTCCGTTTTTTTCGCTGAAATTAGTTTACAAAGACTCAAAATTAGTTTTTTGGACTTTAAATTAAAATCCCAAATAGCGCAAAAGTTAACTTTTACAAACATAAAGTACTGTGCTACATTCTGAATATGAATTTTAAAGACCGGGAAAATGCCGCAATCAAAAGTGGAATTATTGGAATTGCCTGCAACGTGCTTTTATGCACTTTAAAATTTTTTACAGGACTGTTTTCGTCGTCAGTTTCTGTTATGGCGGACGCTTTTAATAACCTTTCTGATGCAACTTCAAACATTATTACAATTGCCGGCGCAAAAATTTCGCAAAAACCAGATGACCGTGAACATCCGTTTGGCCACGGTCGTATGGAATATATTTCTTCCCTGATTGTCGCAATCATAATTCTTTTGATGGGCTTTGAACTTGGAAAATCTTCCGTGGAAAAAATAATTACACCGCAAATCGTAAATTTCAGCTGGTGGAATCTTGTGATTCTTACATTTTCGGTTTGTATAAAAGGCGGAATGTGCATTTTTAACCGCGTTCAGTACAAAAAAAGTGGAAATATTAATTTAAAGGCCGTCAGTCAGGACAGTTTTAACGACTGCATTACAACGCTCACGACAATTCTTGCAATTTTGATTTCCGCCTTTACACCACTAAAACGTGCGGACGGAATTGCCGGAGTTCTTGTTTCAATTTTTGTAATTTTTTCTGGGATTTCAATTTTGCGCGAAACTCTAAATCCTCTTTTGGGGCAGCCACCTTCAGAAGAAACCGTGGATGAAATTAAAAATATTTTACTTGAACAAAAATTAATTCTGGGCGTTCATGATCTGATTATTCACAATTACGGAGCGGGAAAAATTATTGCCTCTGCACACGCGGAAGTCCCGGATAATGTTGACGTAATCCACCTTCATGATGCAATTGACAGTGCCGAAAAAGAAATTTTTGAAAAAATGAAAATTGACATTTGCATTCACATGGATCCGGTGAGCGTAAATAATAAAATTTTTGAAAAATATAAAAATCTGACGGAAAAAATAATTTCAAAATATAACGCCGAATATAAATTTCATGATTTTAAAATTGAAAAGGCGGAAAATAAAAAAATAACGCTGACTTTTGATCTTGTGATTCCTTTTGAAAAATGTGAAGAAAATCATCAGGAAATTTTAAAAAATCTTGAAGAAAAATTTTATAATGCCGCGCCGGAAGTTTTACTCAACGTAAAAATTGAACATTCTTACGTTTAAAATTGAAAAATCATATTTTTTTGATATATTTAATTTTATGAAGATACTAATTTTATCCTGTAATACGGGTGGCGGTCATAATACTGCCGCAAAATCAATAAAGGAAGTTTTTGACCGTCAGGGCGATTTTTGCATTATAAAAGACGCACTTGCATTTGGAAGTCAGATTGCTTCTGATTTAGTTTGTGATTCTTATGTTGAAATTGTAAAAAATCATCCGAATTTGTTCGGGAACTTTTATGAACTTGGCAAAAGGACCGGCCAATACAACGCTGCAGAAAAAAATATCCGGTCTCCAATTTACATAATCAACACTTTTTATGCAAAAAGCCTTGAAAAATACATTACGGAAGAAAAATTTGACGCAATAATCTGTACTCACTTTTTCCCGGCGGAAGCTTTAACGCACTTAAAAAAACATGAACGGCTTAATATTCCTTTTTATTTTGTTGCAACAGATTATTCTTGTTCGCCAATGCTGGAAGAGACAATGCCTTCTAAAATTTTTGTTCCGCACGAAGATTGCCTGAACTTTTTTATTGAACGGGGAATTCCGGAAGATAAACTTATTGTAACGGGTATTCCGGTGGGACAGAATTTCACTGTTGAAAAAGACAAAAAAGAAGCCAGAGCGGAATTAGGTTTGCCGTTGGATAAAAAAATCCTTTTGATTATGACTGGCAGTATGGGATTTGGCGACACAGAAGAAATGACAAAGGACATTCTTGCAAAAGCTGATGAAAATACCTGCATAGTTGTTGTAACTGGAAGTAATAAAGAATTATATGAGGACATAACAGAAAATCTTGGAAGTGACAGCCGGCTTATTGTACTTGGATTTACTGACAAAATTTATCTTTATATGTCTGCAAGTGATATTTTCCTTTCAAAACCGGGCGGACTTTCCAGTACAGAAGCGCTTGTAAAGTGCATTCCGATTGTGCACACGGCACCAATTCCCGGCTGCGAAAGTGAAAACGTTGAATTTTTTACAAAACACCACCTTTCTTTGTGCGCAGAAAACACAAAAGATGCAGCGGTTCAGGCTATAAGACTTTTGAAAGATGATTTTTTGAGAAATCAGATAAGAGAAGCGCAACGGCATTACAAATATGAAAATTCTGCAATGGAAATTGTAAGATATGTAAAAAAATTGAGTTAGAAAATCGTATAGGATACAGTTTAAAATAGACACTCCAGTCGAGAACCCACCCCCTGAAAAAAGGCTTCCGCGCTGCGCTTGTGCAGATTTTTTTCAGAGGGTGGAACCTCGCCTTCCGTTTTATTTTTAGACGTTACTGTATATTCATAACTCAATTTTTTTATTCCGTGATACAGAATTTTCATAATGTAATTAAAGACAAAAAAGGAAGTACAAAAAAAATCACGGTGTAGCGCGCTGAAAAGTTGGCGGTGGGGGACCGTGATTTTTTATTTGCGTGAGCGATTGTAGTGGCCGCGGAGCGGGATTTTGCTTAGCGAAGTGCCATTGTTCTGGCACGGAGCGCAAAAGCCGGAGGCGTATGCCGTAGCCACGAAAAGCGCGACCCGGCTTTGCCGGGGCACACCCGTATTATTGTTAAATTTCTACTTCGCCTTCAAAGCAGATGCTTGTGTTGCCGGAAAGGTAAACGGTTTTACCGGTGTATTTTACAATAAGGTTGCCACCGCGTACTTTTACGGTAATATTTTGGTTTACCGGGCTGTATCCGTTCAGGACGGCGGCGATTGCGGCTGCACAGGCTCCGGTTCCACACGCTGGAGTTTCGCCATTTCCGCGTTCCCAGGTGCGCATTTTAAGTTCATTCGGGCCAACTACGCGCACAAATTCTGTATTGATTCGTTCCGGGAATGCCTTGTGATGTTCAATTTTTGGACCGAGGGTAGTAACTGGCTCTTTGTCTACGAATTTACTGAAAATTACGGCGTGAGGGTTTCCGACTCCGACGCAGGTGACATTGAATGTTTCGCCGTCAACTTTAAGCGGCTGGTTCAAAATTGCTTTTGAAGGCAAGAGTCCGGCGTTGTCTTTGTTAATTTCGCTTGGCATAACGTCAACGGTCTTGAGATTTGCCGGCAAAGTTTCTGGCTCAAAGGTCGGGCAGCCCATATCAACGGTTACTGAAGTTACTTTGCCGTCCTGCTTATAAAGCGTGAGGGTTTTAATTCCGGCTTCAGTTTCAATTGTGATTGTTTCTGTAGCGTCAGTTTTTTTGCCGTATTTTGTCTGAATTTCGCTGATATTTTTGTCGTAAAGATATTTTCCTACGCAGCGGATTGCGTTTCCGGCCATTTTTCCTTCTGAACCGTCAAGATTGAAAAATCTCATTCTTGCATCGGCTTTTGAAGAATTTTCGATTAATACGAGTGAGTCGGCGCCAATTCCACCGTTCTGGCGGTCGCACAGACGAACTGCAAGCCCCGCAGGATTTTTAATTTCCTGATTCATTGCATTGATTACGATAAAGTCGTTGCCTGTAGAAGACATTTTTGTGAATTTTACAGTCTGTTTTTTATCGCGAAGTTGATTTATGTCAACAAGTTCAACATTTTCTGCAGAATATTTTGACTTTAAGCAGTTTGCAATTGCGTTTGCCGTATCAATTGCGGTAAGACACGGAATGTCGCGTTCTACGGCGTGGCGGCGCATTTTTACAGAATCGGCGCGCGGGTCACGGCCCTTTGCAGAAGTTGAAATTACATAATCAATTTTTCCAGAATCCATAACGGTCAAAAGATTGTCGTTTGGATTTTCGTGAATTTTGTTTACGACTTCTACTTCCATTCCAAAATCACGGATTGTCTGAGCGTTGCCTTCCGTTGCGTAAAGTTTAAAGCCCATTTCGTAGAATTTTCTGGCAAGATCCGGCAATTCATAGCGGTCAGTTTTTCGCACGCTGAACAAAACTCCGCCGGAACGCTTCATATTGTAGCCAGCACCAATCAATCCTTTGAAAATTGCCTCTTCCATTGTTGATGCAATGCCTAAAACTTCGCCGGTAGATTTCATTTCCGGGCCTAAGTGAGTGTCCACGTCCATTAATTTTTCAAAACTGAAAACCGGAACTTTTACGGCCGTGTAAGGTGGCAGACGATACAAACCTGTGCCGTAGCCCATATCACGGATTCTTTCGCCGAGCATTGCTCTTGTGGCAAGTTCTACCATCGGGACGCCGGTTACTTTTGAAATGTACGGAACAGTTCGCGATGAACGAGGGTTAACTTCAATAATGTAAAGATCATTGTTGTAAATAAGGTACTGAATGTTTACAAGTCCTTTGGTTCCAAGTTTTAACGCCAAATCTGTAGACTGATTTATGATTTTTTCGCGCAAAACGTCGTTCAAATTCCAGCTTGGATAAACCGCAATAGAATCTCCGGAGTGAATTCCTGTTCTTTCTACGTGTTCCATAATTCCAGGAATAAGAACGTCCTGACCATCACAAATGCCATCGACTTCAAGTTCAATTCCCATCATGTACTGGTCAATTAAAACCGGATTTTCAATGCCCTGCGCAAGAATAATTTTCATGTACTCTTTTACATCATCATCGTTGAAGGCAACAATCATATTCTGGCCACCAAGAACGTAAGACGGTCGCAAAAGCACCGGATATCCCAGAGTTTTTGTAGCATTCAGCGCTTCGTCCAGATTCATTACGGTCATGCCTTTTGGACGGTTGATTTTGAGTTTTTCACAAAGTTCTTCAAAACGTTCGCGGTCTTCTGCAAGGTCAATGGCGTCGGCACTTGTTCCAAGAATCGGAATTCCCTGTTCATCAAGGAATTTAGCGAGTTTAATTGCAGTTCCGCCACCAAATGCAACGACAACGGCCTTTGGTTTTTCCGTATTGATAACGCCCATTACATCTTCCGGCGTCAACGGTTCAAAATAAAGACGGTCGGCAGTGTCAAAGTCCGTAGAAACGGTTTCAGGGTTATTATTGATGATTGCAACTTCGTAACCAAGTTTTTTGAGCGACCATACACACTGAACGGAAGCGTAATCAAATTCAATTCCCTGTCCAATACGGATAGGGCCGGAACCCAAAACAACGATTGTCCCCTTAGAACTTCGTTTTTTCTGATTTTCCATATCCTGCAAGAATATAGACGCTTCGTTTTCCGTATCATATCCGGCGTAAAAATAAGGAGTTTCCGCACTGAATTCGCCGGCACAGGTATCAACCATTTTGAAAGTTGACGAAATATGAGTTACTTTTCCCTGAGCGCGCAAATCGGCAAGTTTTTTATTCTGAGCATTGATTGTAATTGCGGTAGACTGAACGGTTTTGTCGTGTTCAATAACGCCACAACTTCCCGGAATTGAAACACCGGTCAACTGTTCAATAACTTTGTCCGGGTAGCCCATTTTTTTGGCCTTTAAATAAATTTCCTGAGTGAGCCCAGTGTCTGCGTTTTCAAAATTTGCGCAGGATTTCTGTTCATCGCCACGCACAAAAGGATCCGGCTGAGCCATTTCCTTTATCATCTGGAGTTCATCTTCCATTTCCACAAGATTCATAATTTTATTCAAGAACCATTCGTCAATCATTGTGACTTTGTGAATCTGATCTACGGTCATAATGCCGCGTTTTAAAGCCTGGAAAATTGCAAAAAGACGCTGGTCGGTACATTCGCCCACTCTTTCTATGATTTTTTCATCAGATTCTGAAGCAAAGGACTTTAAATTCAAAGAATTAACGCCAATTTCCGCACCACGCGCCGCTTTCATCAAGGCTTCTTCAAAAGTACGGCCGATTGCCATAACTTCGCCGGTCGCCTTCATCTGAGTTCCAAGTTTTCGTGCAGCGTAAACAAATTTATCAAACGGGAATTTCGGGAATTTTACGACAACATAATCAAGGACAGGCTCAAAACAAGCCGCAGTTTTCTTTGTTACAAAGTTCGGGATTTCATCAAGGTTGTAACCAATGGCAATTAAAGTTGCAACTTTTGCGATAGGATATCCGGTTGCCTTTGAAGCAAGTGCCGAAGAACGAGAAACTCGCGGATTTACTTCAATTACGGCATATTCAAAAGTTTCAGGATTCAACGCAAACTGACAGTTACATCCGCCTTCCATTCCAAGTGAAGTGATGATATTTAACGCTGCCGAACGGAGCATCTGATATTCTTTGTCCGCAAGAGTAACGGCCGGAGCAATTACAATTGAATCTCCTGTGTGAACGCCAACCGGGTCAAAATTTTCCATTGAACAAACCGTCAGAACGTTGCCCGAATGGTCACGCATAACTTCAAATTCGATTTCCTTCCAACCAGAAATACATTTTTCTACAAGAATCTGATGAATTGGCGAACGGTGAAGCCCATTATGCGCAATTTCGTCAAATTCTTCTTCCGTAGTTGCAATTCCGCCGCCAGTTCCGCCAAGTGTAAATGCAGGACGAATAATTGCCGGTAAACCAATTCCGTTTTTCATAAAATCGTAAGCATCTTCGTAAGTTGTTACAACTTTTGACGGAATACAAGGCTCGCCAATAGATTCCATTGTGTCCTTGAACATCTGGCGGTCTTCTGCCTTATCAATAGTTTCCGGTTTTGCACCAAGCAAAGTGACATTGTGTTCTGCAAGGAATCCTGATTTTGCAAGTTCCATACAAAGAGTAAGTCCGGTCTGACCACCCAAAGACGAAAGAATTGAATCCGGTTTTTCTTTTTCAATGATTCGCTGCACAGTTTCAATCGTGAGCGGTTCAATATAAATATGATCTGCCATTGAATGATCAGTCATAAGAGTTGCCGGGTTTGAATTTACAAGTACAACTTCAAGGCCCTGTTCCTTTAACGCTTTACAAGCCTGAGTTCCGGCGTAGTCAAATTCTGCTGCCTGGCCAATTACAATAGGACCAGAACCAATTACCATTACTTTGTGAAGTTTTTTATTAAGAGGCATTACAGATTCCCTCCCTTAGTTTCTTTGATTGTTGAAGCAAAATATTCAATTGCATCAATGCGCTTATATTCTGTCTTAAAATTCTTAAAAAGATTCGGATTGTTGATTAGGTTTACAAATTCATCAAAAAGAAAGTTTGTATCAAGTGGCCCACCGCTAGCTTCCGGGTGAAACTGAACGCTGAACGCCGGAATATCAGTATAAGTGATTCCTTCGCAAGTGCCGTCGTTTGTATTTACAAAACTGAGTTTTGCACAAGCCGGAAGACTGTCGTTATTTACCGCATATCCGTGGTTTTGAGATGTAATGTAAACACGGCCGGTTGTAAGCTGCTTTACCGGCTGATTTCCGCCGCGGTGCCCATATTTAAGTTTTGACGTTTTTGCCCCGCGCGCGAGCGCCAGCATCTGGTGTCCAAGACAAATTCCAAAAACCGGCTTGCCACTTTCGCAGATTTTTTTGATATTTTCGATGATTTCTACGTTTTCGGCAGGGTCGCCAGGACCGTTACTCAGCATAATTCCATCAGGATTGAGTTTTAAAATTTCTTCTGCCGTTGATTTTGCGCTGACCGTCTGAACTTCAAGGCCACGCTTTAAAAGTTCACGGCGAATATTTGCCTTTGCACCAAAATCCCAAAGAACAACTTTTTTGCCCTTTCCGTTTTTCATTGCGGCAACAGGATCATTTACTTTTAAACCATCTTTTGTAACCGGCACGGCACGATATTCTGCACTCGTTTTAAAAACAACGTCAGCCGGTTCTTCAATTTTATCAGCATCAAGAGTTACAGATTCAACGGCATCTTTGATTACATACGCTTTGATTTCTTCAAGAAGTTTTTGTTTTTCGTCAGGATTTTCAAGAGCGGCAAAGGCTTTCTGCGCTTCCGGAGAATTACCGCTGATAATCATACCGTTCATAACGCCGGCTTCACGCAAAACTTTTGTAAGTTTACGGGTATCAATTCCGGCTAGCCCGATGATTTTATTATCTACCAGAAAATCATTCAGTTCGCCGGTACAACGGAAGTTTGACGGTTCATCACAAAGACTTCGGACAATGTAACCGCGGATATGAATTTTTGAACTTTCAAAATCATGAGGAATAACACCGTAGTTACCAATCAGTGGAAAAGTCTGAGTTACAATCTGACCAAAATAACTTGGATCAGTAAGCGTTTCCAGATAACCGGTCATTCCAGTTGTAAAAACTGCTTCCCCGATTACGGTTCCAGTAGCTCCAATTCCATAACCTTCAAAAACCAGTCCGTTAGCCAGCAACAAAACTGCTTTGTCTTGACAAATCATAAAGTCCCCTGTACCTGTATATAAAAAATAACCCAAACCTGAAACAAATCAGAATTTGGGCAAAAAAAAAAGACATCACCTAAAAATTACAGTTTTACAGTAATGTAGGGTAACGTCTTTAGTCATCATATTGCTAAGTAGTATAAAACTATAAAAGACTTAGGTCAATGAACGTAAACCACTTTGAACGACACTAATTTACAATTTCTCTAGCCCGCTCCAATGCCGGAACAATATTGTTAAAAATATTATTTCTGCCAAGTTTGTCTGCCATTCCTGATTTTTCCAGAAGTTTATAAGGCTGAGCGTGAATTCCGCTTATGACAATCGTGATTCCTTTACGGTCGCAGGCTTGTTTACACTGTTCCAGAGCCCTTACACCGCCGGCATCAAGATAAGACGTGTTTCTCATTCGCAAAATTAAAACCTTGCACTGAGCCTGAGCGCGTTCCGTGGCAAGTTCAAATTTTCGGACTGTACCAAAAAACAGCGGACCTTCAACTTCAAAAATCAGCGTGTCGTGCGGAATATCAAGATTTTCTGCGGGGCGGTCATGTTCAATTCCGGCCGTTAAAAAATCATCTTCATTTTGAACGGAACTCAAGTCAATCATTTTTTTGATAAAGAAGAAGGCGGCAAAACCGAGTCCAACCGCAATTGCAACCGTCAAATCAACAAAAACCGTAATCAAAAATGTAACAATAAACACAAAAGCATCAGATTTTTGACCTTTCATCAGCGCTTTGATTGCCGGAAATCCCGCCATATTCCATGCCACGTTAATCAAAATTGCCGCAAGGGCCGGCATTGGAATGTAGGAAGCGTATTTTCCAAAGAAAAGCAAAATCAAAAGTAAAGTCAGGGCGTGAACAATTCCCGCAACAGGAGTTTTTCCGCCGTTTTTAATATTTGTAGCCGTTCTTGCAATTGCTCCCGTCGCAGGAATTCCTCCAAAAATCGGAGACGCAATGTTCGCAACGCCTTGAGCAATCAGTTCTGTGTTAGAATCGTGTTTTGAGCCAATCATACCGTCCGCAACGACAGCAGAAAGCAAAGATTCAATAGCGGCCAGCACCGCAATAGAAATTGAAGACGGAAAAACGTCAATAATCGTCTTGAGGCTAAAATCCGGCATAGTCGGCTTGAGCTGAGAAATATTCGGAATCTGATAATGCGCCGTTCCATCTGCAAATTTTCCGATAGTGTCGCAGTTAAGGCCCGCAAATTTTGAAAGCAGCACCGAAACAACCGTCGAAAGCACAATCACAATAATGCTTCCCGGAATTTTCTTTACAAATTTTGACCAGATAAAAATAAACGCAAGGCTCACAACCGCCATAATCAGCGGATACCACGAAGCCGCCACGCTCCAGTCCGTAAAACCAAAGGACTTCACAAAAAGAATCATCTTAGGCAGAAAATTTCCCGGCACCTTTGTATAACTTTCGCCAAGAATTGTAGCCGGCAGCGCACTTGCAAGATGAACGCCAAAAAAATCACCAAACTGACCGGTCGCAATCGTAACTGCAACGCCAGCCGTAAAACCTGTAACAATCGTGTACGGAATAAATTTTACAAGTCCGCCCATTTTAAAAACGCCCAGCAAAATCAAAATAATTCCCGCAAGAATCGTGGCCGTGGCAAGCCCAGTCAACCCAAGATTTTCGTTTGCAACAATGCCGTAAATAATCACCGTAAAAGCGCCGGTCGGACCGCCAATCTGCACGCGACTTCCGCCCAGTGCCGAAATACAAAATCCCGCAATAATGGCAGTAAAAATTCCGGCAGCCGGTTCAACGCCAGAAGCAATGGCAAACGCAATGGCAAGCGGCAGCGCCACAATACCAACAATCATACCGGCAATTAAATCGCTAATAAAAGTTTTAAAATTGTAAGATTTCAGACTGTTAATCAGTTCAGGTTTAAAACTTGGCTTAAACATAAGAAGTCCTTAAAAAATAATGAGAAATTGAAAGTTTTGCTGATTGAAATACTTTGAAAAGATTGTAAAATTATGCTCTTTTTTACCGATTTTTACAATAAGACGGATTTTTTCGCAAATATTTTTACGGGTGGCTGCTGCTTCGCATCACCGGCAGTTCCGCACTTCGGTAACCCTCAAAGTCCTCGGCGCCCAAATTGTGCGCCTGCGGGCTTCGGCATCGGCTTTTGAAAAAGCCTTCGCCGGTGCTCCATTGCCTGCCACAAAATCCCCGTCCAAAAACATAAACAGCCCCGCCTACGTGAACACTTACAATATTTTTATTATAATTTCCGCTATGGTCAGAGCTAGTACAGAATATAAAAAAGAACACAAAGCAGATTTTGGTCACGAAAAAATTGAAGTTTTATACGAAGACGAATATCTTGCCGTAATTTTTAAACCGTCCGGCATGCTTTCTTGTCCTTACCCGGGCAGCAAGGCGCGTACCGCAGTAGAAGTTTTAGAACAAATGATGAGAAAGCGCGGTACTTTTTCAAGAAATCATAAACCACTTGTAGTTCACCGCCTGGACCGCGACACTTCCGGCGTTATGATGTTTGCATTAACAGAAGCCGCACAGAAAAAAATCATGGACAACTGGCAAAAAATGGTTACCGGCCGCATTTATCACGCCGTTGCAGAAAATCCCGAAAATCCAAAAGCGCCAAAACTTGCGCCAAGTGGCACAATCACGGACGAACTTGCCTATAATTCGCACAACTTTGGATTTGTTCCAAAAGGCGAAAATGCAAAGAAATTCAAAACAATAACCGCGCGCACAAATTATAAAATTTTAATTTCCGGCAAAGATTTTACACTTTTTGAACTTGAACTTGATACCGGCCGCAAAAATCAGATTCGTGCGCACCTTGCTTCCAAAGGCTACACCCTTGCCGGCGACGAAAATTACCTTGCCCGCACAGATCCTTTTGGCCGCCTGGCCCTGCACGCCCGCACATTAGAATTTGACCACCCGTTTACAAATGAACACCTGCGTTTTGAAGTCCCAGAACCGGAAGAATGGCAAAAAGTGGTAGAAAACGGCGAAACCAAAAAACGCATTCCAGTCTGGAAGCAGCACAAACCACAAAAATCCACAAAAAGCGAAAATCTGCCCCCTCCGCCCGCAAGCCGCAAAAAACTTTCGCACATGGATTTTATAAAACAAGGCCAACAAAAAAGGAAATAGATTTATGAAAAAAATTTGGGGAATTGTGGGAACAATATTTTTGATTTTTGAAACTGCAAATGCTCTGCCCGCTGATTTTTTTATCAGTTTCAAAAAAACAGACGGTTACACTTATGAGCAGTTAGGAGAATATTTATTTTCTTCTTATGACAACAATTTAAAAGTCAGTTATCTTGAATGGCAGCATCCGGCATTTTATACGCTCGGTTTTACTGGCGAAGCCGGCTGGAAAGACATTCACCTTAAAGGAAACTTTAATTATCTTTTTCCGCTTGGAACTGGATATATGCACGATTTAGACTGGGCTTACGATTTACAGACTAATTTTGCATATTTTGATAATTACGGTTCACAAAATTTTAACTGGAACGTTGAATTATCTTATGATTTTAAAATCAAAAAATTTCTTTCTGTAGCGCCGGTAGCACAATTTGAATATGCTTTTGATTCTTTTAGTGCAGAAAATGGCTACGGATATTTTGGAAATCAGGATTATAGCAAAAACGGCACAAATGTTGCCTGGGACAGCGAATATGCAATGCAGGCAAAATGTTCTGACATTACGTATGCACGGTCTGCAAATTATATTTTTTTAGGCGCTAATGCAAAAGTTTATTTAAAAAATCTGACGCTGAACTTGCAGGCTTTAATTACACCTTACAGTTATGTTGTTTCAAGAGACTATCATTCCGACGCGAATGATACCGGCTATGATTACACTATGATTGCCTTTACAAACTGTTTTTTTAATGTATTTAAAATAGGATTTTCTACCTCGTACCAGTTAGAAAATAACGTTCACTTGTATGCTGATTTTTTAACTCTCTTTAGCCCGGAAATTCACGGAAAACTTGTTACAAATTATTTGTACAAACGAACAGTAGTTTCTACAGGTATATGGGAAAACCCCACAGAATATTTACTTTCTTCACAGCCATCCGGTATTTCAATATTCAGAATGAATGTAAACCTTGGAATAGAGTTCAGATTTTAAAAACAAAAAAGGCAGTCCAAAATGAACTGCCTTTTTTTATAACCGTTTTGTTTTTACCGTTATCTCAAACTTGAAACTCAACATTCCAGATTTGAAACATTGTCACTCCGAATTTAGTTCGGAATCTCAAAACCAACAAAACAGTTAGTTTTTTAGACTAGTAAAAACTAGTTCCATTCAATGTCGCCAGCAACAACTGGGCTTGCAGAAATGTCACCACCAGCTACAGGAATTGGATTTCCTGTAACATCATAGTATGACCATTTAGCATTAAGAGTTTTTCCAGCATAAATGTTTGCGTATGCACCCATTTTCTGATCTGATGTTTCAAGACCATATTCAGTTACATTAATAGTTGCTACTGTTGTAATTTCATAACATTTTGTAAGATCAAGAGTTGCAGAAGCTGTCTGTTCAGCATTATCACCGACTGACATAAGTTTTACAGTCTGAACCTCTTTCTCATCATCAGAAGTAATAATACTAATAGCAACTGTTAAAGTTCCATCATCATCCAAAGCCTGTGTAAAATCAGTAAATGCCTTTACAATCTCAATTTCATAAGCTTCTGTTACATTTGCATCATAAGCAGTCTTTGTTCCTGTAGAACCAAAGTTTTCTGCACCTAAATTGTCTTCTGCAATGTTTGCAAAATAAGAAAGGTAATACTGTCTCTTACCTTCTGCACTTCTTACACCAAGAACAAAGAAATTATAGAGTGTAACACCTTCATCATTTTTTGCAGATGTAATGTTCCATGCATAACCAGCCATACCGTCTTTTGATTTTTCATCCTGATCATAAATTCTTACAACAATGTTAGCACCAGTGTGTTTGAGAGTAAGCATTTTCATACCGCGGATAATAGCATCAGTTTCGTTTGTCTGTTTTACAGTAAGGTCTTTTGTGCCATCACCTGAAGAGAAAGTTCCACCCCATTCAATGTCACCAATTTCTTTCTGACAACCTGTAAGACCTGCAACTAAAGCAACAGCGGCTAAAGCACCAACTAAAATTTTTGTCATTTTCATAAGAAAACTCCCTTTTTTGACCGTTTTTTTTGGGTCAATAATAATTTTTTACCGTCACCAAAAGGTTCGGGACGCAGCTTAAGGCTGCTAAAACTTTCTAAATTATCTGTTTAAAGTTATATAAAAATCGTTATTTTTGCAAGTAAGAAATTTCTTAGAATAAAACCCTACAAAATAAACTGCCGTTTAGCAGATTGTCACACAATTTTCCTTCTGCAAAGCAAGCACCTGTTCTAAAGAGAGTCCAGTACACTCTGCAATATCAGATGGTTCATAGTGTTTTTTAAGTAAGTTTTTTGCAGTTTCAATTCGCCCTTGAGAAAGTCCCTGTGCAATTCCTTCAGTTCTACCTTCTTTAAATCCTTCTTCCCTGTTTTCCTGAATCATCTCTGAAAGTGTCATATAGTCCTTCCTTTCTGTTGGTGAGATTTTCAGGCTGTCTACAAGTTCAGCAAGCCGGTCTGTCAAATCGGAATCCGATTTTTGCCGGCTCAGATAGTTAAAAAACGCCTGAAGTTTTTGTGACTTCATTTTAGCATAGAGTTTTGCGTTATAAAAGACAGAAAGTCTGCCGTCATCGATTACTTCGCTGGGGGCTTCGTCTATGCGGTTGCGGATAGTATAAACTGGCAGACCTAGGCCAAATGGGTCACCAATACATAAAAAAATTACATAAGAATCTTTTAAATTTTTGTAATTTTCGCCGGCCATCAGATTATCTACGTCCATGACGCCCTGATAATATCTTGCTCTTTTTGCCAGGTCTGTAAAATGTGATGTTTGGATTTCGATGTCAAAGCAACGGCCACTTCCGTCTTTGACATAAACGTCGAACCTTACTCCTTTGCGCAAATAATCTGTTTTACAGTCTTTTTGAGCAGATGACAGTTCTACTCTGTCAATTTTGATATCCAGCAGTAGTTCCAGGATTTCTTTTGTAATATCCAGATTTTTTTCCAGAACTCTGCAAAAAATGAAATCATCGGCGAATGTCAATCGTTCCCATTTCTCCGCCGGTGAAAGTTTGTGTTTTTCAGGCATTCTACGTCCTCCTTACTATAATGAGAGCCTCTAAAAATTGCAATTTTTAGAGATGCCCATAATAATTTCCCAGGGAAAAATTCCCTTACTATAGTAATTGACGCAAAAATGCGTTTTTTACCAAAAATCTGAAAAAAAAATGAATTTTTTGTGAAAAATGGTGAATTTTCTAGCGGTTGGACTTTTGGGCAAGGCTATGGAGCAGCCGCGAAGGCAACTTCAGTTGCCGAAGCGGAAGCCCGCAGGCGCACTATTTGTGCGCCGAGGACTTTGAGGGTTACCGAACTGCGGAACAGCCGGCGACACAAAGCAAACTGGACTGAAAATTCTGGAATTTTCCGGGTGATTTTGCTTTGTGGCGTGCCCCCGTGTAAAAAAAATTAAGC
Source organism: Anaerobutyricum sp. (assembly GCA_963638805.1). GTDB lineage: Bacteria > Spirochaetota > Spirochaetia > Treponematales > Treponemataceae > Treponema_D. The sequence continues at coordinate 49,165 of CAVHTI010000001.1, forward strand.
GCTATTTTAAAACTACTTTTTTCAAGTGCCAGATGTCGCGGACGTAGTCTTCGATTGTGCGATCTGAAGAGAATTTTCCGCTGTTGGCGATGTTGATTAAAGTTTTTCGTGCCCAGGATTTTTTGTCGGCGTAGGCTTCGGCGATTTTTTCCTGTGACTTGCAATATGAGTCAAAATCTGCGAGCAGGTAGTAAACGTCTGGGCGCTGGCCTTCTACACCGTAAACAAGGGAATCGTGAAGTTCTTTGAATAACTGGTGGGTCGGGTCGTAAGTGCCGTCTACAAGCTGTTCTACAACTTTTGCGAGGGATGGGTTACATTCAAGATAGTGCTGTGGATTGTATGAATGGTCGGCTTCCATTTTTTTGATTTCTTCTGTCAAAAGTCCGAACACGAATCCGTTTTCTTTGCCAGCTTTTTCAAAAATTTCAATATTGGCACCGTCCATTGTTCCAAGAGTCAGGGCACCGTTCAACATGAATTTCATATTTGAAGTTCCTGACGCTTCAAGTCCGGCGGTAGAAATCTGTTCTGAAACATCTGCGGCCGGGAAAATCTTTTCTGCAACGGAAACGCGATAGTTTTCAATGAATACCACGCGGATTTTTCCACGAACACGGCGGTCATTGTTTACGCGGTCGGCAACGGTATTAATCAGTTTGATGATTGATTTTGCGCGGCGGTAACCGGAAGCGGCCTTTGCACCAAAAATAAACGTTCTTGGCGGTGGATTGAATGAAGGGTCTTCAACAAGGCGGTTGTAAAGATACATTATGTGAAGAACATTCAGTAACTGGCGTTTGTATTCGTGCAGTCGTTTTACCTGGACGTCAAAAATTGATTCTGGGTCGAGGAATTCATTTTGAGTATGCTTAAGGAATTCAGCGAGCGCCTGTTTATTTTCAGACTTGATTCTGATGATTTCGTTAATTGATTCTTCATCGTCAACGAATTTTTCAAGTTCCTTGAGTTTTTCAAGATTCTTTTCCCAGCCGTGTCCAATTCGCTTTGTAATAAAATCTGCGAGTTTTGGATTTGCCGTCAAAAGCCATCTTCGCTGAGTAATTCCGTTTGTCTTGTTGTTGAATTTTTCAGGGTAGATTGAATACCAGTCTTTGAGTTCAACTTCCTTGAGCAATTTTGTGTGAAGTTCTGCAACGCCGTTTACACTAAAGCAGGAATGAATTGCCATCCACGCCATGTAAACCATGTTGTTATGAATGATTGCCATGTGTTCGTGCTTGTAATAATCGTTCGGAAATTTCTGACGGAGATCAATTACCAGACGGCGGTTAATTTCTTCTACAATCTGATAAATTCGAGGCAAAAGTCCCTGGAAAATTGAAATTGGCCATTTTTCAAGCGCTTCGGCAAGAATTGTATGGTTTGTGTATGCAAATGTGTGAGTCACGATGTCCCAGGCTTCGTCCCAACCGACATTGTAATCGTCCATAAGAATACGCATCAGTTCTGGGATTGCAACAACCGGGTGAGTATCGTTCAGCTGAATTACGTGAAGTTCTGCAAATTTTGAAAAATCTGTGCCGTAATCTGCAACGTAGTGACGAACTAAATCCTGCAATGATGCTGAACTGAAGAAATACTGCTGCTTAAGGCGGAGTGCCTTGCCGCTTGGACCGTTGTCGTTAGGATAAAGAACGCGGCTGATGTTTTCTGCACTGTTCTGGCGTTCAACGGCGCGGTTATATTCCATGTTATTAAAAAGCTGTAAATCAAATCCGTTTGGAGATGATGCCTGCCACAAACGCAGCGTGTTTACGGTTTTTGTGTCATAACCAATAATTGGCATATCATAAGGAGTTGCCGTTACTTCTTCTGCATTTTCGATGTGGAAACTTGGCTGTCCGTCTGGAGTTTTTCCGTACGCGATATTTCCGCCAAATTTTACTGTAACGGCTAAATCTGAACGTTTAACTTCCCATGGGTCACGGTGAGCAAGCCAGTTGTCAGGATATTCAACCTGGTAGCCGTCCTGAATTCTCTGTTCAAACATTCCATATTCGTAGCGGATTCCGTAACCATGTCCCGGATAATCAAGTGTCGCGAGGGAATCAAGAAAACATGCTGCAAGACGTCCCAAACCGCCGTTTCCAAGTCCGGCATCAGGTTCTTCATCTTCAATCATGTTGTAATCAATGTTCATTTCCTTGAGGACTTCTTCTACCGAATCTTTAATTCCCGCATTAATCAGGTTGTTGCTCATTGCACGGCCCATCAAAAATTCTGCAGACAAGTAATAAAGTTGTTTTGTAGGCTTTTTTTCGTATTCGTTACGAGTTGCCATCCAGTTTGGCATAATCATTTCTCGTGCAACTGCTGAAACTGCGTCAAAAAGGTCGTGCTTGTTAGCCTGAGAAATGTCCTTTCCGTACTGTCTGCGCAAACGTGCAGATAATTTTTCTTTGAATTCTTCTTTGTTGAATTCCATTTTATAAAACCTCCGATTGGTTTATTTGCTTATTAAGATTATGGATGCGCCTGAAAGTAAAACATAACGACGCTGTTCAAGAAGCAACTCTTCTTTTCCATTTTCAAGAATATCTTCAGGGCTTTCAAAACTGGTATCTGCAAGTCGGTACCATTTTTTATTGCCACTTAAAGCCGGTAAAGTTACGGTTAAATCATAAAGATCCATGTTTGTCGCAACATAAAAATCATTATCAAGATTCTGACCGTTGAGTTTAAAACCCAAAAATCGTTTCATTTTAGCCCAGTCAGGATTTTTTGCATTTACATCATACCAGTTAATTTCCGGAATTGTATTGCTGGAATAAGAATCCTTGAAAAAAGTTCTGCGACTAAAAATATTGTGATTTTTTCTTAATTCTATGAGATTTGAAGTAAACCGGACAAGTCCCGCGTTTTTTTGCGCAAAATTCCAGTCCAGCCAGCTGATTTCGTTGTCCTGGCAATAGGCGTTGTTGTTTCCATTTTGAGTTCTGCGCATTTCATCGCCACCAAGAATCATAGGAACGCCCTGCGAAATCATCAGATAAAGCAAAAAATTCTTGATTTTGCGGATTCGTAAATTTTCAATTTTTGGATTTGTACAATCGCCTTCAAAACCGTGATTGTAACTGAAATTGTCGTCGCTGCCGTCGCGGTTATCTTCGCCGTTGCGTTCATTGTGCTTGCCGTTATAACTTACAAGATCATTCAGAGTAAAACCATCGTGCGAGGTTATAAAATTCACGGAACTGAGCGGGGAACGCCCATCATGATTGTAAAGATCTGAACTTCCGGCAATTCGTGTTGCGGCCGCCGTGGATGCATTTTCGTCACCGCGGATAAACCGCCGAATATCGTCACGGAATCTTCCGTTCCATTCGCTCCATCTTGTTCCGCCCGGAAAATTTCCCACGTGATAAAGTCCAGCCGCATCCCAAGGTTCTGCGATGATTTTTGTATTTGCAAGGACAGGATCTTCGTTAATTGCATTTGTCAGCGGCGGAAGTGCAAGTGCCGCGCCATTTTGTCCGCGTGTAAGAATTGATGCCAGATCAAAACGGAAACCGTCCACGTGCATATTCAAAACCCAGTAACGCAAAGAATCAAGAATAAAATCATAAACCACTGGATGATTACAGTTCACGGTATTGCCACATCCGCTGTAATTCATATAGTACTGATTTTCGCCCCACGGCAACTTATAGTAAACATCATTTTGCAATCCGCGGAATTCAAAAGTGTAACCGTGCTCGTTTCCTTCTGCAGTGTGGTTGTAAACAACATCAAGAATTACCTCAATGCCCGCTTTGTGCATTTCTTTTACCATCTGCTTAAATTCTGTAACGCTGCCACCGGGAGTTTTGTCCGAAGAATAAGAAGTTTTTGGCGCAAAAAATCCGATTGTACTGTAGCCCCAGTAATTCACGAGTTTTTCGCCGGTTTTTGGATCAATATTGCCGTTTTCGTTTTCATCAAATTCGTAAAGTGGCAGAAATTCAACCGCAGTAATTCCAAGATTTTTTAAATAATCAATTTTCTGAGTAAATCCTTTGTAAGTTCCGGCAATTTTACGGTCAAGTTCAGAACTTTTTGAAGCCGTAAAACCTTTAAGATGAGTTTCGTAAATTACAGATTTTTCAAGAGGATAATTCAGAGGTTTGTCGCCTTCCCAGTCAAATGCAAAATCATCAACGACAACGCATTTTGGAAATTCCGACAAATCTTCCATTGGACGTTCAATATTTCCGTTTTTATGAAGTTTATTGTAAGTTTTAAAAACTGAACCAGAAGAAAAGGCCTTGGCATAAGGGTCAAAAAGATATTTTGAAAAAGAAAATCTTAATCCTGACGGCGGATTGTAAGGTCCATCAACTCTATAAAGATAAAGACACCCCGCTCCGGCACCTTTTACAAGCACGTGCCAAATATTTCCTGTTCTGTTTTTTAAGGGGTCCAGTTCAATTGTCTGAAATGGTACAGAAGAATCATCTTTTTCAAAAAGGCACAGCAAAACTCTGGTTGCATCTTTGCTATACAGGCTGAAATTAGTTCCTTCAGGGGTCAGAACCGCGCCTAATCCCAGCGGAAAACCGTTAAGAACTTCAAATTGCGACATATAGGTTTTACTCTAGCACAAAATTTATAGAATTTCACGTAAAATCTTTACTATTCTTGCGCAATGGGATTGGAAGGGCACGCGTAGCGTGAACTTTTGCAAACGTAGCACCATTGTTCTGGTGCGGAGTGCAAAAGTTTGAAGCGATAGCGGAACCCTGGAAAGCCCGTTTTTTGCGAAACGTAGGCAAAGCCGTAGTGAAGCAAAAATGCGCCCATATATAAATGACAAAAAAACTGCCGGTGTATAAAATGTTTTTTATGGATAATTTGACTAAGGCGCAGGAATTTTTTGAAAAGGACAGGTTTGCGACGGCTCAGGCGGGCTGTAAAATTATTGAAGTCGGGGATTTTTATTCTAAGTGCAGTTTTAAAATTGAAGAAAGGCACTTGAACGGCATGGGACACGTGATGGGCGGGGCAATTTTTACGCTCGCGGATTTTTCGTTTGCGGTTGCATCTAATTTTAATAATTCGGAAAAAGTTGTTTCGGTTACGAGTCAAATTTCTTTTCTGGCAAGTCCAAAGGACTCTGAACTTTTTGCGGAAGCGTCTTTGATAAAAAACGGCCGGTCAACGTGCATTTTTCAGGTAAAAGTTTATGATGACACTGACACGGACATTGCATTTTGCACTATGACCGGAATGAAACTTAAAGATCAAAATTCTGCAGAAAAAAAATCATTGTAATTTAAATCAATCTTTTTTATCTTTAGGGGGAGAGACATCTCTAAAGTTTTACGTTTGAGAGGAGGATTCTATGGCTGAACAAAGTCAGAACTCTAAGGGAAAATTTGGAAAGTTTAAGCGTTTTAGTTCTAAACTGATTGTGTGGATTGTAATTCTTGTTGTGCTGATTGCGGCCGGTTTTTCAAGTTTTTATATTGTAGACGAAACGGAAGAAGCGGTTATCACTCGTTTTGGCAGATATTACGAAACGATTGGCTCTGGACTTCACTTTAAATTGCCGTTTGGAATTGATAAGGCTTATAAAGTTCCTGTAAAAATTGTTCAGACAGAGCAGTTTGGCTTTAAAACTATAAATGAAGGCCGTCAGAATGAATATAAAAACAATATTACTGCGGAAAGTACAATGCTCACTGGCGACCTTAATATTGTTGATGTTGAGTGGATTATTCAGTACAAAATTGTAGATCCTAAGCAGTGGCTTTTTGGCGTTTATGAAAAAAAATCAACAATCCGCGACATTTCCCGTTCTGTGATTAACACTCTTGTGGGCGACCGTCCAATTCTTGATGTTATGGGTAGCGAACGTTCCAATATTGAAACTCTTGCCCTTGATATGATGAACGAAAATTTTGATTCTCTTGGACTTGGAATCAGCGTTAGTGCCGTTAGATTGCAGAATATTGTGCCTCCAAGTGGCGTTCAGGATGCTTTTGAGGATGTAAACAAGGCGACTCAGGATATGAACCGCTTTATCAACGAAGGAAAAGAAGCTTATAACAAGGAAATTCCGCTTGCTCAGGGTGAATCTGACCGCCAGATTCAAATTGCGGAAGGTTATGCTGCAGAACGTGTAAATAAAGCAAAAGGTGATGTTGCAAGATTTAATTCAGTTTACGAAGAATATAAAAAATCTCCGCGTGTAACCCGGGAACGACTTTACCTTGAAACTATGGAAGAAGTTATGGGTGGTGAAAATAAACCGGAACTTATTGATGGTAAACTTGAAAATCTTGTTCCTGTAAAAACTTTTAAAGAGTAAAAAAATCAAACGGAGAAAATTATGGCATCTAAAATAAAAAATAAAATTATTGGACTTGTGGTCGTTGTAATTGCGGTAATTGTTCTTGCATCTTCGCTTTATACAATTGATGAAGGAAATCAGGTTGTAATCACAAGATTCGGAAGTATTGTTGGAACTCACACGGAAGCGGGAATTTACTTTAAAATCCCATTTTTAGACAAAACTACAAAGTACACAAAACTGATTCTTTCGCTGGACGGAGATCCTCAGAGAATTCCTACAAAAGAAAAGCAGTTTATTGTCGTTGACACCACTTCAAGATGGCGCATAAGTGACCCTGTAAAATTTTATCAGAGTTTTACAACTGTGGACAACGCCTACAACCGTTTGAGCGACATTGTTGATTCTGCCACACGAACAATCATTACTCAAAACCGACTCAGCGAAATTGTCAGAAGTTCTAATATTATCAACGACATTAAAAATTCGGAAAAAGAAAACGAAGCGGAGGACGAAGATTCAAAGGCAATTGAAGATTTAGTCAACACAAACACAGACAGCGAGTTAATTCAAAAAGGAAGAAATGTTCTGTGCAAAGAAATGACAGCCGAAGCAAATAAACTTGTGCCGGATTTTGGAATTGAACTGATTGATATTGTGCCGCGCCAGATTAAATATTCTGATGAACTTACAGAATCAGTTTACAATCGTATGATTAAGGAACGAAATCAGGTTGCCCAGGCTTACCGTTCGCGCGGAGAGGGAAAAAAGGCTGAGTGGCTTGGTCGTGTAGAAAGCGAAAAACTTGCAATTTCTTCTAGTGCATACAAAAAAGCTGAGGAAATTAAAGGTAATGCGGATGCACAGGCCGCTGCAATTTACGCGGAAGCATATAACAAAGACCCGGAATTCTTTACTTTCTGGCGAAGTATGGAATCTTACAAAACCACTTTGAAAAATGCCGATGTAACTTACAGCACAAATATGGATTACTTTAAATATTTATATAATTCAAACGGAACTAACGGAAGGTAAATAATGCAGCTTGTAAAAGTTTGGGACAATGAAATCAGATTAAATTCAATGCTTGATGAATATATTTTTGGTAAAACAAAATATGATTCAGTTATCAGCCAGCAGGGAATTCTTTTTACCTGCGACAGTTTTGAAAATAATCACTACCACTTTAAAAGTCAGGTTTTTAATTTTGAAACTGTGCGTTCTGAATTTGTCCCGGGCTTTAATTCTCCGTTGGTTTTTTACTGCGCGGACAATTGCGGATTTTCAGAAAATTCTAAAACTTTGCTGGAATTTTTTGAAAACGCCGGCAAAGAAGATTCAACTTTGGAAGAAAAAAATCTTGCTTTTGATGCCTCTTATGCCGTGATTTCCGTTTTGACTCAGTGTGCGTTTGCAAAAACTGTCCTGCCCGCAATTGGTGGTGGCGGAATTCTTATTGAACTTGACGGCCAGAACACAAAAATCCTTTTTATGCCGGAAAGCCTCTTTAAAACTTCTTCGGCGGCACTGCAAAAATCGGAAGAGGCCGTTCAAAACGGCTACTGGATTAATTCCACTCTTTATGATTTGCCGGCAATTTGTTTTGAACGTTCGGTGATTGCCTACAAGGCGCTGACGGGACGTTTTCCTTTTACCGCGACAGAACTTGACGAACGAAATGCTGACATTCTTGACAAAAGATTTTTGCCACTTGAATTAAGCGTTCAAGGAATTGATACAAATCTTAGTAATGAAATTGACCGCGCACTAAAACTTACCAGCAGTGCGGTAAATCTTCCTGGCAAAAAGCAAAAAGGAAAGGCCAGTGAAGATTTAACGCCAGTTCCGGAATTTCCGCTTGATTTATTTTATCAGTCAAAAAATCTCAGCAACATTTTTAATGACGGAACAAAAAATCAAACTGAAGAATTTGCAAAAAAAGCGGCGGATTTTGAAAAAAAACAACATTCACGAGTTAATGCAAAGCGAACAATCCGGCGCAATACGACAAAAATCATCATAAGTGCAGTTGTTGCCGTAATTCTTGTGATAATTGCCGTTAACACAAGAAATTCCAGAATGAAGGAATATACCCCGACCGGTTTAACTTCCACTCAGGTAATTGAAGGATTTATGCGTGGCGTGAACGACAAGGACACGGCACTTTTGCAGAATTTTTCAAAAGGAAAATCGGCGGAGGCAATTCAAAAAACCGTCACTCAGATTTATGTAATAGACAAGCAGCGCACAACTTACGACGGCGACCACGGTTTTCCGCCTCCTCAGGAATGGCTTTTGTATTTAACTGATGAATCGCAGTGGTCACATTCAAGTGTTTACGGAGTTACAGGACTTATGATTGACGGTGAAAAAGGCAATCTCGGCATTGAACTCAAAACTTCCGCCGATAAACCTGAAATTCTGACCAAGGAAGACGGTAAAACTCTGGAAAATAAGGCTATAAAAAATCATGAGGTAAATTATTTTGTGATTCACACGGAAGGCGAAGACAATATGATTTACGTTGAGTACTGTTCTGATATTTTTACGACAACTTACAAAAAAGACCGCTGGATAATTACGGATATTTCAAGTCACACGGAAAAAATCCCGGTAAACACGGCAGAATTCCTTTCTGACTGGTTTGAAACTTTCCGTAACACCGAAAATGATGCGGCAAAATCTGCAGAACTTTTGAGCATAAAATATCCATGGCTTCCGGACAGCAAAGATATTTCAAGAACAAAAGAATTTATTGAATCAGATGCTGAACAGATTTTCCGTGCAATGAAATTTTAGAAAAAATTGATTTTCATATCCCGCACTAAAAACGAATAAACGCCGCCTGAACTGTAAAAGGCGGAATTGCCGGCAATTTTTCGTCCGGAAAATGAAGTGCGTTCCACTCGGCAGTTTCGCGGCGGTTTGAACCAAAAATCTGATTACAACACGTACATTCTTTTATGACATTGATATTTTCAAAAGGAATTCCGCATTTTTTTAACACGGCAAGATTCGCTTTTTCAAGAGAAAGTCTGTAAAGTTTGCCGTCCCCATTATTCCATTTGACAGGAAGGCCTCGTCCACCGGCAAAACATTTTCCGCCTTCTTCAAGTTCCTGCACGCAATCAGGAGTAAACTCAGTTTTAAAATATTCAGCGCGCTCCGCATTTACGATATAACAACATTCACGAATGTGCGGACCTAGAATCACAGAAATATTTTCAGGTCGCGCTCCGTGATTTTTGCACATCAGAAAGGCCGCTTCTGCCGCGATTCCTGTGCCCTTCCAACCGGAATGGACAATTCCAAAAGTTTCAGTTGCCTTATCAAAAAGAAAAATCGGCATACAGTCCGCAACGGTTACAACCGGCATAAAATTTTTATCCGCCGTGATAATTCCGTCTGCCAAAGTCCCGGATATTTTGTCCAGCACGCCGCCCGGAAAATTTTCGTCATTATTTTTATTTTCCGCACCGCTGGCATTTTTGCATTGTCCAGATTCAGCCAAATCAATTACTTTTTTGGAATGAATTAACTCAACGGCAACAGGGAATACTTTGTTCTGAGTGAAATTCGCGTGCGCGTCCGGCACGGCATTGCCATTCGTCACCCAATCCCACGCGTCCGGCACGGCATTGCCATTCGCCACCCAATCCCACGCGTCCGGCACGGCATTGCCATTCGTCACCCAATCCCACGCGTCCGGCACGGCATTGCCATTCGCCACCCAATCCCACGCGTCCGGCACGGCATTGCCATTCGTCACCCAATCCCACGCGTCCGGCACGGCATTGCCATTCGCCACCCAATCCCACGCGTCCGGCACGGCATTGCCATTCGTCACCCAATCCCACGCGTCCGGCACGGCATTGCCATTCGTCACTGCATTTTCCGCGCCTGGCACAGCCTCGCCATTATTCACTGCACCGTCCGCGCCCGAAAGTTCCGTTAACACGGCATTTCTGAGTTCATTTTTTTCATTCCAGCGAAAACGCATATTTCCGCATTTTTTCAGCGTCATTCCGCAAACTGGAGCATTTTTTAAAATTTTTCCGTCAAAAATAAAATCAAAAAAAACAAAACGATTATCGCTGGACAAATTCATATTTCAAAAAAATTACATGGAAGTCTGAGCATCAATCGGCTCAAGTTCTTCAATATAGAAAAGAAATTTCTTCAAAAGTTCACGAATTTCGCCAAGTTTATCACGCCAAAGCCGGTTGTCGCGGCCTTTAATCGTAAGCCAGTTCTGCAAAGTTTCATGCTGGCCGTCGCGGTCATCATCAAAAAATCCGTGATAAACATCAAGAATCTTTTTTATATTTTCTTTAAACTCAACTGCAATCTTTCGGACATTATTTTCAACAGTGCGCATCATTGAATCAATTGAATTTTGATTTTGCAAAGAATGAATTTTTGAAGTGTTGATTTCTTCAAAACGCATTCCAAATTCACCGTTTGGCGAAAGCAAATCCAAAAGATTTTCCATTTCTTTTACCGCGCGCACAAAATTATTCAGCGCCTCAGAATATTCCGCGCGATTTTCATTTTTTATAAAAATTCCTTCAGTCACGACTTCATTCATAGGCCCAGAGCAGGCGCCGTAATGCTCCGTAACAAACCAGGACAAAAAACCGCCCGTCAACTCATAATTGAAATTCACAGGGATAAAAATATTTTTCCACGGCTCAAATTCCATCGTCGGAAATTCATTCATAGAAAAATCATTACTCAAACTGTCTGCCAGCAAAGATTTTTTACGTTCCCGCAGCCATTCTTTCCATCTGATTTCAATAATTTTGCGCCACTGAGTTCTAAATGCCACGAACCATGCTTCAGCGCCAGGCATATTATCCGGCTGCCAGTCATAATTTTCGCTGATAACTTTTCCAAGCCTGATATTCGGAACGCAAGTCATATACATTTGAATCAGACTCAAATTAGAATTTGCCTTTATCAGAAATTCTTTTACGGCGCGCTCAACATCTTTATCCTGAGCATTATTCGTGATTCCTTTTTTTGCCGTAAAAAGAAAAACTGCCTCCAGAGTTTCATTTTGAAAAGTCCTGACATCATTAAAAACCGAAGCAAAAAGATCATAATCCGTGCGGGCATTGCGATACGGACAGGTAAATTCCGAACCGGAAACATTTGTAAACTGCGCCATAAAATGCAAAAACGGCAGTGCACAAAAATGCTGCAACCAGTTTATAGAAGTAACGGCCGTATAAAGCTGACTTTTTGAATGATTACTGAGATTATTTAAAATTCCGTCAAGTTTTCTGAGGAGTTCAGGCTTTTGCTCCGTGCTCACCTCTTTTGAAAACGGAATTGAAAAAGGATCCGCCTCTTTGTTTATCTGCTCAGAAATTTCGGGCGCCACAAATGAACTTAAAAATACATAAAAATCACCGGGATCATTTTCAATATTCAAAACATAAGGTTTAAAAAAATCAGCGGCAGTTTTTAAAGCTTTCAGACGCTCAAAATATAAAGAATCAAGGCATTTTGTTCTGTGATTTAAAAGTCCCGGATGCTCATGAGAAATTTTACGGGCAATTCCGGCAATAACATCGTCATTGTAAAGTTCTTCGGAAGTTCTTTTTTGCAAAAGCGAACGGAACCAGAGATAAATCTTATAAAAAAAAGATTCTCCTTCGTATTTTATATGAAGATTTGAACCCTTGTCCTGATAAAAATTCTCATTGTCTGCCAGTTGAACGGTCGGAACTGAATTTTTATTTATGCGTTCAAGTAAAGATTGCCGGTCATCAAAACTTAACCCGGAAACAAGTTTATCAAAGGTGCTGTCAGCCATATTCCAATGATAAATTATCTGTATGGAAAATTCAAATACGATTTTTCAAAGATTATATACACTTTCCGCCCGATTTTTATTATATTTAGCAAGATGAATTTAAGAATGATTCCCAAATTCACTTTAAAATGTCAAAAATAAATTTTCATAGAGGTTGAAAAAATGGCAAAGAAAAAGATTCCAATCACTTTGTTGTGCGGTTACCTTGGAGCGGGAAAAACAACGCTTTTAAACAAGGTTTTAACAAATCAGAAAGGTTATAAAGTTGCAGTAATCGTAAATGATATTGGCGAAGTAAATGTTGATGAACGGCTCATTTCTCAGGAAGCAAAAATTACTGACACTAGCAGCATCGTTCCACTCACAAACGGATGTATCTGCTGTACATTAAAATCTGACATGGTTAATCAGATTGAAAGTCTCATGAAAACCGGAAAATATGACTACATCTTGATTGAAGCTTCCGGTGTTTGCGAACCAATGCCAATTGCTCAGGCTATTGAAACTATTGAAATCGGAAAACTTGATAACGTTGTAAGCGTTATTGATGCTGCCCGCCTTGTTGATGAATTTGGTGGCGGTGATAAAATCGTTGAAACTTACGAAAAAAATGACGTTGAGGAAAGTGAAGCTGACATTGAATCACTTTTGATTCAGCAGATTGAATTCTGTTCAACTCTCATCATCAATAAAAAGGATCTTGTAACTGAAGATCAGATGAAGAAAGTTCGCGCCGTAATTAATAAAATTCAGCCGACGGTAAAAGTTATTGAAACAACCAGATGTGAAGTTCCTGTTGAAGACATTATTGGAACAAACTGCTTTGATTTTGAAACAGTTTACGCAAGTGCCGGTTGGGTAAAGGCAATGGAAGAACACGAAGCCGAAGAAGATGATGATGACGACGATGAAGATCATGATCACGAAGAACATGAAGGTCACGAACATCATCACCATGAGCACAAACACGAAGGCGATGACGAAGACGAATACGGCATTGGTTCCTTTGTTTATTACAGAAGAAAGCCGTTTGACCGTATAAAACTCGACAAATATGCTGCTTCTTGGCCAAGAAATATCATCCGTGCAAAAGGAGTTGTCTGGTTCGCTGATGAACAGGACATGGCCGTTGTACTGGAAACTTCCGGACGTCAGATTCAGGCAGGATATTCAGGACAGTGGCTTGCTTCTTGTCCTCCAGCAGAAATCAAACAGGTTCTTGCTCAGGAACCGGAAATGAAAAAAGACTGGGACGAAAAAGTCGGTGACCGAATGATTAAACTTGTAATCATCGGACAGCACCTTGACAAAAAAGCCATTTCTGATGATTTGGACAAATGTCTTGCTGACTAAAATCTAAAGTCCAAAAAAACTGAAAACTGAGTTTGTACAAAAAATCTTTGTGCAGACTCAGTTTTTTTTTAACTCTGATGCCAAATCAAAAGGCCTGAAGCCCAAACGGGTCAGTCCACACGGAATCATCATCGTAGACAATTCTGCTGACGTACAAATAATCAATCTGATAAGGCTCCTCCGGCGTTTCCAGAAGAAAACGATCAAGACTTACGGTGCCTTCATAAAATTCCCCACTGTCAATCAAAGCGTGCACGGTTATAACAACGTTGCTTTTTCCAAACGCCAGCGGATTTCCGTCCTCATCATACATGCAAAAGACCATTGTAAATTCCCGGACTCTTGATCTTCCTTTGTTCCAGAAATTAAAATCCAGTCCCGCAATCTGATACTGTGCACAATCGTCAATCTCCATCTCCGCATCTATCACATACGGCAAGTTTGACTTTCCAAAAACTGAAATTCCAGAAAAACACAAAATTAAAAACAAAATAAAAACTTTACCTTTCATTTTTCACCTCGTCGCTGCTAATTTTCCGCCTGCAATAAACTTCGCCTTCAAAAGATGACGCAGTCCACTTTCCATAAAATAATTTTCCTTCCGAATCTTCGTCGTTCACGTCCATAAACTCAGATGCATCGGACCACGCAATGTAATCAAGAGAAAACAAAGCCCTGCACGTTTTTTGCCATTCATTTAAATCCTCAAAGCCTTTTCCACGGCAAGTATTTTTGAAACTTTCTTCAATAAATTTTCTGTCCAATTCATTTTTTTTCTCGTTTTTTAAAACTGCTACATTAGTTTTGAAGTCTTTTCCAAACGGATTTTTGTTGAAATTAAACGCCAGGGCAAAAAAAACATTTTTAAAAACAGTCATTGCCAGAACAAAAATAATCAAAAAAATAACCGGAAGTAGCTTGTAAGTCGTTTTATAAATAAGATTTCTAGAAAGCATCACTTTCTCCTGCAAATTCCAGATTTCCGCCACCTTCAAAACCAAACAACGGCATAACCGAGCGTCGCTTTTTTTTCGGCCTCCCCTCCCAGTCACCAGAAAAATCGGAAATGCCGTCCGCATCAACATAAATCACGTCACTTTCAAAAGTTTCAAGTGCATTTTCAGTTTTGTCTTCCAGCTCCGATTTTTCTGATTTTATTTTTTCAGTCCGCTTTGATAACATTCCGGCAGTTTCAAAAAGCACTTCCGTGCTATTAACGCAATGACTAAAAAGATTTTCAATTTTTTCTTCAGAATTTTCATTTCCCGCCAATTCCAAAAAAGAAGAAGAAGGGACACAGACATCAGCAAGCAAAACCGGTTTTTCGTCCATATATTCAATTTCCTGAACAACACAGCCCCGCAAAACTGATGCCAGAAGCTTCCGCTCCAGTCCCAAATTTTCCAGACGCAAAAACGCTCCCGCAGCGGAAGCGGCATGAACAGTTGCAAAAACAAGATGACCTGTCAAACTAGCGCGTAAAGCAGCAAGTGCCGTTTGCCTATCACTGATTTCTCCAAACACAATCACATCCGGATCCTGCCTGAACACAAGACTCAACATCTTCTCAAAAGATTTTCCAGACTCACTAAAGTTAATCTGACTCACACCGGGAATAGCAAATTCCGCCGGCTCTTCCAGACTGATAACTTTCACGTTTCCATTCGCACGTTTGACAATTTCCACAAGCATACTCGCCACCGTAGTTGATTTTCCGCCACCTTCAGGCCCGGCAACCAACACCAAAGACTTCTTTCCACACTCAAAATCTTCAAACTTACGCAAAATCTCCAATTGTCTGACGTTAAACCCCAGGTTCCCCAGTTCTAGAGGAAGTCTTTTTACATCCAACAACCGCAAAACCACCGACTCACAACCCAAAAACCCAGAAGTTTTCCAGTCCGACACGATAGAAACACGCACAAAAAACCTCGGCCCTCTGCCATAAGAAAAACACCCCTCCAAAAAATCAGATTTTTCGTCAAGAGCAATCCCGGCCTCAAGCTTAATTCTTTGCACAAGCTCAAATGTCTCCTTTTTTTTCAGAACCATCGCTTTTTCCAATTTTCCATTAATTCTGAATTTCACTTCACAGTTTTCTATATGAATATCCGTAGCCATTCTGTTCCCCGCCTCCAGTAAAATTCTGTTCAGCAGAAAAACAGCCGCAGTTTTTTCCAATTTTGATTTTTCAAGGGCATATTTTTTAGGAGTTTCGGCAACTTCAACTTCCCCACCGCCTTTGGAACCGTACAAATCAAAAACATATTTTTTAATTTGATTGCGCGACCCCTTAAAAAAATTCACGTTAATCATGCCTTTAAACTTTTGAGGACAATTTTTTAATCCAAGAATATTTTTTACGTGATTTTCAAAAGCCTTTTCCAACCGATTTTTTAAATCGCAATCATCAGGATTTTCCAGCAAAAAAGCAATTTCGCAGCCATTTTGATTTTTAACCGCCACCGAATTATAAAGACTGTAACCGGGCGCAAGAACAAAATCCAAATTTTTCATTTTCTTTCCTTACATTTTAAAAATTTTCCCCACCACTATATTATTTGATTCGTTTTGTCAAAAATTCCCAAATTTTCCAGATTTTTTTTGATTTTTTTTAAATTTTTTCAAAAATTTCTGCAAAACAAGTGAAAAATCAATAAAATTCGTTCATATCATTATTTTGAGTAATTTACTCAAGGTTGAATTCTTAGTCCTCAAGATTTAAAAGATGAATTTTTTGAAAAAAGAGTTTATAGTTAGGCCTATGCGCGACATTCAAAACGAACAAGATACAAGAGAAATTCCTTTGCAGAAAGTTGGCGTGCGAAACGTCAAATATCCGGTCACCGTGCTTGATAAAAACAAAAAATTCCAGAATACGACGGCCCAGGTTAATCTTTACGTGAATCTTCCGCACAATTTTAAGGGCACCCATATGTCGCGCTTTATAGAAGTTTTTCACAAATATCACGAAAACCTTACGATGCAGCATTTTTTTGATATGCTTGAAGAAATACGAGTGCGCCTTGACGCTCAAAAAGCTTACGGTTCAATAAAATTTCCGTACTTCATAGAGAAAAACGCTCCGGTCACTGGGGCTGCAGGAATAATGCAATACGTTTGTTCTTACGAAGGCGAAACAGAAATCAATGCCTCGTCAACGGATTCTGCCATCAGAAAATTTTACATTACAGTTGAAGTCCCGGTTACAACGCTCTGCCCTTGCTCAAAAGCAATCAGCGAATACGGCGCACACAATCAACGGGGAACTGTCCGTGTAAAAGTTTTATACTCAGATTTTTTCTGGATAGAAGACGTCATCTCAATGATAGAAAACTGCGCATCATCGCCACTTTACACGGCGCTCAAACGTCAAGATGAAAAATATGTAACGGAAAAAGCCTACGAAAATCCGCGTTTTGTAGAAGATGTCGTGCGCGAAGTTTATTTAGGACTTAAAAAAATGGGATTTAAATGGTTTTGTGTGGAAGCCGAAAACGAAGAAAGCATACACAATCATAACGCCTACGCTTACACAGAATATTCGGAAAATTCTAAAAATTAAAGGCTGGCCGGGGCAATGCGTGATATTTTGCAATTCCCTTTAATTCCAGCCAGTCATCAATAATTTACAAAAGTGTCTTTTCAGCTGACTCAAGAGTATTTTGCATCAGCATTGCGATTGTCATAGGGCCAACGCCACCCGGAACTGGAGTAATAAAACTTGCCTTTTCCTTACAATCATCAAAATCACAATCGCCAATAAGTCTGAATCCGCTTTTTTTAGTACTATCAGGAATGCGGTTCACGCCAACATCAATAACAACGGCGCCTTCTTTAATCATATCGCCAGTCAAAGTGTGCGGATGGCCACTTGCAACAACAATTATATCCGCCTGCTTTGTGATTTCGGCAAGATTTACGGTTCCAGTGTGACACATTGTGACAGTGCAGTTAATTTCTTTTCTTGCAAGAAGCATGCTCACGGGTTTGCCAACAATATTTGAACGGCCAATTACAACCGCATGTTTTCCTTTAGTTTCAATTCCGGCACGCTGCAAAAGCACAATAATTCCGTGCGGGGTACAAGGCAAAAATCCCGGACGGCCAATCATCAAATTTCCAACACTAACCGGATGAAAACCGTCAACATCCTTTTCCGGACTGATAGCCATAATTACGCGGTCTTCATTAATGTGAGAAGGCAAAGGCAACTGAACAAGAATTCCGTGAACAGAACTATCACGATTCAGTTTTTCAATCAGAGCCAGAAGTTCATCTTCAGAAGTATTTTGTGGCAAAAGAATACTTTTATCTTCCATACCAACTTCTGCGAGTGCCTTACGTTTGCCGGTAACATAACTTACACTTGCAGGATTTTCACCAACAAGAATTACCGCAAGACACGGCACAACATTTTTTTCTTTTAATTCAGCAACCTTCTTTGCAACATCGGCGCGAACATCTGCCGCAACCTGTTTTCCGTCAATAATAACCGCGCTCATAGTAACCTGCCGTCCTTTATTTTGTTTAATTGATAATCACTCAAAAAATCAGTATTATTGTATGATACTTCCAATAATACAAAAATTCTACACGAGGAATTATGAAAAAAACTCTTTACGTCTTAGTCACGACCTTCCTTTTGGTTGCATCTGTTTTTGCTGTTGAACCCGGTGATGAATACATTGACGATTATACTTATGATCAGAACGGACAAGGTGATCAGTTTATTAAATTTGATATTTCCGGCTGTTTTCCAATTTTAAGCGATGATGAAAATTCAACGCTTTTTCATGGCGGTTCATCTGGAACAAAATTAAAACCAGGTTTTAGTTTTGACTTAGGTTATTATCGTTTTTTGACAAAAAAATTTGCGGTTGGCGGGGAAGTTTCGTTTTCCAGCAACTGGTCAATCGGCGATAAACTTTTGACTGTCATTCCTTTTACCGGTGGCGTTCTTTTTCAGCCTTCAGTTGGTAAATTTGAATTTCCTATGATTTTGAATATCGGAATTGCATACGAATCATGGGCAAACTACAGATATTTCCCGGGACTTGCCGTAAAAGCAGAAGCCGGTGCCTATTTCAGAATTAATGATTCCTGGTCAGTGGGCCTTTCTTCAAATTACATGTGGGTACCGCAGTGGACAAAGGATTATCCTCCAGTAAACGGAATGTTTGTAACTGCAAATCTTGGAGGCCGTTTCCATTTTTAGAATTTCGTAAAAAGGAAAATAAAATCAACATGAAAAATTCTTACAAAAAAATACTTACGACTTTTATTTCAGCAGCCTTTGTTTCTTTTTTTGCTACCGGCTGTTTTGACCCTGCTTTTTATGAAATAAATCAGGATGTCGCCTCCGAAGATGCAACACTTTCCGGAAATATTGTTTCTATTGCGCGTTACACTGTTGGAGAAACTGAATATTTGGTTTCTTATGCCGGCGAAACTGAAATCGGTAATATAAATACTGCGCGTGGCGTTGTTTATAAACCTGCAAATAATGCAGAATATGGCGAGTGGAAGAATCTTGATGGACTTCCGTTTGAGCTTAGCCACTATGATTATTACGGTAAACAGAATCATTTAGGTCAGCAGATTATAAAAGTTCTTGCAGATTCAGAAAATATTTATGTTGTTTCTGTTGAATGGACGACCAACATTGGAGAAGGAACTAACTGTCCAAAATGGGTTCACCTTTGGACTGTAAAACCAACTGATTCTGATAACGACGGCACTTGGGATTCCCTTTCTAAAAGTGACTGGGTAGATTTAAATCCAATTCCAGACGACGCAGACGAAGACGATGACGACTATTACGCGAACGCAAATTATGAAACGAGCAAACTGCCAGTTTTTGAAGGTTCTGACGATTATTATTATTCTGCGTTCAATGTTTTTTCTACAAACTCTCCACAAAAAGCCAACCGCAAAGTTTATCTAAGATGTGGAGTTGAAGACGGAGATACAGAATTAAAGTATCGAGCAGTTTCTTATTATGAAGTTTCACCTTCTGGATTTACAGACTATACAGTACCATCAATAATTGTTGGAACAGAAAACATAACCACAGTTTATGAAAAAAATTCTGATGGATATTATTACAACGCAAATGCAGTTGCCATTGTAGACGGTAAAACAATTTTCTTTGGCACGACAACCTCAAATAATGCAATTGCCGTTACAACAAACGAAACTTACGAAAAAGATGCAACAATGTTTTATTACAGCAGCGGAAGTACCCTTTACTACGGTTCAACAAATAAAGATAAAGTAAAATCAGAAGACGAAGATGGTATCAAAACTCTTACTTATAACACATCAGACATAGCCGTCACAAAAGTAGTTAGTGCAGGTTCCTGGATTACAAGTCTTGCATATTGTAAAGACGCAATTCTTATTGGTCGTGGTGGCACTTACGCTTACAACTCAACTTCTTCAACAAGTTCCGGCGGTATAGAAAAAGTACAGTTTACTTCTGAAGACACTCCGAGCACAGAATTAGGTAACTTCTCGACAAACGCACAGAGTCAGTTGCTTACCTCTTACATTGTTCAAATGCTTCTTAATGCAACTCCAGACAAAGATGAATTGGACAGCATTTTGTACGCATCGCTCACTTTCACTGGAACTGCCTCGTCAACAACCGCTTCTTACTCAAATATTGGTATGTGGGCTTACTACCCTGAACGTGGCAACTGGAACCGAGAATAGTTTTTTTTCTTAAAAATTGGTGTATCATCTATCTATGAGTGATTCACTTTTTGAACAGGTAAAACGCAATACAGAACCGTTGGCTGCAAGAATGCGGCCACGTAATCTGGATGAATATATCGGGCAAGATCATATTGTAGGGAAAGGCCGTCTGTTGAGGCGGGCCATTGCCGCAGATCAATTAACTTCCGTGATTTTTTATGGCCCGCCGGGCAGCGGAAAAACGACACTCGCGCGGGTAATTGCAAATCACACAAAATCAAATTTTATAACACTGAATGCCGTGCTCACCGGCGTTGCAGACATCCGCGATTCTATAAAAAAGGCGGAAGATTTTTATAATCTTTACAGTCGCCGTACAATTCTTTTTGTGGACGAAGTTCACCGCTGGAATAAAAGTCAGCAGGATGCGCTTTTGCCGTGGGTAGAAAACGGCACGATAATTTTAATTGGCGCCACAACCGAAAATCCGTTTTTTGAAGTAAACAAAGCGCTCGTTAGTCGTTCGCGGGTTTTTCAGTTAAAACCTTTGACAAAAGAAGATTTGCGCAAGGCTGCCGATCAGGCAATCAAAGATCCAGAAAGAGGCTACGGTCATTATCAGGTTGAATTTGAAGACGGTGCCCTTGAACATTTGATTGACACTGCCAATGGTGATGCCCGTTCCCTTTTGAATGCACTTGAACTTGCCGTAGAAACCACCCCGGAAAAATGGAATCCTAACGCTCAGCCGCCAGTTCCGGACTGGGGCTCAAAAATTTACATCAGCAAAGAAGCCGCGGAAGAATCCATACAAAAAAAAGTTGTCCTTTACGACCGCGATGGTGACTATCATTATGATATTATCAGTGCCTTTATAAAAAGTTTGCGGGGCCGTGACCCTGATGCCGCGTGTTACTGGCTTGCAAGAATGGTCAGAGCTGGCGAAGATCCTCATTTTATTTTCAGAAGAATGTTGGTTTCTGCCTGCGAAGACACTGGACTTGCCGATCCTAATGCAATAAGCGTTGTAGAAAGTTGCGCCCAGGCATTTGACCGGGTTGGAATGCCGGAAGGTCGTTATTTTTTAGCACACGCGGCACTTTATCTTTCCACTGCACCAAAATCTAACAGTTCAATGGGATTTTTTGACGCACTTTCTGCCGTAGAAAAAGAAGACGCCGAAGTTCCAAATCATTTGCGGGATTCTTCAAGAGATTCCGAAGGTTTTGGTCACGGAGCGGGATATTTATATCCTCATGCTTACAAGGATCACTGGGTTGCGCAGCAATATTTGCCGGACAGCCTTATGGGACGCGTTTTTTACACACCTGGAACTCAAGGTTACGAAGGAAAAATCCGCAGTGAAGTTTTAAGCCGGCGCGAAATTCAAATTGCCGCAATTCTAGAAAAAGAAAACAGTGGCGAACAATTAACCTCGGCAGAACTTGCAAGTTCACCGGAAACCACCGGTTCAATAAATATTTTTAGTCCTGTTCATAAAACTGAAAAATCTGAATTTGGCCAGAATCCTTTGAATGAATGGTGGGTAAATGAACATTTTAAAACCGGAAACGGAAAATCTGAGGAAAATCTGACGTTCAGTCCAAAAGACAATGCCAAAGAAATTGCACTTGACCGCGCAGACCGTTTCTGGCAGCAGCGTCTTGATTCAAATCGCAGTGAAGTTTTGCTTGAAATCCGGGATACGATGATTAGTCTTGCTGACCTTGCCCGCCATCACAGAAATCTTGTGTGGAACAGTGACACGGGACTTTTGCTCTGGGAAATTGCCCGAAAAACTCCGGAAGGCGTAACGTGTGGCGTCTGCAAAACAGAAAAAGGAATGCAGATTCTTGAACAATACGGCAGAACCTTGGGCGATCTTGACCGTCCGATTTTGCAATTAAGGCCAAAAAATTCAAACGGAACGACGGAATTTTTATCTCCGCGCGAATTTTACAAACTTCTGGTAAATTTTCAGTACAAAGGCGCCGTTTTTGATAGGCTTTTCTTCCTCGATCCTTTTGTAAACGAAAAAGCAATTATAGCCCTCGCCGAATGTATAAAACAGGTTTTAAATCCTGATATTACAAAAGAAAATGATGAATTACAAAAGAAAATGATGAAGAAATTTCTGGAATTGAAAAAGATGATTCTTATGAGGACGAAAAATTTGAATACGAATGTCCGCTTGCAAAAGGATTTAAAGTAATAATTTCTCAAAAAATCCCGTGCCACGGCCAAAAAATCAGCGAATTAATAAAAAAACAGATTTTGACAAAAGAATCTTACGAACCATTTGCCCAAACTCTGCAAAAAATGGAAGAAGCCGAAGAACTGTTTTTTGGTGACAGAGAAAATCCACTTTTCAGCTGGGACGGAATTTTTATTGCAAACACCTTCAGAAAACAAGGATTCAGCGTAAAAATTGCAAATCAGAAAATCATTGAAAAACGAAAAATTACCAGGGAAGAAATAAAAAAATGGTTTAACACGGAAACGTCCGCCTATGGTAAAAAAATGTGCGAAACGGCCGGCCTTGTAGAAATTCAAAAAATGGTAAATCTTCTTGAAGCCGCCTGCGAAA
The DNA here is from genome assembly GCA_963638805.1 of Anaerobutyricum sp. Taxonomy (GTDB): domain Bacteria; phylum Spirochaetota; class Spirochaetia; order Treponematales; family Treponemataceae; genus Treponema_D. The sequence goes on from CAVHTI010000001.1 coordinate 71,920, forward strand.
AAACAATTTTTAATTGGGAAAGTGAAATTGCATTTTTAACGGTGGAATTTTAAAAATCCGCCTTACATTCAAAGTGCATTTTTTGTCCGGTAACAGGATGAGTAAATTCCAGCAAAAACGAATGAAGCATAAGGCGCTGTCCATTTTGAAAATTACCATAAAGCGTGTCACCAATAATCGGGAGCCCAAATCCGTGAATATCGCTTGAAACAAGCCGAAGTTGATGCGTGCGCCCGGTATGTGGCGTGTAAATTACACGAGTTGCCGGAAAATGATGTTGAACGCCGTCATCAGAAGTAAAACGATAAGTTTCTGTGCCAAGACTTTCCCAATCAGTGATTCCAAGTTTTCCATTTTCTTCGTCATAAATCTGATGCGGACGGTTATTAATATCAAGCCGGAATTTTAATTGAATACGACCGACGGTAAGTCCTTTTTTTTGAGCAGAAAGTCCCGGCGCCTTATTCAAAACTCCTTCAAGCAATGCAACATATTTTTTGCGAACAAGTCCTGCAGAAAACTGATAATTTAACTTGCGGTGCGCTTCCTCGGTAAAAGCAAGAACCAAAAGTCCGGAAGTTTCCATATCAAGACGGTGAACTGACGGTTGGGAAATAGTTTCTGGAAAAAGTTTTTGCATCCGCGTTACAATGCAATCCTGTTTGTCTGCCGTCCGACCGGGAACGGAAAGAAGTCCGCTTTGTTTATTGACAACTAAAATCCACGGATCACGGTAAAGAATTTCAAGGCCCAGAATGTAAGGCAAAATGTAACCGCAACGTTCATCACACGGCGGATAAGACTGGCCGTTGATTTTATTTTTTGTATTTTTTCCGTAAAAAATTTCGTCCATGCTCAAAGGCTGAAGATTGTGCTCAAAAGCATAACTCAAAAGTTTTGGCGCACAACAATCTCCAGTCCCAGTTGGCGGAAGCGCGCCCCCGTGAAATTTTATAATTTGCGCTAAAGTGATTTTTTTTCCGTCAAAACAATAAAAACTGTACAAATCAAAAACTTTTTGCAAAGATTCCGTCGTGAGTTTTTTTCGCATTTCGCAAAGTTCTGCAAGATTGTGTGACGCAACTGCCGGTGTGACGTGGCACGATTCTTTTTTCTCGTTTATCAGCTGAGTCAGTTTATGAATCTGTGCATCATTTTTTGACAGCGCCTGTGCAATTTTTTGCGGAGAAACCAGCGGTGGTACTATGATTTCATCATCAGAAAGTGAAAATTCCCCGGAAGGAATCAACTGCTTTGCAATTCCACTCACCGCGTAAAGAGTAATTTCCCGGCCACAAGAATTTTTGCAAACTAGAGCGCCAAGCATAATGCCGTTGCCTTCCCGCTCAGAACTTACTTCCGTGACTTGTGTCAAAGTCAGCTCACCACGGTCAATGGCATTTGTGAGTTTTTTTAATTTTTTATGAGCATTTTCCTGAGGAAACGGCGGAAACATTAAATTTTAGTGCCAGTTTCTGATTTCAACTTTTTCGTCAGCGCCAACAACAAAAACAATCGGTTTATTTTTACTAAAAAGTCCGTTTTCTACAACGCCGACAATTTCATTGATTTTATCTTCCATAACGGCAACATCAATCGGATTTTCCCAAGTACAATCAAGAATCTGATTTCCGTTATCAGTAATGACAGGACCGCATTTTCTCACACCTTCCCGAAGCACACACTTTGCACCAAGTGCAGACAGCGCGTTTGTAACAGGAATTCTAGCTTCCCCGATAATTTCTACCGGAACCGGAAATTTTGTTCCGATTGTTGCCACTGCCTTTGAAGAATCTGCAACGACAACAAATATTTTTGAATTGTATTCAACAAGCTTTTCGCGCACGTGAGCCGCACCACCGCCTTTTATACAAAAACAATCCGGAGTTACTTCGTCGGCGCCATCAATTGCAAGGTCCAAAGTTCCGCCAATTATTCTGTCGTTCATAGAATAAACCGGAATTCCGTAATCCTGGCAGGCATTTTGAGTCTGAAAACTTGTAACAACAGCCTTAATATCTTTTAATTCACCAGACTGAATGTACTCGGCAAGTCTTTTAACGGCCGGCATTGCCGTAGAACCAGTTCCAAGTCCAATTTTCATTCCGCTGAAAATTTTTCCATCCTTTACCAAAGTGTCAATTGCAGTGTTGGCAACCAAAATTTTTTGTTCTGACTGAGTCATTTTTATATCTCCGTTTATTTGCGTTTTATTTTAAATTTTATTCTTCGTAATTTTTTCCGGTGAACAGTTTATATTGTTCAAATCCCTGATATTCAAGCATTTTGTAACCGTTGCAAGTTTTGCAGCCCGCTTTTTTTGCCCTTTTCATCACAGGAGTTTCTGACGGAACGTAAACAATATCAAAAATCATTTCTTTGCCCTGAAAATCATAAAAATAAATCGGGTCATTTTCTTCTGATGAAGGTTCTTCTGAATTCATACCAACCGAAGTCGTCTGAATAATCAGCGAAGAATATTCACTCAAAATATTTATGGATTTTGGTTCAAGCTGACAATATTCAAAGCCATATTTTTCCGCAAGTTTACGGGCATTTTCTAAAGTTCGGTTAAAAATGCAAACACGGCAGCCAAGTTGTTTTAAAACATAAACGATAGCCTTTGCCGCTCCGCCAGCGCCAATCACAGCGACTTTCATCCGTTTTAATTTCTGGCCGGCAGTAAATTCCAGCAGCGCCCTTTTAAATCCCGGAGCATCGGTATTATAGCCAAGCCATTTATTATTTTTTCGCACGATTGTATTGCACGCGCCAATCTGCTCAACATCCTGAGATTCTTCGTGAAGATAATAAAGCACAGATTCTTTGTGAGGAATTGTAACCGACATTCCCGCAACGCCCATTTTTTCGGCAAAGGACAATGCATCAGAAATATTTTTAGAACGCATCGGAAAATAAACCGCATCAAGTCCCTGGCGTTTATATCCGCTGTTATGAATTTGCGGACTTGAAGTTTTTACCAAAGGCCAGCCGGTAATTCCATAAAGACTCGTGTGTTTTGTGATTTCCTTAAAATGATAAAGTTCAGTCAGTTCAACAGGATCAGTTTGACCAATGGCGTTCGTGTTTTTTAATAATTCCTGCGGAGAAACATAAGTCAAATATGAATCAGAAAATGCAGAAAGAATTCTTGACGGTTGCCCTTCCGGTCCCATTGCAACCAAAATGTGATCGTAATCAATCAACTGACCTTCATAAAAAAGATTCGTAACATCAGAAAGACTAGACGGCATAAAAGCAATTTTCGGGATTTCAAATCCTGTTTTACGCATCTGATTACAACGCTCTTTCAGATTTTTTACAGGCCCGGTCATATTATGATAACTTCTGATGATTCTAACGCCAAAAGCCTGCGCAGAATCCTGAATTCCTGGCACCTGATAATCTTCTTCAAAATCGACATAGGCAAAATTTCGTGTTTTATCAGTATTTGCAAATGCCAGCGCACGGCCAAAAAGATTTGTTCTTGAAAATTCACTGCCATTAAATTTTCCACCGTCAATATCACGGCGAATTGTAAGCAGACAGGGTTGTTTTATAAGGGCCGGAAATCTGCGCACATAAAGCTGTTCTTCCTCTTTCAGATAATCAACCCGAAGTTCAACTATATCAGTCTGCTTTTCGTATTTCTTTGCAAGCAACAAATCTTCTTCAAGAGTTGTGCCAGTCAAAGTCATACAAATTAATGGAGTTTTCATTTTTACGACCTTTGATTTTATTTTCCTAAAGTTTTTGATGAAACAAGTTTTCCGGCAACATTAAAATTCAAAGTTGAACCATCTGGCACGGCATAGGGAATTGTCACGTTTCCGCCGGTATGCTTAAAAGTCACAAGGCGGTATTCCGGAGCATTAGCAGGAACAACATCAAGCGACATTTCTACCGGAAAAGGATATTCATCAACGTCCGCAGTAAAAATTCCGTATGAAGTTCCGTTTACAGACTCAGATGGCATAGCAATTTCTACACTACAATGCGAATAAGCGGCAATTGTACGTCCTCTAAGATTCTGCTGAGAAACTACAGTTCCCGGTTTTTCACCGTCAGCCGGCTGAGTTGCAGTAAAATCAAAAATAACCCGTGCCGTAACCATCTGCTGAAGCATATCATTCAAAGAAAGACCCTTTACAACTGGAGTTTTTGGATTTTCGTAAGAAGGACCACGACTAACTACAAATTCAATGGCAACAGGCTCAGAAATTTTAGTTCCAGACAGAGGATTTTGTTCAATAATTGTACCGGCCGGACGAGTATTAAAAACAAAGCGCGGTTCGCCAACCGTAATCATCGGCTCTGCAAGACCAGCATTTAACAGCTGAATATCATCACAAACTTCTTTGTAATCGCGGTTTACATATTCCGCAACTTCATCAACAACAGAACCGCGACTTACAACCAAACTGATTCTGCTGTAGCCTTTTACAATTGAACCGGCAGCCGGCGACTGCTCAAGAATAGTGCCTTTTTCAGAATGACTGTCGGAATATCTTAAACTGATTTTTGGATAAAGTTCCTTAACCTGAAGTTCAAGAAGCGCATCCTCAAGATTTTTTCCAATTACGGTCGGAACAAGAACCTGCTCCGGGCCTTTTACATTTACAAGGAAAATTGCAATGCAAGCTAAAAGCATCGTTAAAAATGCACCGACACAAATAAAAATCATCAACGGGGCATTTGATTTTGTTTTTTCAGATTCTTTTTCAAATGAAAATCCAATTTTCCTGCCTTTTTTTGAAGATTTAGTTTTTTTATCTTCTGCCGGCATTTCAGAATTTTCAGAAAAATTTTGATTTTCTGTATTCTGAACTTCGTTTACATTTTCTTCATTTTCGTTTGCCATAACTTCCTCTATTTTATGAGTACATTTAATTTATTGCAAAACGGTGCCTGTAAAATCACGGGCGCCGTTCATAAAATCTTTATAATTCATTGCTTTTTTGCCCTGCCTCTGCAATTCTTTTACACAAAGCAGGCCGTTTCCGGTTTTTATTAAGATTCCTTCAGATTTATCAAATTCAACGACAGTTCCAACGACAGCGTTTTCATATTGTGAATCAGATTTTTCGCTGACGGAAGATTTCAAAATTCTCAAAGTTAAACCTTTTTCAATGCAAAAACAGCCCGGCTCCGGATAAAATGCCCGGACAGCCGCTTCAATTTTTCTGGCCGAATCGTTCCAGTTTATTTTTCCGTCCTCTTTTTTTATCATTCCAGTGTAAGACGGCGTGCCTTCCTGTTTTTTTCCAAAATTCAACTGATTTACGCCGTCTTTTTTGCACACAAGATTTTCTTTTCCATCACAAACTTTTTTAAGAACATCACAAATCAGATGAGCGCCACGTTCCGCCACATAATTTAAAAGACTTTCTGCCGTTTCAGTACCGCTTAACTCAATTTTTTCCTGAGCGACAATGTCCCCTTCGTCCATTTTAAGACCCAAAGTTTGAATTGTCGCGGCTGTTTCCTTATCTCCGTTCAAAATTGCGGCATTTACAGGCGTAGAACCACGGTAAAGCGGAAGCAACGACGGATGAAGATTTATTCCGCCATATTTAAACATTCCAAGAAATTTCGGGCCAAAAATATGACCATACGCAAAACAAACGAGCATTTCGCAACCTAACGGCAAAATTGCATCGCGGGCGGCTCCATCAAGATGTTCTGGAGTAAAAACTGGGATTCCTTTTTCCTGCGCAAATGCAGCAACCGGCGTCGGCGTTAATTCCTTGTGCCGCCCTTTTGCACTCGGCGGATTAGAAAGCACACCGGCAATTTCAAAACCACATTCTGCACTTTTTTCAAGGAGGATTTTTAATGTCAAAGCGGAAGCTTCAGGACTTCCGGCATATAAAATTTTCATACTAGACATTCTTTTTTGCCTGTTTGGCAGCAATTTTTGCGGCGATTTTTGCAGCTTTAGCGGCCTTTGCCTTAGCTTTTTCGCCGGCACGTTCTGCACGCTTTTTAAACTGAGCTTCAGTTTTTTCTGCAAAATCCTTATCACCGCGGTCAATGAACATAATTCCGTTTAAATGGTCATTTTCGTGCTGAATGATTCTTGCAAGTAATCCGTCAGCATCAAGAGTAAAAGGCTTTCCTTTTTCATTAAAAGCCTGAACTGTAACTTTTATTGGACGGCGGATTGTTTCATAAACTTTCGGGATACTCAAACAACCTTCGTCGTAATCACCAAGTTCTTCCGAAGTCTTTATAATTTCAGGATTTATAAAAACACGTCGAACATCATCGTCCGCAATCACAACAAACATCCGCAAATTTTTACCAACCTGAGGGCACGCAAGTCCAACACCGTCGGCTTCAATCATCGTTTCAAACATATCTTCTGCAAGCTGCCTGATTTCATCATTTATTTCCTGAACAGGCTCCGCAGTTTTTCTTAAAATTTCTTCACCAAGTTTTGTAATTTCCAAAAGCATTTTTCTTTCCGTTATTTTTTATTTATTTTGAATTCTGATTCTTGCCGCATGAGCATGACCTGCAAGACCTTCAACATCACCAAGATAACCGGCCGCAACAGAACTTCTGACCGTTCCAGATTTTCCTTCCTGAACTTTCAGAGTTGTAACCGTCTTTAAAAAACATCGCACACTTAAGCCGCCGGTAAAACGCGCAGAACCAGAAGTCGGCAAAGTATGATTTAATCCGGCCGCGTAATCACCAAGAACTTCCGCAGAATAATGACCTATGAACAGTGAACCAAAATTGTGCACAAGATTTTCCAGTTTTTCACGATTTTCACCATTATCCATTGCAAGTTCCAGATGTTCCGGAGCTTTTTTATTTGCAACTTCTGCAGCCTGTTCAACACTTTCAACAATAATAATTTTTCCGTAATTATCAATACTTGCGCGGGCAGTCTGTTTTGTAGTCAAAACTTCAAGCTGACGTTCAATTTCTGCACTAACCTTTTCCGCAAGATTCATACTAGGAGTAACTAAAATAGGCTGAGCCACAACATCATGTTCAGCCTGAGCAAGCAAATCAGCCGCAACCCATTCAGGATTTGCCGAATCATCAGCAATAATCAAAACTTCCGTAGGCCCTGCAACCATGTCAATTCCTACAGTTCCATAAACTTCTTTTTTTGCAGCCGCAACAAATTTATTTCCCGGTCCAACAATCACATCAACTTTTGGAATTGATTCAGTTCCGTAAGCCATTGCGCCAATTGCCTGAGCCCCGCCAACCGCATAAAGATGATTCACACCGCAAATATAAGCGGCGGCCATAATTCCTTCATCGGCATAAGCTTTACCGCCAACAAATGCAGAACCCGGCACGCCAGTACCATTTCTTTCTGCTTCGTTTTTATCATCAGGATGAATGCGCGGAGGAGTACACATAATTACTTCTTTTACACCTGCCGCAACTGCCGGAGTAACCGTCATAATCACGGAAGACAAAAGCGGAAAACGGCCAGCCGGAACATAACAGCCCGCGCGCTCAACAGGAATAGTTTTCTGTCCGGTAAAAAGGCCCGGTTCCAGTTCACATTCAAAATCACTAAAAGATTCTTTCTGTTTTTTGGCAAAACGCAACGCAAGTTCATGAGAATAAACAAGAGAATCATAAACTTCCCGCTTTTTATTCATCATTTTTTCGGCAGCGGCCTTTAAATCTTCGCGGGAAACTTCAAAAACTGACGGCACGGCAACGTCAAATTTCTGGCCATAAATGCGCAATGCGTTGTCGCCCTTCTTTTTTATTTCGTCCAAAACGGAATTTACAGTCTGAACGGCGGAATTTTCAAAGTCACGACCTGTAAAAAATTCCTTTTCAACATCAGCATATTTTTGAATTTTTATCATATTTTACATCCTGAAAATATTTTTAAATAATTTATAAACTCTTCTCGTAATATTTTATGATTTTTATTTTTCCTTATGTCTTTTATCAAGTTCGTTATAAACGTCCTGCCAGGTAACGCCTTCCTTGTACATAAGAACATTTACAAAATAAAGCAAGTCTGCGGCTTCCCAGATAACTTCATCTTTGCCGTCAGCCTCACACAATTCTTCGGCCTCTTCTTCAACTTTTTCGCGAACTCTTTTAGAATCCAGCGTTGCGGTATAACTTCCCGGTCGCGGATTTGCAAAACGGTCCGCAATCGTAGCATAAAGTCGTCCCATTGTCGAAGGTTCACCAGGATCCGTTGTAAAACACGTCCAACTGCCGGTATGACAAGAAGGTCCGCACGGTTCAACAGTGGCAAGAATACAATCGCGGTCACAATCCGCACGCATTTTCACAAGATTTAAGAAATTTCCACTGGTTTCGCCTTTTGTCCAAAGTTCATTTCGCGAACGGCTCCAGAATGTCAGTTTTCCGCTTTCAAAAGAACGTTCAACCGCCTCTTTATTAGAATAAGCCTGCATCAAAACCTGACCATTTACGCTCTGAGCAATCACCGGAATCAAAGGCATTTTATTAAAATCAAGACAAGCAACAAAAGCATCTTTTAGTGAAACTTTGTTTGTGTAAAGCGCCATTCCAAGCTGAACATCACAGTGCATTTTTTCAAGTTCAGCAATTTCTTCCACGCTGGAAATTCCGCCGGCCGCAACAACCCTGCACTTAACCGCAGAACGCAAAGAACGGACGTAATCCATATTAGTTCCCTGCATACAGCCTTCTTTTTCCACACAGGTAAACAAAAGTTCAGAACAGAATTTTTCGGCCTGCTTTGCACCTTCCACAAGCGGAATATCAACCGTTTCTGTCCAGCCTTTTACCGCAATTTTTCCGTTTATTGCATCAACACTAATGATAATTCTGTCTTTTCCAATGGCAGAGGCAAGTTCATTCAAAAAATCTTCGTTTAAAACCGAACCGCCAGCAACCGGAGACGGATTCCAAGCCGCAGAACCAACAATAACTTTTTCTGCACCTAAACTGATTAATTCCCTCGCCCTTTTTACAGACCGGATTCCTCCGCCAGTGCGCACATTTCCCTTATGCAAAAGACTTTTCAAAAGCGCCGTATTTACCGTATTTCCTTTTGAATCAACATTCCCAAGCGCTGCATCAAGGTCAATAACCGCAACTTCACCGTATTTATTAAATTCAGCAATCAGAGCGTCAGCGTCATCGCGTTCAAGCATCAGCTCCTTTCCGTTTTTCAACTGAACCACATGTCCGTTTTTCAAATCTATAGAAGAAATTACCATAAAATAATTTTACCAAATTCCTAAGATTTGTACAAATTAAGGATTTTTTATTCTTTTACGGGCGAATCTGCCTGCGGCAGACCAGGCTTTCCAGGGTTCCGCGTTCGCTCCAGCCCGCCCACTACGCGCCAGAACAATGGCGCTTCGTCTGGTCGGTCCGCCTTCGGCGCCCTTTCAATCCTTTTCGCAAAATTTATAAAGCATACACGGCCGACCGCCAGTTTCGTAATCTATATCCTGTTTTATCTGACCTTTTTTCACAAGATAAGCCATGTAGTGCCGTATAGTCACAATGGAAAGTCCAAGTTTTTCAGAAAGCATATCACCGCTCTGCCAGTTTTTATTTTCTTTCATAAAATCCAGAATCAGCGAAAGCGTTTTTTCCTGAATTCCTTTTGGCAGGACATTTTCTTCATTTTTTTCTGATTTTCCGCCTTTTGCACCGCCATTTCCACTGATTAATTTATCAATCCAGTTTTGATCAACGCTTTCATTTATGTTTTCAAATGCAGAAACTTTAGAATCAAATTTTTCAAGGGCAACTTCAAAACGTTCAAGGGCAAACGGCTTTATCAAAAAATCAATAACACCAAGATGCATAGTTTCTTCAACGGTGGCAGTATCATTGGCGGCCGTTACCATAATCACTTCCGCATTTATTTTTTGCTCCCGGATTTTTTTCAAAGTTTCAATTCCGTCCATATAAGGCATAAAAACGTCCAGAATTATCAAATCAACGTCATTTTTTTCCAGAAATTTCAGGGCATCGTTGCCGTTTCGTGCAGTTCCCGCTACCACAAATTTTGGATTTCGCTTTACGTAATTTTCGTTAATCATACAGACCATCGGGTCGTCTTCAACAATCAAAACTTTGTACTGCATTTATTTTACCTTTTCGTTTTTCAAAAGATTTTCTACTCTTTCAATCAAAATATCCGGCGTAGAAGCGCCTGCCGTAAGTCCAACAGTTTTAAAATCTGCAAAAAAATCAGGTTTTATTCCGTTTTCATCTTGAATAAAGGCCGCTTTTTTGCAATTTTTACTGGCAATTTCAAAAAGTCTGTTTGTATTTGCAGAATTTTTTCCGCCAATTACAATCACCGCCTCGCATTTTTTACACAAGTCAATCAAAGACTCCTGCCGTTCGCGCGTTGCCGGGCAAATCGTATTTTTTATTTCAGTATTTTTGAATTTTTTCTGGATTATTTCTGCAATTTTTTTAAATTCACTGTTGCTAAAAGTCGTCTGACTCAAAAGTAAAACTTCAGAATCTTCATTTTTTTCAGTTTTAAGACAAAATTCTTCTGCTTCCTGTGCATTTTGAACAAGCACAAAATTGTTTTTGCCGTAACCTTCAATGCTTTTTACTTCGCCGTGATTTTTATCACCCGTAAAAATTACAATATCTTTTTTTTCCGAAAGTTCTTTTACAATATTCTGACTATTTTTTACGCGCGGGCAAGTTGCATCAATAACTTTTGCCTTAGACCTCATCAGTTTTTCTTGAATTTCAGGACTCGTTCCATGCGCCCTTATTATGACCACAGAATTTTTATTCAGAGAGTCAATTTCATCACTTTGTATTATTTTAAGGCCTTTTTTTTCAAAATCTTTTAAAACATTTTCATTATGAATCAGCGGACCTAGTGTAAAAACCGTTTCGCCAGATTTTTCGTTCAATGCCTTTTGAGCAATTTCAACGGCGCGCCTTACGCCAAAACAAAATCCAAGAATTTCTGCACGAATAACTTGCATACAAATACTTTATCATAAATTTTTCTCTGAAAAAATATCGGCAATGATTTTTTAGTGATGACACATAAAAAAAAACGCCGTGACTAAAAAATCACGGCGTTTTGAAAAAAATCAGTCAAAAATTAAAATCTATTCAGATTTTTTTGCTGTCTTCAACGAATGATGTACTCCATATTCTGGTTTCCAGTTTTTACGCATAAGTGCAATAAATCCGCTGGAAATAAAGATTGAAGAATACATACCGCTAATCAAACCAACAATCATTGCAAGCGAGAAGTCTTTGATTGATCCTGTTGTAAAGATAAACAAAGAAATTACTGCAAATAATGTTGTTAACGTTGTCAAAACTGATCGCAAGAAAGTATCTGTAAGTGCCTGATCCAAAAGTCCTTTAAAACTCTTTTCTTCCGGCATCATTTTCATGTTGTAGCGTAAGCGGTCAAGAATAACTACTGTTGCATTGATGGAATATCCCATAATTGTAAGAACCGCAGCCAATACTGTTGAAGAAAATTCCATATTTGTCCAGATGATAAATGTAAACAGAATACAAGCATCATGAAGGAGGGCAATAATTGAACCTAAAGCAAAGTCCCAGTGGAATCGGATTGCAGCGTACAACCAAATAAGAAGAATTACACATACAAACATGATAATTGACTTAATTGTTGTAGTCTTTGACATACTAGGATTTGTAAAGTCCTGTTTTACAGTTACAACATTTTCTTTACCAAATTCATTGTAAAGTTTTTCGTTTATTGATTCTGTTACAGCACTCTGTACAGCTTCTTCTGAATTAGCGTCGCCAGAAACGTTTTTATCAACACCAGTACGCAACTGATAGCTTACATTTGTACCAGTTCCAAGCATTTTTACGTCAACACCGTGAGTGCCAAGAACTTTTCGTACTCTTTCAACGTCATTTTCAGAAACACTTGCAGGATAAACATAAAGTGGTTCTGTTGTAAGCTGGTTTGAAACAGCCGAATTCAAAATCAAATCATCAGAAGCACAATTTCCGTCCGCAACCGACACTTTTACGCCATCAATTTTATTCATTTCTGCCGCAATAGCATCAAGGCTTGCATAATCTGAATAAGCGTAAGATTTTGTTTCGTTTGCTATACCGGCACCTGTAATTACAACATCAAGCTGACTTCTTCCAAATGTTACGGTAATGTTTGCAGAACCGTCATAAGTAATTGTTGCAGCTGGTTTAGTAATTCTGACTTCTTCAACAAGACCAGGCTTAAAATCAAGACCTAAATTAATGCCCTTTGTAAAAAGTCCGACAATACCAAAAATAATTATTACACCACTTATAATTGCACAAGGAAGGAATCCTTTACTGAATTTTTTAACTGTTTTCATTATTCATTTCCTCCCTTATTCTGCTTAATTCCCCAGCCAATACTTACTTTCTTTGCATGAAGAACATCTGTCTCAAAGTCAAAAATAAGTCTTGAAACAAAGAGTGCAGTAAATACAGAAGAAACAACACCAATAGCAAGCGAAACTGCGAATCCCTGAATAGAACCGTTTCCTAAAATTGAAAGGAAAATAGCCGCAATAAATGTTGTGATGTTAGAGTCCATAATTGCCCAGAACGCATTTCCAAATCCTAAAGAAATTGCAGCGGCACGGCTCTTACCGTCACGCAATTCTTCCTTGATTCGTTCAAATACAAGTACGTTAGCATCAACGGCCATACCGATTGTAAGAATCATACCGGCAATACTAGAAAGTGTAAGTGTATAATTGAATGCCGACAGAACAGAGAACATAATGTAAAGGTTCATAATCTGTGCAATAACAGCGTTAATACCTGCAGCTTTATAGAAACAAAGCATAAATACAAGAATCATGCCAAGACCTAAAAGAATAGCAAAAATTCCCTGTCTGATTGCTTCAGCACCAAGAGAAGCACCAATTACCTGCTGACTTTCAACTTCAAGAGGAACATTAAGCCATGCAGTCTGAAGTACTTTCTTGATATTTTCAGCTTCTTCAGCACTGAATCCGCCACTCAAAGAAACGCTGCCACCAGTAATAGCCTGTTTGATTGTTGCATTTGATTTAACTTTATTTTCACTTACAATTGCAAGATTTTCTCCAACGTGAGCAGAAGTAAAGTCAGCAAAAATCTGAGCACCTTCTGTATCAAGATTAAATCCAACATCAATCTGACCAGTTACACCGTCAGTTCTTACATCAGCAGATTTTACGTGACTACCGTCAAGAGCAACTTCCTGTTTAAGAACAACATAAGGTCTTGCTTCTACAAGAGTATCAAGTCCATAGTCATCTTTTTCATAATAGCCAAGAACTTCATAACCTTCAGGAATAATATCTTTTGCTTCCTGAGCAATAATGTCGCCAGAAGAATTAAATGTTGTTGCCGGATGACTTAAGTAATAAGCATTGAATTTATCTGTTGCAGCAGAATCTACCAGACGGAAATTCAAAACACCTTTACCCATAATCAAAGTATTGATTGTATCAGCCTGTGCAGCACCTGGAATTTCAATGTAAATTCTGTCACTTCCCTGTCTGCGGATTGTCGGAGATGTAAGACCAAAGCGGTCAATTCTGCTTGTAAGATTTTCTACAGCATTATTCATTGCATCTTCTTTGTACTGAGCTTCATCAGTGTCAGCATATTCATCACCGCGAGATTCAAAAGCTGCGTCAAGGTCAGCGTGAACAACAATGCTCATACCACCAGACAAATCAAGACCAAGTTTTACAGAATTTTCGTAATAATCTTTAGCTTTAAGAATTGTGTCTCTGTAACCTGCAGTAAACTGATTCATAAAATCGCTTTCGTTGTCATAAACAGAAAGAACATCCTTGTAAGTCAAAGGAGAAGGAACTTTCTGATTCAAGTTCTTATAGCGTTTTGAAACATCTTTTTTAATCCAAGAAAATTCACTGCTTATTTCAGCATCATAATTTTCAGCCGCAATTGATTTAAATCTTCGTACATCTTCAGCAGCCTGATCGTTTGCATATTTCTTAATGTTTTCAGTAGAACCCAAAGCCAGAGTCTGAACTTCTTTAGGAGTTCTGCCGTACCAGCTTATTGATGGCCATAAAAATGCAAAACAGATAGCAAGGACTGCAATAAGAATTAGTAAACGAGCACGTTTGTTCATCTTTTTGTAAACCCCGAACTATTTTTTATTTATTTTTTATTCTGATTTTGTTTCTTCTGCCGCAGTTTCAACTTTTTCTTCAGTTGGTTCAGCAACAGGTTCTGCCTTTTCTGCAGATGGTTCTGCGGCAGGTGCTGCAGCTACGCCTTTTTTGGCAGCCTTTTTTGCAGCTCTTTCAGCTTTTTTAGCTTCAATGGCATCTTTTTTTGCCTTTGCAGCAGCTTCAAGTTCAGCTTTCTTTTCATCAGAAAGTTCTACAGAAGAAACTGCAGAACGATTAAATTCAATTTTTGTACCGTCATCAACTTTAAGAACTACAGTGTGTTCTTTAACTTCTGTAACCTTTCCGTGAATTCCGCCAATTGTAATAACTTTGTCACCTTTTTTAAGGGCATCAAGCATTTTCTGAGTTTCTTTCTGTTTTTTGTTCTGTGGACGAATCAAAAAGAAGTAGAAAATAACAATAATCAACACAAACGGAATTAATGTAGTGATTAAACTTCCGCCACCAGAAGCAGTACTAGCTCCAGCCTGTTGTAACAATGGTAAAAAAGACATCATATACTTACCAATCCTTTTTTCGATTTTTTTACTATTATGGAAAATAGCCTTACAAGTTTAACATTATAAGGGGTTTAAATCAATTTCAAAATTGTTAAAGAGGGGCCAAATGCCTTGTCCAAACGGTCCATTCCGCAGTTCGCTATTCGCTCAAAGCGCCAAGCCACACAAATGGTGTGTCTTGCCACTTCTGCTTCGTTTTTTGAAAAAAACTTCGCAGCTGCTCCAGCACCGGGCCGGTTTTTCGTAAAAATTTTAATTTTGTGGGTAACTTTTTTCTGCAGTTTTTAAAGTCGCCACTACTTAATCAGTTTTGTGAGCGCTTCGTTCAACTGCCGCGCAGAATTATCATTAGGGTTAATTGCAACTACCTGACGCAAATAATACTGTGCCTTGCGGTAATCTTCGCGCGAAAAATAAATTTCATAAAGTCTAAAAAGAGAATCACTGTTTCGCGGATTAGAAATCAAAGACGAACGAAGATCTGCAAGTTGCGAATCTTCCGTGAACTGCAAAAAACTTCTTCTATAATAAAGATAACTTTTCATTTTTGAAGAAACGTCAGAATCCGCAAGTTTTCCGTCAAGATATTTTTTTACACTGTCCCGATTTCCGGTTTTACAGTAAGCAAGAATATAAGCCTGCTGAATTGTTTCATCAGAAGGATTTTCTTCGCTCATTTTTTTTGCGTAATCAAGGGCTTCATTTTTTTTGCCATATTCAAGACAAACCTGAACATGCTTTAACACAAAATCAGAAGAAACTTTACCGCCATTTTTTGCAATTTTACTGCTGATTTCATAGGCATCTTTCCAGTTTTCTCTTTTTATAAGGCCGTCAAGTGCATATTCCATCGCTTCCTGATTATCTGGCTGAATTTTCAAAACCATTTCTGCAAGGTCGTCGGCATATTTTCCGGCAACCGGAGCATCCGTTAAAGAAGCAATGCGGGCCGCAAGCAAAAGTGCCTGTAAATTGTCCGGGTAAAGTTGCAGTGCCTTTTCCACATTTTCTGTAGCGGCGGTCGTGTTTTTACTCCAGTCAAGCTGAATTTTGGCGCGCAAAAGAAGATAATCAAGCGAAGTTGTATTCTGACGCGCAAAAACATCAAGCAAAGACACTGCGTGAATATAATCATTTTTTGCAGCAAGAATTTTGGCGCGGAAAAGTACAAAATCAAGATCATTCGGGTTTTGCTGAAGTACGCGGGCAACAAATTCTTCCGCCTCATCAAGATTGCCGGTTTCGTAGGCAAGATACGCGGTTTGTTTTAAATAATTCAAATCATTTTCATC
The DNA here is from genome assembly GCA_963638805.1 of Anaerobutyricum sp. GTDB lineage: Bacteria > Spirochaetota > Spirochaetia > Treponematales > Treponemataceae > Treponema_D. The sequence goes on from CAVHTI010000001.1 coordinate 87,895, forward strand.
AGATTTTAGAGTAGAAAGCACCGCTTGAGATTCCTGCAAACGCCCGTTAATTCTAAGTTGGCGCGAATAAGAAAGTATAATTTCGTAAACAGAAGAATCCGCAGAATAAGCCAGTTCATAATAATTTACGGATTCTGCATTTTTTCCTTCTTTTTCATAAAGATAGCCAAGCATATAATGTGCAAGCACAGAATCAGGATTCAATTTCAAGGCACTCAAAATTGCCTGCTCCGAAAGTTCATAAACCGAAGAATCCGCAGAAGATTTAAAAATAACAATTGCCGGCAAAATCGTAGAAAGAAAATCAGTATTACCGGTTGAAGAATCAAAAACGCCCTTAGATGCAGTTTCCAGCGCGCCCGTATAAGAATTTGCTTCCGTGATTTCTGGAAGTTCCCAGGTAACTTTTGATTTTGGCCAGACATTTTTAATAATTTCTGCGCCAACATTCAGCAAAATTTTTTCGGCTTCGGTGTATTCGCCGTCAGGTTTCCTTATTTTTTGAATTCCGGAAGTAATTGAAGACGGCGTGCCTTTTTCAATTTCTTTTAAAGCTTCCTGATTAACTCTGGAAAAAAAAGTCGGTTTTTGAAAATTTAATTTCTTGGCACCATCAACAAGGCTTGTGGGTTCTTTGCGTTCAGAAGTTTCAGTTTGAGTGGCAGAAACGGATGGTTCAGAAATTTCAGAGTCTTCTTTTAAAGCGGAAAATCCCGGCTGCAAAGTGAGGCACAAAAATGCCACGATGAGAATCCTGTTTTTTGTAAAAAAAATCTTTTTTGCCAAAGCCAAAATATCCGTTTTTAATTTTAAATTTCCTGCAAAATTTTATGACCAGAAATCAACTTCATATTAGTCTGAAAAATCATCAAATTTCGCGGGAAGCTGCTCTTCATCAAAGGCATTCTGATCTTCACTGAAAATTAATTTCTTCGTCTTTTTTTGAATAAAATAAACTGCAGAAAAGAAAATAACAGACAGTAAAATAAGAATTGGACCCGTCACCAGAACACATTTTATAAATGAAAATTTTATAATTTTGAATGAAAATAAAAAGAAAATCGCACTTGCAAAAATAATCACAAGCGAAGGAAATAAAAATCCGGTTTTGAACTTTTTGTAAATAAAAAGTCCGTCAAAAATAACAAAAAATCCGGCTAAAATACCGTAAGACGGCCACCACTGCGCCATAGTAAACGGAAAAATATGAACCATCAGATAAGTATTAAATCCCCAGCCAAACAAAAGCAGACCGGTATAAAGCTGATAACCTTTTTTTGTCAAAGAAATTGAAACGGTAGAAAGAATTGTTCCAAGTACAATCTGGCAGATTAAAAAAATCTGCTGCATATTTTTAACTAAAGATTCCGGAGAAAAAATCAGGGCGATAAGGCCGAATGCCAGGAACGTAAGACCAAAAATGAGGAAAATATTTATAAAACTATATTTTTTTTCGTCCATAAATAAGCCCAAACTCCTCTTTTGTTTTGTATGTGGATTTTAAAAAGTTACTGTGATTTTTTGTACTTCCTGATTTTTAAAGAATCGGCAGATTTATTCTACAATATTACTCTCAAAAAACAATCTTTACAATAAGAAACCACTATGATAAATTTTTGGCATGATTCAAAATAACAATGTTTTTCTGTCATTTTTGTTACTTCTTTTACTCCCAATTTCATCTTTTTTTTCGTGTAAACAGCAATCTTCAAATACAAATTCTGAAATTCAGGAAACTCAGGTTCAACTTCAGGAACTTCTGGAAACTCAGGAGTTAAATCCTCAGCAAAGATACGCAATCATAAACCGAATGGCAAACAATCTCCGTTCGCAAAAGGATTATCAGAATCTGATTCTTTTTTTATCTGACTGGGTGGAAGAAAATCCGGATGATATGTACAACTCTTACTGGCTTTTAATGACGGCCTCGGCATATCTTTCTACGGACGCTGAACCGGTCGCAGAATATTATTTTGACAGAATTTTGCAGCAATACCCTGACCTTTTGATAAAAAACAATTCGATTCACTTTTTGTGTCTTCAGAATTTAATTCAAATCAGCAAAACTCCGGCGCACAGAATTAAATATTTTAACGAACTTATTGACCGTTTTCCGCAGGATGTAAACACGACTGAACTTTATCTGCGACTTGCGATGGAATATGAAAAAGACAATCAGTGGGATCAGGCGCTAAAAACTTATTCACTTTTTCTTGAACAACCTGACGCAACGACAATTCAGATTCCCGGTGAACCGGATGCTTACAAAAACGCACGGCATCTTATTGATTTTAACAATTCTTCCAAAGACTGGACTTTTGATTCTCTTGAAGAACTTGAAAAATCAGTAAAACGCGCAATCCGAAATTATGACTGGCGCAGCCTTGATAAATACAGGGCAAAAGTAAATTTCTTTTCTATGTCTTGGAAACAGGATGAAATGGACGCAAACAGCCAGGAAGAATTTTCAACACGAGATTTTATGCGCGGAAACAGAATCCGTTATTCAGAAAATCTGGATGAGGCATCAAATCCGAACGAAGCATATTTAAGGACAACCGGATGGTCAAATTACGTTTCTATCTGGTATTTGTATTTTAGAAAAGTTAATTTTCCGCTGGATCCCGACATCAACGGCAACTGGGAATGGGCCGGAATCTACCTGGGCGAAAAATTGTAATGCACAAAGTTTTTTTATTTACGCTTTTTATTTTTTTAACGGTGCCACTATGCGCACAAACCACGGAATCACCGGCAGTTGACGGGGCATTACCGCAAAGCACGGAATCACCGGCAGTTGACGGGGCATTACCACAAAGCACGAAATCACCGGCGGTCGACAGGGCATTACCACAAAACACGGAATCACCGGCGGTTGACGGAACATTATCACAAAGCACGGAATCATCGGCGGTTGACAGGGCATTATCACAATCACCAGAAACACACGTCCTACTCCATCAGGAACTTGAACTTCCGGGGCTTGAAAAAGAGGCTACCGAAAAATTCAGGCAGATGTATCTTAAACCAGAATGGCAGAAACTTCTGAAAAAATATCTTGAAGACGGCGTGGAATACAGACTTTATGTCAGAAAAGCGCTAAAAGATGCTGATATGCCGTCTATTCTTGAATATTTACCGGTTGTTGAATCAAATTATAATCCTAAAGCAAAATCAAAATCTGGAGCGCTTGGGCTGTGGCAATTTATGGAAAATTCCGTTCATCCTTTTCTTGACTTAAATGATTTTGTTGATCAGCGCCTGGACCCGTGGGATTCTACAAACGCGGCAATCAAAAAACTTAAGGATAATTACAATTTTTTTGGCGACTGGACTCTTGCGATTGCGGCATACAACTGCGGAGCCGGCGCTATGGCCAAGGCATTAAAAAAATCTCCGGTCAAAGATTTCTGGTACCTTGCAGAAAATAATTTAATTCCAAAACAAACCGCAGAATATATTCCAAAACTGATTGCAATTGCCGATGTCGCCGTAAATTCTGAATATTATAAAATTGATATTCCACTGCACACAGAAGATTATGAACTTTTGGAAGAGCACGCCGATGAACATTACGATTTTGTGACGGTAAACAGGGCATATTCGCTTTCTCAACTTGCGTCAGAAATGAAAATCAGCAATTCGTTGATGAAACGTCTGAATCCGTCATATTTACTTGAAATTACGCATCCTTCAAAAGAAAGTAAAATCCGCCTGCCACTTGGAATGGGCGAAACCGCAAAATCCGTGATTTCAAAAATGACGACAATTGATTTCCCAGTAAAATATAAGGTTGTTGCCGGTGATTCTTTGTGGTCAATAAGCCGCAAATACAACGTAAAAATCAGTACAATCTGCGAATTAAACGGCATAAACGAAAATGACATTCTAAGAATAGGAAAAATTCTTTATATTCCTAAAAATTCAGCCGAAAAATAAGAAAATACAGGAGTCATTTTGTTAAAAAAAACTGCATTAACAGCCTTTGCTGTAATTTTTATATATTTTTCTGCATTTTCGCAAAGTTCAATTGAATCAAAAAGCAGCATAAACTGGATTACGCGAGATTTTGTTTCTGAACTTTCCATGGACGTAAAAAAAGCAAAAATCCAGATGCCGTCCGGCAAAAAAACTGCCTCTGCAAAAATAAAATCAAAAATGCCCCAGCTGATTCAACCGCCGCTTCTTCAACTTTATGCGGATTCTTCCACAAGACTTGCGGATTTACTTGCCGGTGAACAAATCAGTTTTGACCAGATCAACGATTTTATTATGAGCGGATACAAAACTCCCGACGTTTTTGCAATAAATCTTTCCACGCTGAGTACAAAAAATACAATAAATATAAAGAATCTCGGAAAATATCTTGTAAAACACACGACGGAATACACTCCGCCGACTCCGATTGACCTTGTTTATTCAAAACCATATTCGGGAATTATTATTGATGCGCGCGGTTCGTACAAAATCCATGGGGAATACGTAGAAAGTGAGATTTTTCCGTGTATGTTCCCGATAATTTGGGACGAAGAAATGAATCCTGTGTTAGAAAAAGATATGGTAAATCCTGAAATTATAAAACAAAGAGGAATGACCGCGTTTCATTATTCTGATGACCTTGCCGATTACGAAAATATTGTTGGCGCGGATCCGCTTTATATTCGGGCAACGGAAGTTTACGGAATAAACCGGACTGACCCGGTAATTAAAAAGAAGGACGCCCTGAAAATCCTTACTGTGCCGGAAAATATAAAACTTTTGCAGGAAGGCAAAGTCGTAATTCTTGAAGACAAAGAGAATCTGATTTATGACATTGCAAGTCCGCAAAAAGACGAAACGTATTACATCAAATTTAACGAAATTCAGCAGTATTTTTATGAAAATAAAGTGCCGGTTCAGGTTATTGATTCCATTGACGGAATTCTTTTCCGCGTACATTTGAATTTTTACCCTGATTCAGAAAAACTTTTGCCGGGTGAAAGCGAAAGAATTGCCGTGATTGCTCAGAATTTACAGAAACTTTTAACTGATGACGGTTACACAATTATGGTAGAAGGCCACACCGCCGACGTTGGCAAACCGGAAGGCCAGCTGAATCTTTCAATAGAAAGAACCCAGACTGTTATGAATGCCCTGATAAACGAAGGAATTGACGAAAAACTGTTTACTTACCGCGGTTACGGCGGAACAATGCCGATTGCGACAAACTCAACAGAAGAAGGCCGCGCACAAAACCGCCGTGTAGACATTACAGCCCGCCCGCGCGCAACTTACATTCAGCGCGACTGGTAATTTGCAACCCCGCGATTTTAGCATTACGTCGTAAAAAAAAAGCCTTTCCTCAAAAATAGGAAAGGCTTTTTTATTAAGCTTTGCTTAAATTAGAACCAGAAACGGAATCCAATATTAATTGGGAAGCATAACCAAGCTGGATCAGCCCAACCTTCATTACCGTTTACATAAACAGAGAATGTTGGCTGCCAAGCACCCTGAAGATAGAATTCAAGCTGATTCTTTAATACAAATACGTTTGTACCAAGAACTACACGTGGACCGAAGCTGATAGCAACAGCAGAAGCATCACCAGACCAGATTCCTGCACCAGCAGCAAGACCAACACCGTAGTAGTATCCCCATGTGCCAGAAATTTTTGGATTTGCCATCCACCAGTCAGCTGTGCCACCAACTCTTACATAGTTTGTGTTGAATGCAGCGTCAACAGCAAATACACAAGGAACCTTGTCAACTTTGAAAGTTACAGCTCCACCAGCACCTGTATTAACTACATAACCAGCCTGAGCACCAATTCCGAATGCAAATACACTTGTTGTTCCCATTACAAAAAGAACAGCTAAAACAGAAAAAAGTTTTTTCATAGTAAAAACTCCCTTTAATTTTTTTATCTCCGCAAACATAAGCAGAGATTTTATTAACAGAATAATATACGCATAATTTTTTATTGTCAAATCGAAAAACCATTTAAACGATGGGGAAAGCGAGTTTTGTCTTCCGATAAAAAAAGGAATCGAAGACAAAACTAAGTAAGCGAAGCGACCAACGCCCCACACCAAATGACGCTACCCTTTTATTTTTTGCAAAAAATTAACGGTTTACCGTCCACTGCGCCGGAGAATTGTAGTGTGGCAAGCGTAAGCGCGGCCAGCGACCGCAAGGCTTTGCCTGAGGACGCCGAGCGGAATGAGCGAGCACGGAAATGCGACTTGGAACGATGCATTTGCGCCCTGAAAATCGTGCAAAAACTAAGTATTTTTATACAATCTTTTGAGTTTGTTTTTGCTTTTATCTTTTATTTTTCCATACTATACTTTTTTTTATGACAAATTTATTTAATGATGGCTGGGAATTTGCAGAACTGGCCTTGGATTATTCTGTAATGGAAAAGGACGGCAAGCCTGTTCTTTTAAATCCGGAAGATTATAAGTCACTTGCAGAAAAGCAGGATTATAAAAAGGTGCGTGTTCCTCACGACTGGATGATTGGTCACGTAAAGGAACTTTATAAAAATTCTGTTGGTTTTTATAAAAAGTCTTTTGAACTTGATGATGTAGAAAATAAACATATTTCTGTGCGTTTTGAAGGCGTTTATATGAATTCTGCGGTTTATGTAAACAATAAACTGGCAGGAATCTGGAAATATGGCTATGCAACTTTTGAATTTGATATTTCTAATCTTGTTCAAAAAGGCAAAAATGAAATTCAGGTAATTGCAGTTTATCAGTGCCCTAACACAAGATGGTATTCCGGAGCGGGAATTTTTAGGGATGTTACGCTGAATGTAACGGAAACGACATTTCTGGCACCGGACGGAACTTATTTTCACGCCGAAAAATCTTCTGACGGAAATTTATGGAATGTAAAATTTTCTGCTGAAGTTTGCGGCGTTCTTAGCGGTCACACTGTAAAAAATTCAATCACGGATAAAAACGGCAAGGTTATTGCAGAATCGGTTTTTGCACTGTCGCCTGTGCCGCTCACGGAAGATGAATCTTCTTACCTTCACGAAAATATCCCGGCGCTGGGAACTTACGCTTTAAGCCGCGCCTGCGAAGAATTCACTGTGGAAAATCCTGAACTCTGGGATATTGAAAATCCGGTGCTTTACAAAATGACCACTGAACTTTTTGATAAAAACGGCCAGAAAATTGATTCTTTTGAACAGAATATTGGTTTTAAAACGGCAGTTTTTGACAAAGACAAGGGATTTTTCTTAAACGGCCGTCACGTAAAAATTTACGGAGCGTGCCAGCATCATGATCACGGATGTTTAGGTTCTGCTTTTGATAAGAATGCTTTGCGCCGTCAGTTCAACAAATTAAAGGAAATGGGCGTTAATTCTGTGCGCTGTTCTCACAATCCTCCGCCACGTGCCTGGATGGATTTGGCCGATGAAATGGGAATGCTTATTGATGACGAAGCATTTGATATGTGGGAAAAGCCAAAAACAAATTATGATTACGGAAATTATTTTGTAAAATGGCACGAAAAAGACGCAATCAGTTGGGTTCGCAAGGACAGAAATCACCCTTGTCTGATTATGTGGAGTATTGGAAACGAAATTTATGATACTCACGTTGGTAACGGTTTTGAAATTACAAAAGATTTGTACAAAATTGTAGAAAAACATGATCCTTACAAAAACGGCGAAATCACAATTGCTTCTAACTATATGATGACGGAAGGTGCCGAACACTGCGCAACGGAAATTGACACGGTTGGCTACAATTATCTGGAACGCCTTTATGATGAACATCACAAAAAGCACCCGGACTGGAAAATTTACGGTTCGGAAACTGGTTCTACGGTTCAAAGCCGCGGAATTTATCACTTCCCGGAAAGTTTAAAACTTGTAACGTTCAGCGACGGTCAGTGTTCAACGCTTGGAAACTGTACTACAACCTGGGGTTGTGCAAATACTCAGACTGTAATTGCAAATGACCGTGACTGTCCGTTCAGCGCCGGCCAGTACATTTGGACTGCCTGGGATTATATTGGCGAGCCAACTCCTTATCACACGAAAAATTCTTTCTTTGGTCAGATTGACACGGCAGGTTTTGCAAAGGACACTTTCTATCTTTATAAATCTGAGTGGGCTTACAAAAATACCGCGCCGTTTGTTCATCTTTTGCCTTACTGGGATTGGAATATTGGACAGAAGATTGACGTTAAGGCATACACAAATGCAGAAAGCGTTGAACTTTTCTTTAACGGAAAATCCCTTGGTTTGCAGAAAATCAATCATAAGGACGGAAAAGAACCGTTTGGAAGATGGCAACTTACCTACGAAAAAGGTGAAATTACGGCCGTCGGATATGATGAAAACGGAAAAGAAATTGCCCGTGATACAAAAAAATCATTCACGGATCCAGCAAGCATTGTTATGCACGGCGAAGAAGCAGACACCGGGAATCTTTTCTTTGTTGACTTGATGACTGCCGATAAAGACGGAACTCTGGTTGAAAATGCAAGAAATTACATCACGGTGAATGTCAGCGGAGACGCGGAACTTGTGGGCATGGACAACGGAGATTCTACCGACTTTGACGAATATGTCCCAGCAGACGGAAAAACTCATTCGCGAAAACTTTTTGCAAACAGACTTCTTGCAGTTATCCGAGCTTCAAAAAATGCACCGGACGCAAGTTTTACCGTAACGGCGGCAAGTAAAGATTTGCCTTGCGCTGCATTAAAATATCAGAATGGAAAATGGGAAAAAATTGCTTCAGAAACTGAATTAAAAGCAGAAAAAGATCTTGTTCCGGCCAGAAAAATTGAACTTTCTTACAACGGTTCTCTGGAATTAACAAAAGCAAATCCTGAAATTAAAGTTTGCGCGAAAGTCCTCCCGGAAAATGCGACAATAAAAGAAATTTTCTGGAATCCGGTTTTAAAAGAATGTGTTGCGAGCGACAATATTCTTGTAGAAAAACTTGATGGCGACGGTACCGGAATTGAAAATTCTGCGATAAAAGCGGTTGGCGACGGCGAGTGTATTTTGCGCTGCACGGCAAAAAACGGCACAAAATATGATGAAGTTATCAGTGATTTGAATTTTACAGTCAGCGGAGTTGGAAATCCTAAACTTAATCCTTACAAACTGATTGAAGCCTGCCGTCTGAACAATTGGGATCAGGACAAGGCACGACCGGTTGTGAGTCTTGAAAGCGGAATTTCTAACCGAAATATTGGTCCAATGTGGATTAGTTTTGATAAAGTTGATTTTGGAAACGAAGGTGCAGATTCAATTCACCTGCCAGTTTTCAGTTTTGACACAGAATTACCTCTTGAAGTTTGGGATGGCACGCCTGCAAACGGAACAACAAGAAACGAAGGCGGAAAACCAAGCGAAAAAGGCAAATGTCTTGGAAAATTCACTTATAAACACGATTCCATTTACAACACTTACTCGGAAAATGTGTTTACTTTGGACAGACGACTGTTTGGCGTTCACACAATTTCTATCGTAATTCCGTATGAACTGGTTTTCCACGGTTTTTATTTTGATAAAACACCTAAAGCCTTTGCAAAACTCTGGGCTCTTGATGCAAATGATATTGTCGGCGATACATTCCATAAAACAGAAATTGCAGTCGAAGGCATTGGCAACAACGTAAACCTTGATTTTGCAAATATGAACTTTGGTGACAAAAAGACCAAAAAACTCACAATTTGCGGAAAGTCTAACACGGAAAACAACACAATCAACGTAAAATTCTTCTGCGAAGACGGCAAAAACTCAACTCAGGTTATAGAATTTGCCCACACAGATGATTACGAAGAAAAAACTTTTGACATTGCCGAGGTAAGCGGAAATCAGAAGATAAGTTTTGTATTCCTGCCAGGCTGCAACTTTGACTTTAAGTGGTTTAAGTTTGAGTAGAATGAAGATGTGAAGGGGCGGTTCACGCTGCCCTTTCATTTTTTATCAAACATTCTTGAATTTCGGGAAAATTCACAGTTAAACATTTTTGAATTTCGGGAAAATTCAGGGGTAAACATTTTTGAATTTCGGGAGAATTCACAGTTAAACATTCTTGAATTTCGGGAAATTCTAAATATAATAAAAGC
>CAVHTI010000002.1:0-95989 GCA_963638805.1 Anaerobutyricum sp.
GAAAAAAGATGGCAGCTGTAAAAACTGTCGCTTAAATAAATTTAGGGTATTTAGGCACTGAACTAATATTGACTATTCCATTTTGGAAATAATCTTCATTCGTATAGAAAACTTCGCTCGCTTTCACAGGAGCAACTGGCGGAAAAACTTGATATTTCGGTAAAACATTTAAGCACGCTTGAAACTGGCAAGGTTTTTGCTTCTGCTGAATTGATTGAAAAAATTGCTGATGTACTGCAAGTTTCAATTTCTGCACTTTTTTACACGCCGGATGAAAAATCTTTTGATGAAAGTGATTTAGCAAAAATTGAAAAAATTCTTGAAGTGGAATCTTTAAAATCGCTTGTATCTATAAAAACTCAGATACGGGATATAAAGAACTTCAGATAAATTCCTTCCTCTCCCTCAAACACTGGCAAATTTACACGGTGTATGCAGATATTGTCAGTCTCTTCTAATCTTTGTCTTGAAATTACAACGAAAAATCTAAAAAACACGAATGTTCTATTGAAAAAATATCTCTGTGATTGAATGATGTACACTTTGCGTGGAGCACCCGCGAAGTTTGTTTCAACAAACGAAGCGGAAACCCGCAGGCGTGCTATTTGTGCGCCGAGGACTTAGAGCGTTAGCAAAAGTGCGGAAGGCCCGACGGCTTTAGCCGGAACGCCCGGAAAATTCTAAAATCCTAGCTGTTTTTTGGCACGGCGGTAACTTAAATAGCACAGGACGAGGCTTGCGCTCCAGCCGATCGGGTTGGAAATCCACACGGCCTGCATTCCGATGACTGGCGCCATTAATTTTGAAAAAGAAACGCGGATTACGATGTTGATGAGGTTGCCGAGCGTGAACATTGACATTCGGCCAAGTCCGCGCACTACTCCGTCGGCGGTATGTTTGAAGCCGAGCATGCACATAACTTCGCTCATAAAAACCAGGATTTGCTTTGCGGTATCAAAGGCGGTCTGTGAACAGTCGTTGCCGAGCATAAGATAAATGAGTTTATTTTTGAAAAACAGTACAAAAATGAAAAACAGAACGCAAAATATTGCCACTATCAGATTTGCCGCAAGGTAGCCCTGATGAATTCGTTTGTATTTTTTGGCTCCGAGATTTTGTGCAACGAATGTTGAAAGCGAAGCGCCACAGGCAATTACAACGGCGGAACCTAGACTTTCGATTCTGGCACCAACGGAATAGCCGGCGAGGGCTGCCGAACCAAAACTGTTGATTGTGGACTGTATCAGCATCAGGCCGATGGAAATTGTTGCCTGCTGGAAAATTGACGGCAGCCCGATTTTTGTGATTTTGAGTAATTCCATTTTGCTGAAAAATGCCGTCTTCCCGATTTTCAGTTTTTTGAGTTTTAAAAAGAAAATGGCCATTGAAAGCAGGCACGCAAAGGCCTGTGAAATCAAGGTCGCGTAGGCTACGCCGGCAATTCCTGATTCAAAGGTTTTTACAAAAAGCAAATCAAGACCAATGTTCATCAGGGACGAGATAATTAAAAAGAAAAGCGGGTATTTTGATTTTCCCAGCGCGTTGAACATTGCGGCGGTTACGTTGTAAAGAATGACGAATGGCATTCCTCCAAAATAAATGCGCAGGTAAATGCAGGCCATATCAATTGTGTCCGGCGGAGTTTGAAGCGCCACCATAACCGGCCGTGCAATTGCGATTCCCAGAGCGCCCAGCACAAGGCTCATTGCAAAAGACGTAATAAAAGTCGTGGAAATTACAACTTTCATGTTTTTATAATCGCCGGCGCCAAAATATTTTCCAACGACAACACCGGCACCAATTCCGTAACCGTTGCCAACAAACAGAAAAATATTTGTAAATGAAAGGCAGGCCGCTGCCGCCGCGAGTGCCTGTTCGCTTACAAAACGTCCTAAAATTGATGAATCAACAAGATTGTAAAATTGCTGAAAAACGTTTCCAAGCGCAACCGGAAGAAAAAATATAAAAAGTGCCAGAAGCGGATTTTTTGTAATCAAATACTGATCTTTTTGCGGAACCGCCAAGGCATTTTGATTTTGTTCGTCTTGCACGATTTTTGAGTTTTCTGAAAAATCTTGAGTATCCATTTGCACTAAAGAGTATCAGAATTTTGAAAAAAAATAACGCGCCACAAAATTTTATAAAAAGGGAAGAAAATAAAACGGTATGAAAAAAATGTCTTCTTCCTTTTTGAATGCTTTTGTGTAGGCAACATATTTTTCCAGAATTCGGGATGAAAATTTTTCGCAGAATGCATCAAGGGAGGCGTGATTTTTATACCCAGAGGATTTTACTTCTATCGGGCAGATTTTATTTTTTCGTGCCAGAAGAAAATCAACTTCATAGTTATGACGACTCTTTTCATTCAAAAAAGTATAATAAAAAAGTTTATTTCCGCTGGCTGTTAGAATCTGGGCGACAAGATTTTCATAAAGATAACCGAGCTTTGCTTCAAGTTTTCCGGATAAAAGTTTTTCATAAATGACATTTTCTGTAAAATCCCTGTCCTTAAAAATCATCGTTGTAAAAAGTCCTGTATCACAGACAAACATTTTGAATTTTTCAAGATCTTTTGTCCGCGAAAGCCCTGTGTTGGGATCATTACTATGATACGAAATTAAAACTGTTTTAGAATCTTCCATTTCTGAAATAAGTTGCAGTACAGATGACCCCCTCTCATTTTCGAGAACGGAAGAAACCTGATATCTTGAAGCATTTTTTTCAAGTTGTGAAGGAATCGCCTTAAACAAAAGTCCAGCCTTGCCGGTCGGATCAATTTTCTTAAAATCTTCTTCATAAAGATTCAGAATATCCCTTTTAACATCATCTACAATTCTGAAATTATTTGATTCAAGGTAAGCATTTACTGCTTGAGGCATTCCTCCCACAAGCATATAAAGTCTGAAAGTTTTGAGCAAAGTTCTGTTTAAATCATCGCCAAAAGATTTTTTATCTTCCCACAATTTTTGCAGCATTGGGAAAGTTTGATTGTCATTCAAGGCCCACAAAAATTCTTCATAATCCATTGGGTACATTTGTATTTTCCGCTCTTCACTTGGAATCAGAATGTCTTTTACGTTTTTCTTTATGGAAATAAGAGAACCGGTTTCAATGTAATCATAGCGGCCATCTGCCACCAGATGTTTTATAGCCTGCCTGGCTTTTGGGCAAAACTGAACTTCGTCAAAAATAATAAGGGAATTTCTGATATAAAGATTTTTCTTAAAAATAAGCTGAAGTTGCAAAAAAAGATAGTCCAAATCTGAAACATCATCAAAAAGTTGAATTAGGCTTTTTGACGCTTTTGTAAAATCAATCAGAATATAACTTTTGTATTCATTTTTACCGAATTCTTCAACGATGGTAGACTTGCCGATTCGTCTTGCACCTTCAAGAAGAATGGCTTTTTTTCCCTGAGATTCATTTTTCCAGTCCAAAAATTTTGAATAAATCTTACGCTTAAAAGCCATTCTGACAGCCTCCTACAAAATCGTTGATTTTAAAAACGGAATTTACCACAAAATCGTTAGTTTTAAAAACGTAAATTCCTACAAAATCGTTAGTTTTATTATAAAAATTCCCCACAAAATCGTCAATTTTAAAAGTGTAAATTCCCACAAAATCGTTAGTTTTAACGTGTTTTGCAGCAGCGCTGTGCAGGGCGCCGAAGGCGGCCACCGGAACGAAGCCACAGGCGAAGTGAGGAGGCTGGAGCGAACGCGAAACCCGGAACATAGCGACGGCACATAGTGCCGGGCTGCCCGTATAATAAAAAAAAAGGACTGCCAGAATCAAGACTGACAGTCCTTTGTTATTTTTACGGAAAAAAATTAATATACGGTTACAACTTCGCCGTTTGGATATTTTTCGGCAATGTAATTTTTTACTTTTTCTGATTTGAGCGCGTTTACAAGTGCTTTAATTTCCGGTTTATTTTCGTTTCCGCTTTTTACTGCAATTACGTTTACGTAAGGTGAAGAAGAACCTTCAACAAAAAGTCCGTCTTTTGTAGCAGAAAGTCCGGCTGGAATTGCGTAATTTCCGTTGATTACGGCAGCGTCAACGTCGTTCAATGTTCTTGGAAGTGAAGCGGCTTCAATTTCGCGGAATTTTAATTTCAAAGGATTTTTTGCAATATCAAGTGGCGTTGCTGTAATTCCGGCATCGGCTTTTAATGTGATTAATCCGGCTGATTCAAGAAGAAGAAGCGCACGGCCTTCGTTTGTTGGATCATTTGGAATTGCAATTATAGCTTTTTTCTTAAGATCTTTTAAAGATTTGATTTTGTTAGAATAAACTGCGAACGGTTCAACGTGAATTCCGCCGGCATTTACAAGATGATAACCTTTTTCGCTGTTGAATGATTCAAGGTACGGAAGGTGCTGAAAATAGTTAGCATCAATATCACCAGATTCAACTGCATCGTTTGGAGTTACATAATCTGTAAATTCAATAACCTTAAGGTCAATGCCTTCGGCTTTTAAATCATCTTTAACAAGATTCAAAAGTTCAGCATGAGGTTCTGGAGTTGCTCCGACTTTTAATGTTGTCTGTGCAAACAAACTTGTTGCAGCCAGAAGTGCTGCACTTAAAGCGATAATTTTTTTCATAAAATAATACCTCCGAAAAATCTGGCTGCCGTCCAAAAGTAAACTGCAGCGTTTTAATACCCTATTAATCTAGTAGGAATATAGAATTATGTCAATTACTTTTTAGCGTTTTGACATCATTTTATTTACAATTTTTGTTCCAACAAACTGAATGACGGCAACAAGAATAATAATCACAATTACAGCCGCAATCATTATTCCAGTTCTAAAGCGCTGGTAACCGTAACGAATTGCAAGGTCGCCTAATCCACCGCCACCCAAAGTTCCGGCCATTGCAGAATATCCAATCAAATTGATTATTGTGAGCGTGATTCCCGAAATTACCGAAGGCATTGCTTCCGGAATAAGAACTTTGTAGATAATCTGCCAGTTTGTAGAACCCATTGCTCTTGCGGCCTGAATCATGCCCGGGTCAACTTCGTTCAACGCGGTTTCTGTGATTCTTGCAACAAACGGAGCGGCGGCAACTGACAGCGGAATAATGGTAGCGGCCGTTCCAATGGCGGTGCCAAGTACAAATCTTGTAAAAGGCAAAAGCACAATCATCAAAATGACAAAAGGAAACGAACGCAAAACGTCAATTATTCGGCTCAAAATTGCATTAAAAACCGGATGCGGCGTAATTCCAAATTTATTTGTCGTGTTCAAAAGAATTCCCAGCGGAAAACCAATCAAAAGCGCAAAAAATGTAGAAAGAACGACCATCAAAAGGGTTTGCAGGGTTGAAGTTCCAACCAAAACTAAAATCTGTTCCATAATTATTCACCCTCCTGTTCAACAATTACGCCGTTTGACCTGAAAAATTCCACGGCCTTTTCCACTTCGGAATCCTGACCAATAATATCAATAATCATCGTTCCAATGTCTTTTTCCGGCAAATGTTGAATTCCGCCAGCACGAATATTTATATCAACGTCAAATTTTTTACAAACCTGGCTGATTAACGGCTGCCCCGTCCTTTCGTTTACAAATCGCAAAACATATTTTCCGCCCTCGTCAGACCATCGCATAATGCATTCAGATTTTGAATCACCAGCAGAAGCTGGCAAAACAGGATTTTCACCGTCATTTTCGTGACTAATGTTTGACAGAAAATCTTTTGTCGTTGCAGTTTTTGGATTTGTGAAAATTTCTTCAACCGTGCCCTGTTCAACGACACTTCCATTTTCAATTACGGCGACCAAATCGCAGGCGTCGCGGACAACTTCCATCTGATGAGTAATCATCACGACCGTAAGATTCATTTTTTTCTGAATTTCGCGAATCAAGGCAAGAATTGAACGCGTTGTCTGAGGATCAAGCGCGCTGGTGGCCTCGTCACAAAAAAGAATGTCCGGATTTGTAGAAAGCGCACGCGCAATTGCAATCCTCTGTTTTTGACCGCCACTCAAAGTGCTGATTGGAGCGTCCGCGCGTTCTTCAAGGCCGACCAGTTCAAGCATTTCCTTCACTCGCGCCTTAATTACCGGTTTTGGAGTTCCGCAAATTTCCATCGGGTAAGCAATATTTTTTGCGGCAGTTCGTGAACTGAATAAATTGAAATTCTGGAAAATCATTCCAATTTTACGGCGCTGTGCAATCAAATCCTTTTTTTCAAGATTATCAACGCGTTTATTATTGTAGAAAACTGTTCCTTCATCAGGGCGTTCAAGAAGACTAATCAACCTTACCAGCGAAGATTTTCCTGCCCCGCTTTTTCCTATAATTCCAAAAATTTTATTTTCGGGAATATCAAGCGAAATATCATTTACCGCTTTGATGGGCTCCCCCTGCGGAGATTTATAAGTTTTTTTCAAATTTGAAAGTTTTATCTGCATAAGACAAGATAATGATGTAAAAACATAAGTTTTTCAATAAAATGCTTTATGGGAGCTTCTAAAAATTGCAATTTTTAGAGATGCCCTTTTTTGAAGGGTGAACGCAAAATGCTGATTTCAAACAAAGACGAATTATATACTTTTGATGAGCTTAATTTTCTGCAAAACGCAATTTCTGACGACAAAAATGATTCTCTATCTCAGAAAATTCAAAAACTGGCGGATTCATTAAAACAAAATCCCAAAACTCAGGTCATTTTTTTTATGCCGCGCCAAAGTTATGAAATTTTCTCGATTTTTCAAAATTCAGCCGCCGTCTGCGAATTTTCTGCCAGTGATGCGGAAATTCTTGCTCAAAAAATTCATAATTTCGCCAGAAATCCTGAAGAATTACTCAAAATTGCAAATATTGACTGCAAAAATCCTAAAAATGCCGGGACTTTTGTAAAATCACTGTACGAAAAATTAACCGTCCTAAAAAATTTTCTTTTGGAAGGCAATCAGGTTTTCCCGGTCGTAACCGCGGCGGACAATCTTGCAGAAATTCAGCTCTAAATTTCGTCAAAAATTTCCTGATTTTGTGGCAAAACCATTTTTGCACGGCGTTCCGCGTCAACTTTTTTCCATTCGGCAAGACTCAAAGGCTTATAATCAGAAAAACCGCAAAAACAATTAATCATATTGCAAGGAATTTTCCGGTCCGTTTCTTTTCCTTTTAAAACCGTCTGCTTAGTCAACTGAATAAACTGATTTACCAGAATTTCGTCGTGAGTGTTGTGAACGTGGCCGTAAAGCATAAAAGTCCGGTCTTTTCCGTCCGGCGTCTTTAAATACTGATGATCATAACAAAAAACCGGATAATGACTCGCAATCACAAGGTCTTTACCGTCAGAAAACTGGGCGTAAGGCTTTATCCAGTCAAAACGTTCAAGGTTAATTCCCTCTTTTGCAAGCCACTGCCGGTCGTGATTTCCTTCAATCAGACAAATTTTTCCGTTCAACCGATTCAAAATCGCGTTAACATCGTCCGCCTTGGTCGTCCAAAACATATCGCCAAGCACAATCACAATATCCCCGCCACGAACCTTAGAATTCCAGCGTTCAATCAAGGTCTGATTCATCGTTTTTATGTCAGAAAACCCGCGTTTATCAAAATTAATAATCTTTTCATGAAAAAAATGCAGATCAGAAATGTAAAGTTTCATACCAAAATGATATAAGGCTTCCCGATTTTTTACAATTATACGGGCGTTCGTCGCTTCGCGCCGTCGCTACGTTTTGGGTTCCGCTATTCGCTCCAGCCTCCTCACTACACCTTTGGCTCCGTTGCGGTGGCCGGCTACGCCGCCCTTCACATCGCTAACGCAAAATCAGTAAACCGTAAATTCCAGGCTTTGGCTTTCATTTGCACAGTTCACAGTAATTTTGTGACTGCCTTTTTCTACCGGAAGAAAAAATGAAAATGGCCTTTCCACTGTCAAAAATGGCTTTTCATCATAAAAAACTTCCAGAAAATCAGAAATTCCGCCGGTAACATCAACTTTTATTGCCTGGGCGGCAGTATTTTCCAAAGAATAATAAAAAACTGAGCCATTTTTTGGGGAGTTTATGGTCAAAGGCGTGGAATTGTAATTCAGATTTAAGTCTAAATTATAAAGCAAGGCCCAACTTTGAAATTCCGGCGGGTAAACCACCTCGACGGTGGCGTTTTGGTTGGGATTTTTGCCGTTTTCGCCGTCATTTTTTTCGCGGTGCCAGGTGCAAATCTCTTTGTTTTCAGCATTATCATCACTATCACCTGCAAAAAGATATTCCATAACTGTGGCAGGGCAGTTTTTGCCGGCTTTCATACCGGAAAGTGAACAGATTTTTGCTTTTTTCCAGTTTTCAGGCTCAGGAAATTTCAAATTTTGGGGATTTTTATTTTTTTCCAGCAAATCAAGGACCTGTTTTGCAACGTAGGCCGGCAGGGAAGATCCGGTTTTACCAACAACCGTCTGGCCTTCAAAATTTCCCATCCACACACCAATCGTGTAATTTTTCGTAGCTCCGAGGGCAACAATATTTTGATACTGATTTGCCGTCCCGGTTTTAAAAATGGAAGGATAATCCGTCTGAAAAGTCTGGCTGTAACCAAATCCCAAAACCCTTGCAGAAGAATCAGAAAGAATTGAGCAAATCAGGCGGGCCACATCCTTTTCGTAAATCTGATTGTCATTAAAATCTTTGCCGTCGCGGACAAAAACGCTAAAAGCATAAACCAGTTCTTCCAGAGAAACTTCGCCAGCCCCAAGAGCCAGACCCAAATCCGCTTCTTTTCCGCCCTGCTTTAAAGATTCAAAACCAAGTTTGTAAAGTTTTTGAAGATAATTTTCAACGCCGATTTTATTCAAAAGTTCAACGGCAGGAATGTTCAGGCTAGAAGCCAGGGCAATTCTGAACCGCACAGGCCCGTTGTAGCGGTTATTAAAATTTGAAGGGATGTAAGAATTTTCGTCGCCAAATTCCAGGGGAATATCAGAAAGAATTGTGGCAGGAGAATAAAGTGGATGGCCGGCATCGTCTTTCATTTCCAGGGCCATTGCATACAAAAAGGGCTTCATGCTGCTTCCCGGCTGATTTTTTGCCTTTACCCCATCAATCTGCCCGTGATTTTCCTGGTCAAACCAATCAGAATTACCAATCCAGGAAAGCACCTGGCCGGTGGAATTATCAATCAGTAAAAGGGCGGAATTTGCAATTCTAGCATCGCGGGCATTTACCATAGCGGTTCGCAAAATATTTTCGGCATAGTTTTGCAGCTCTAAATCAAGGGAAGTATGAATTTCTGGCGGAAGTTTTTCATAATTTTTTTTCAGATTTTCCACAAAATGCGGAGCGTAAAAGGGATAAGTATAAGGCTTGGGATTTTGCACAGGCACACCCGCCCGCTCGGCACACATTTCGGGATTTAAAAGAGGATTATAGAGGGCTGGCCGGCGGGGAACTACGGCAAGGCATTTTATCTGATTTTCTGTCAGTTGGTTTAATTCTGCCGAGAAAAAAGATCTGGCGGCGGAAGTTACGCCTTCCGTGTTAAGTCCAAATGGCACGTTATTTAAATAGAGTTCGAGAATTTGCTTTTTGGAAAGCCGGGCTTCAAGGCGGAGGGCGTTCACGGCATCTTTCACTTTTGTCAAAAATCGGTTTTGGGTGGATTTTGTTGATGGATTTTTTGACTCAATAATTTTTGCCAGCTGCATTGAAATTGTTGACGCCCCACGGACGATTTTTTTTGAAGAAAAATTTTGAAAAAAAGCCCCGAAAATTGAAAAAATGTCTACTCCATTATGAAAATAAAACCTCTTATCCTCCTCCGCAATAAAAGCCTTTTGAACTTCTTTTGGAATTTCCTGGAGCGGCGTCCATTCCCGGCGGAGGCCGTCTTCCAGTGCAAGAATTTGAATGATTTCCCCATTTTTATCATAAATCCTTGTACTGTAGGACTGATTTTTTAAGGCTTCCAGCTGGGGATAAGGCGAAAAGCGCAAAATCATAAAAATCAGAAGAAAAAATGCAACAATTGAGGAAAAAATTATAATTTTACGCTTTTTAGTCATTATTTTATTTCTACCAGGGCACCGCTGCTTCTGCCAAAAATCTCCGGCTCATACATACATTCAGCCTGGGCCGGTGGCAAAGGATAAACTCCCCGCCTTGTAGCACGGAATGTAAAGGTTACGCTCGTTTCGCCAGTGCTGAAATTATCCCAGAAGAACTGAATTTCGTTGGCAAGAATTGTCTTGTTGGAAATTCTGTGTCCCCAGTAAGTTGAACTTGTCTGCTGGATTTGCCCCTCGTCACCGGTTGTCACAAAAGTTGAATCCAAAATTTCTGCCCCGGAAGGAACAGGAGCACGCAAGGCAAGATAATCAAGATTTCTAATAGAAGAAAGTTTGACGGTCGCCTTGTAAAGTCTGCCACTTTCGAGTTTTATTTCGTTTGTCGCGGCATTTTCAGGGTTCATCACTTCGTCAGTTTCATAATCCCGGATTTCAAAGTTAAGATTAACGCCTTCGTTTCTTGCAGCCTGATTTTCATCTGGCAGGGCGTAAGTCATCATTGTCGTGTAATACAAATTGCCCTTGCCATTTTTTGTAAACGACAAATCAAGATTTTTATCACGAGCTAAATCAGACAAAGGAGAGTCTTCAAATGGGAATGTCAAAGTTTTTGCTTTTGCATCCACGCCATTAAAATCGCCGGTCATAATTTCTTTGCCGTCAAGTTTTACGCTGGCCTGGAAATCAGTTTCGTCAAGATTTCTTTCTTTGATGTAAGTATAAAAAGCGTCCAGGACATTGGCGGTCGTCACGGTGTTTTGCCAGTATCCCCTTCTCTGCTTATTCATCAAAGTATAAATGATGCGGTCAACAGTCTCGTCTTCAGGATTATTCATTACAAGGAATTTTAACAAAACTGCCAGTTTGCCGTTTTCATTTTCCCAGAAATCATAATCCCCATCTTTTTTTGTGATAGAAACAGACCGATTTGAAGGCACAAGATAAGATTTTATTGTCTTAAGACATTTTTCAACCTTTTCAGAATCCCCTTTTTCAAAATATGCAAGTCCAATATAGGCAATATTTGAAAGTGTCTGATTTTCAAGGTCGTTGTACAAAGAATCCAGGAGGTTATCCAGGCCGGTTCTGCCAGCTTTTGCAAGATAATAGCAGGCAAGAACCTTAGTGTGATTGCTGTAACTGATTTTTGAATCATCCTTCAACTGATTAAAAATATAATCCATCAGAGAATCAGCATTGATTGCAAGTTCCGCCTTTGTATAACCACGTTCAAGTCCCAGCTGATAGAGATTTAAAACCCTCATACTTACAAAAAGATTTTCATAAGAACTGTCCGGCCAGTAAGGGAAGCCGCCACTAGATTTTTGAGATTTTGCAATTTCTTTCATATAATTGCAAACAAGATTTCTGACATCTTTGACTTTGTTATCAAGTCCAAAAACGTCAATATATTCGTCAAAGGCAATCAAAGGCAAAAGTCTTGCAGTCTGCTGTTCAATACAACCGTAAGGATAATCAAAAACGTAATTTACGCCGCCGCCCAAAAGTCCAAGTCTTGTAGCGTCAAGGGTAATTTCCAGGTCGCCACGGCCATCTTTTGCAATTCCAGGAATTATGATTTGCTCAGAAGCTTCTTTATCACCAGAATAAAGACTTCCGGCTGTAGCAACTTTTTCGTAGACGTAAGTTTTCTCGATTGGGATAGTGTCCGTGATTGTTTCGTTCAAAACGTCAGATTTTATGTGGAATTTTAATTCAACTCTGCCTTCTTTTTGGGCGGCAAGGTCAAAATAAACTACGGCAGAATCACCGCTGGCAACATAAACGCTTCTCTTATTTTCCCCATCAACAAATGCAGAGCCCGGAAGGACAGCAAGGCCATCACCTGTATCAGAAATAATATTTTCTGCCCCGGAAACGTCCAGGCTCACTTCAACTTTAAGTCCATCTTTATGAAGATTTGTGATTAAAACTCCAGTTTCGGCAGTATCGCGTTCCCTGAGTTTTAAAGGCTTAACCACAGAAACGTTCACAGGATTCTGGACTTTTACTTCATCTTCCTGCAGGGCAAATAAATCATTATTTACGCCAAAAGCCGTAATTCTGTAAGTTGTAAGGCTGTCAGGCATTGTAAAATGACAAACCGCCTGGCCGTTTTCATCAGTCACAAGAACCGGCTCAAAAACTGCAGTCGGTCGGAAATCTTTTCGCTCCTCGTCTTTTGATTCCTCGGCCGCAGCAGCATCTCCGCCCACAAGATTTTTTACACTGTAGGTTACAGGATCCATCAAAAGAGCCCGGGAATCGCCACCCTGCACGCAAAGTGGATAGAAAGAACTTGAATAAAAATAATCAATAGGATTAGAAACATGGTAATTGATTAAATCCAGAACACCGCGATCTACTGCCATCAGAGTTAATTCAGCATTTTTTACCGGAAGTCCACCTTTTGTCGCCGTCAATTTGATTTCAACTTCTTCGCCAGGCTTGTAAGTTGGCTTGTCGCAATCAATTTTTACAGAAAAAGCCTTTACCTGAGTATTTACAAACAAAGGCACCGCTCCGTAATATCCTTTTGGCTTGTCCAAATCAACTTCGCCATACTGATAGGTTGGATAACCTTTTCGCACAGAATAAGAAGAAACAGAAACATAAACGACCGGCACATAATTTTTAGAAATCAGGATTTCAAAAGTTGTAGTATTTGACTCAAAATGCCTGATTTCCTGACTAAAAATGCCTTCGCGTTCAACTGTAATCAGATAATCCCCTTCCGGAAGCGGACTTTGCAGCAAAATCTGGGCTTTATCGCCAGGATTATACATAGTTTGCGATGCTGTAAGGCTTATATTTTCAGAACTTTCGTACCAGGAAGCCCCAGCACCAGAAACATAGAAAGAAAGTTCTGTTTTTGCAAGATTTTCTTTACTGTCATAACCGGTAACTTCCAGAGTGTACCAGCCCGCATTTGCCGGAGTAAATTTTACAGAACCAGAAGCCGAATCAAGTTTTATAGAGCCTTCTTCATCAATCACTTTTTCGCTGACATAACGGGTGTAAACAGAAGCATAAACACTTTTTTCGTTTACATATTTCCATTCTGTGTGAGAAAGTTTGTAATTCAAGTTGCCGGCTTTTTTCGCTGATGAATCAGAAAGCAGGCTACCATCAGGACTTGCAAGAAGATAATCAATTTCCAGGACTTTGCCTTTTTCTTCAAAACCGGAAGTTTTACGTTTTAGCCCGATATAGAACTGGGCCGGGTGAACCATAACAGTAGCATTTGTTGTGATTGCCTGATTTGTAATATCTTTTACGGTCGTAGAAATTCTGTAACTTAAAGTTTTACCATCTTTTATTTCTGAAGTTTTACAACCGACAGTCGTCTTGCCTTCCGTGCTGAGTTTTCCGTCCTCATTTGAATAATAAGTCCTTGGAGAATAATCCAGTTTTGGCCCAAAAGTATAATCTTTTGTTTCCGCAGATTCAGGGGCAAAAACTACCGGCTGACTGTACCAGACTGAATTGTAATCCGCAGAAGAAAGTGAACCGCCTGCCAAATAATCAGCAGAAACGTTGGCATTAATTCTGTCGCCGCCAAAATACGTAATTTCTGGAATTTCCGTAGCCGCTTCAAATTTCAGGGTAGTAAATTCTGCAACGGTAAAGGTAATCTGAGTTGAACCACCGTAAGCCTTAGCCTCTTTTCCCAAACCACGCGAATAATTCAACATATAAGTGCCAGGTTTTATATCGTCCGGCAATTTAAATGTACCGTAAAATCCGCCACTATCAGAAAGACTACCCGAAAGTTTTTCACCAATCTGCTTGCCGTTCCAGATTCCTTCCGTAAACCAAATCTCAAAATCTCCAGTTGGAACTGCCAGCTGACCTAACATCTGAGTTCTGTCAATTCCTCTAAAACTGATAGTTTCGCCAGGTCGGTAAAGTCCGCGGTCAACAAATATAAAAGTGCGTTCATTTTCTTTAGCAGCGTTTTCCAAAGAATCAGTTGAAATTCCATATTGATTTGCCCAGTGACTATTTGGAACAAACATTGCACAGTCATCACCTTTCATGACTTTTACGCCAATCTGAGATCTATAATTAAAGCCTTTTTTTACCGTTTTTATCTGATAAAATTCCGCTGATGAATAATCAATTACGCAAAGTCCATCTTTATCAGTAAAACGTTTATCCAGAGTAACCGTGCACTCTAATTTATTGTCGTTAACCTTAAAAAGCTGAACTTCCGCACCTTCAACTGGCTTGCCATCAGAAAGTCGTGTAACAAAAACAACTGCGCGGTTAATTCCAATTCGGGCCGTTATACCCAAATCCGTAACCTGAACATTCATGATATTTTGATCTTCAACTTCCTGCCATGACTGTTTCCATTCGTTGTAACGATTTCTTAAAATTGAAGCCTGGAATTTCACAAATCCGTAGCCGTTTTCATTCAAATAAGGCTCAAGATCAATTTCTTCAAAATGAGCAACATCCTCATCCTTTGGATCAATTGCAATCGCTCCGTCATCATCATCAATACTAGAAAAATGATTATCCAAAGGAAAAGTCGTTTTTGAAACTAAATATTTTGAACCGGACTTAATGTTCTGATATTCAAAAAGAAGTTTGTGCGGGAACTGCGCTTCAAGCATCACCGTGCCAGAATCAAGGAATTTTGCGTAAGATTCCGCCGGCGAAACTTTAAACTCATAAAGCGATTTTTCTTTTCCATAATCAGAGGAATATTTATCCATCACACGATTATTAAAAGTCTGGCCGTAAACGTCTTTTAACTTGTTTTTATTGATTTTTATGTAGTGCGTTTCATTTTTATTAACCGGCATATTAAAAATTTTCAGCGTTGAACCGGTCAATTGGTAAGTATTTTCCGTAAATCCAAAATCAAAATCAAAAGAAATTGCCTCAGAAATTGTTTTTTCGTCAACCGGAAGATTAAAATCAAGATAAATAGGATTTTTCTGTCCGTTGCTGGAACTTTCCGTCATTTTGCTCACGGAATTCAAAATAAAAGGCTTTAAAGTTTCATAAGTTTCTTTTTGACTTCCCAGCAGAACGTTAACTTCCTTGCCGTAAGGAATATCACCAATAATTTTTACAATGAATGAGTTTGAAGTTTTTTGACTTTCGTTGCATAAAACTTTTTCATTACTGTAAGGAAAATTTTTCGTGTTATAATCAGGTTCAACTTCAAAAGTTCTGTTTTTTCCGTCAATTTTAACAGCAAGCGAATCCTTTAAAATATCTTCCGTAATCTGATAATTAAGCCTTACATAAAATGTAGATGCATAGTCCGGAATAATTCCAGTTCGCCAGCCGTAATAATAATCGCCGTCGCCCATATATCCGGCATAAAAATTATTGATTTTTAATTCCGCCCCCTTGGTAGAAAAACTAGTCTGACCGGAAAGTTTAGCACCGCTCAAAGCCGTCAAATCAGATTTTACGCTGATTGTATATTTTTGAGCGGGACTTGCCGCCTGCGAAGATTCAAACGCAAGCATTTTTGTTCCATACCACCGGAAAACGCCCTTTAATTCCGGTTCAATTTTCATAATTTCGCTGGTTGCAGAAGGTTCAGACAATGCGCTCAAAGCGTGAACCGGCTGCGAAAAATAAACGTAAAAAACCGGATTTTCACTTTCAGAAACCACAACCTGCTGAGGTCCCCAATTTTCTACGGTAAAAGTAGTTTTATCAGCCTGAGCAATTTCTTTTTGCAGTTCGGCTTCATCATAATTTTCGTCCGCTTTGTATAATTCAGGCTTTTTTGTTGAATATTTCGTCTTGTAAGAATCAAGTTTTCTAAGCCCCGGAATCACGTTTTCAGTTTTTTTAGAATCCGATGATTTTTTATTTTCCGTCTTTGTAACTGATTTTTGTGCAACATTATCCAAAGCAACCGGTAAATAATCCGGTTTAAAAAATTCAGTCATATCTTCAAAAGTAATCGTACCCTTCTTTACCGGCTGATTTAAAACCGCAGCAACATTTTCAGTGGCAATCTTACTTACCTTTTCCGAAACTGCTTTTTTTTCAGTTTTAACGCTAACGTCATCATTTTTTGTACAACCAAAAACTCCAGTACAAAAAAGAACAGACATAAAAACAAAAATAATTTTTTCAAACGAACTTTTCATATTCCGCCCCTGAAATTAATTTTTACACTGCTAAAATGGATTTCTTAAAGTTTACAACAAAAAAAACAAAGTTTACATATTATAATTTTCTGTTATACGGGCGCTCACGGCACTACGTGCCGGCCGGGCTTTCCGCAGTTCCGGCATTCGCCTCCAAAGTCCTCAACGCACAAATTGTGCGTTTCCGGGCTTTCCGCATTTTTAAAACTCTAACAAAACTTTATTTAAAGTTGTAAAAATAAAAATTGTATTTTGCGAATTTGTGATTTATACTTTATAAACAATCTGCTTTTTGGCAGAAAAATTGCAAAACGAAGTGTAAAAAAATCACTTCAAGGAGACTGTTATGACACCTAGTATTAATGCTGTTGGTTTTACCTTGGATTCAAAACAGTCAGAAATGATTAATTCTAAAATCAAAAGAATTGCATATGCTGACGATTTAATTGTTGATCTTCTGATCAAAGTTAAAAATGACAACGGATACACATTTGATGCTACTGTAAACTTCAAATGGGGAACAACCGCACACGTAGACGGAAAAGACTTTGATTTTGGAGCTGCCCTGAACAAAATGATGGACGTTCTTGATAACAAAGTAAAAAAGGAAAAAGATAAAAAACAGGAAAAGTAATTCCTGATTATTTTCCATAAGAATTTTTTAGCCCGGCCCTCTGGCGATATTTTGCCACAGTTCTCCGGGCTATTTTTATGCCCTCGTCATTCAGCATTTTTGTAATCTGATTATCAGAAAGTTTTTCCCCAGATTTTTGTGCGTTTTCTTCGATTTTTTGAATTCTAAACTGCACCGCCTCCGCAGAAATCTTTGTTGAATAAGATAAAACAGTAGGCCCCGCAATGTCCGTTTCGCCGGAAATGCCCGGTGCGCCGGCAGTCTTGTGTTCACCGGCAGTTTCGTGTCCACCGGCAAAAATGCCACGTTCACCGAAAGTGCAAAGTTCACCGCCGGAAATGTCTCGTTCACCGCTAATTTCGTGTTCCGCGCCGGCAATTTTTTTTACTCCACTGCTAAAAAAATAACTTGCCGGAAACAATCCCCATTCCGTCTGAATGTACTTGCTACTTTTTTTTGCTGACATTCTGCTGACCGTTGATTCGTGAATGTTCAGTTTTTTTGCAATCTGTTTTCTTGTCAGCGGGACAATGTTGCCCGGCCCGTGAATAAAAAATTCTTTCTGGGCACTTACAATTGCACAGCCCTGCAAAACGATTGTGTTCTGCCTGAACTGCAAATTTCCCAAAAATGCCCGGGCCCTTTCAATGCTTTCCTTATCAAAATTTGCTTCCGGAACAATCTGAACTTCCGGTAAAATTCCAGACGCGTATTTCACCTGAAAATAAAAACTTCCGGCCGTTGCAATTTTTCCGTTTCCAAAGTCATCTTCACTAATATGACCTTCAACTTTCACAACGTTTAAAACTATATCAGGCTGTTCAAATTCCGCCGCCGAAATATCAGAAATATATTCTCCGGCCGGTCGCATATTTAAACTTTGAATATATTTTATAGATTCCTCTACCGTTTTTTCGTTCAAGGCAATCTGATCCAAAATCAACTTTCCACCAAAACTTTTTCTGTGATAATTTGCCTTAAAATCATTTAATTTGTGCAAAACGCGCTCAACAGTCGGCGGATTCATCAATTCAAGATGACCATCAAGAAGAAATAATGCAATTTGCGGGGCGTTTCCGGCAAGTTTTGCCTGAACAAAAAGACTTTCAAACAGATTTTTACAACAAGTCCCCACCGGATCCATCTGCTGAATTCTTTTTATGCACCGTTCCAGCATTGCTTTTGTCTGCAAAGGCCGCTTACGGTCAAGAAAAGTTTCCGGGGCAAGCATAGAACCGTAACAACCGTTTTTATCAAGATTGTAAATAAGTTTCTGGCACAAATCGTATTCGTCGGAAGTCACACGGCTCATATTCAGCTGACTCATCAAATGCTGCTGCAAAGTTTCCTTGTGTCCTTCGGTTGCTTCCAGTGCCGACTCTAAATCTCCGCCACCAGAGCCGCGACTATAATTTTCTGAATATCTTTCTGTTTCAAAACTGCCGCCACTAACACCGGAATTCTGATTTTTTTGATTTTGATTAAAATTTCCGCCCGGATCTTTTACGATTTTTAACGCAGGATTTTCGTTAACTTCACGATAAATTTCTTCGCGCAAATCGCGGCTGGAAAGTCCCAGCATTCTGACGGCCTGAATCTGCCGCTGAGAAAGTTTTTGAACCTGTTTTTGACTTTGGCGTTGTAATTGCCGGAACTGCTCCATGTCAAAATTATAGCACAAAAGAAAATCAATCAGTATACTTGCCCTATGAAAACACTAAACGAACTTGGACTGCGTGTCCCGAACATTCTCCTCCCTAAAAATATTGACGTTTCTACCTGGTCTGTAATTGCATGCGATCAGTATACTCAAGATAAAAATTACTGGAAAAAAGCCGAACAGACTGCCGGAAATAAACCGTCCACACTAAATCTTATTCTTCCGGAAGTTTATTTAAATTCTGAAGACAAACCTGAACGCATTAAAAAAATCCGCCAGACAATGAATGAATATCTTGAAAACGGCGTTTTTGATGCACCAAAAAATTGTTTTGTTTACCTTGAACGCACAACAGCATTCGGCAGAACTCGCAAAGGACTTGTAGCACAAATTGATCTTGAAACTTACGAATGGAAACCTTTCAGCAAGGCAAATATTCGCGCCACAGAAGCAACAATCGTAGACCGAATTCCTCCAAGAAAAGAAATCAGAAAAGGTGCCCCGCTTGAACTTCCGCACATTATGCTTTTGGTAAACGATAAACAGGACATTCTGATTGGCGGTTGCGCAGAACTTGCAAAGAAAAATAAACCGCTCTACGCCGGAAATCTGATGTGCAACGGAGGTTCAATAAAAGGCTGGGAAGTTTCCAGTCCAGAACAAATTGAAAACGTGACCAAGGCACTTAATAAAATCGCCGAAAAAAATACAGCGCCGGACGGTTCAACCTTCCTTTTTGCAGTTGGAGACGGTAACCATTCGCTTGCAACGGCAAAAGCTGTCTGGGACGAATACAAAGCAGAACTTATTTCTAATGGCGCCGATGAAAAAGCGCTTTGTGAATCCAATGTCCGCTACGCATTAATTGAAATTGTAAATATTTATGATTCTGGACTCACCTTTGAGCCAATTCACCGCGTAATTTTTAATATTGATTCAAATGCTTTAATTTCAAAACTTGCAGCAGAATTAAACGGAACAATCTCTGAATTATCTTCTGCAAAACAACTTGATGACGCCGTAAAATCTTCAAATTCAAACTTTGGATTTGCATTTATGGAAAATTCAAAACAAAAATACATTCTTCTGCAAACAAAAATTACAGAACTTGGCGTTTCAAGATTGCAGCCCGTTATTGATGATTTCTTAAAAATCCCGGAAGTAAGTGCTAAAAAACCGGAAATTGACTTTATTCACGGCAGCGAAGAAGTTTTACAGCTTGGCACAAAACCGGCCACAACGGCAATTCTTCTTCCGCCGATTGCAAAAGATTCCTTCTTTGAAACAATCAACGGCCGTGGCCCTCTTCCAAGAAAAAGTTTCAGCATGGGCGAAGCCGACGAAAAACGTTTTTACCTTGAATGTAGAAAACTTTTTGGGTAAAAACACTTTTTTCTCTTATTTTGTATAGTTTATTCTATACAAAATATTTTTTTCTTGTTATGATTTAATTACTGGAAATGCCTGATTCTTTAGGCGGCGTCTCCCAAACTCAATCAGCCTTGTGCTGAAATTTGATATAAGGGAGGCTTTGCAAGTGATTCTAAACATAGTTATTGCAGTTGTATCTTGTGTTGCAACTGTTATCTGTGCAATCTTTGCAGTGCTCTCGTATTTTAAAAATAACGAAGAGTAAACAAAAAAGCCGCCAAAGTCCAACACACTTATAGCGGCTTTATAGTCCTATACGTGGAGACGACCGACAAGAATCGGGCGTTTCCTTTTTTTAATATAACACTTTCCTTACGAACCGTCAATTTTTTTGCCTTCCTGATTTGTGGTAAGCGTAAAAAAATCCATTTTCTGATTGTAAATCTGGCAGACTTTTTCGCAACGTTTTTTGCAAATCTGGTCAATGCTCATTTTGTTCATTTCTGGGGACAAATCAGAATTGTCCTGATTCTTTTCTGTTTTTTGAATCAGAATGCAACGGCGGTTTCCATTGTCGGCGGCGTTTAATTTGCAAACGGATTCAAAAGTCGTTCCACTGCCGGCAAAAAAATCCAGAATCACGGCGTCTTTTTTCATCTGAGTAATAAAAATCAAGTGTTCAATTAAATCCACCGGTTTTGGATTGTCAAAAATCCGTTTTTCGCCAAGTAACTGGTCAAGATGATTTTGTGCCGCGCGGGTACTTTCAACGCAATCAATGATATTTCTTGGAATTACTTCAGTTTTTTCACCGTTAAAAACTTTTTTTCGCGGAACTCCGGAAAATTCGGGGGCGGAACCAAAGTAAATTTTATTTTCCGCAAGAAGTTTTTGCATAACGGACTTTTCTATAAGCCACTGACGCCGCCAAATCTTGCCGGACGGCGATTTTATTTCGTAAAAATTTTTATTTTTTGGATTTGAACGTTCTTCACTAAACGAAATGCTCGCACTAAACCAGTTTCCGCGCTCGTCACCGTCAACATTAGTTTTTGCCCAGTCAGTTTCTTCAAAATCAGAAAATGAGCCAAGAAATTTTTTATCTTTCGCATAACAAAGCGTGTGCTGCTGCAAAGTCCTTGACCATTTGTCCTTTTTCCCTTTGCCGTGAAGCCACATAAAATCGTTTACAAAATTATTTTCACCAAAAATCTGGTCGCACAAAAGTTTTAAAACGTAAAGCTCCCCCTGATCAATTGCAATAAAAATGCATCCGCTTTGAACAAGAATTTTTCTGGCAATTTTCAGCCGCCGTTCCATAAAACTAAGCCACGCGGAATGTCGGTCACCGCCATCACAAAAATTGTCGCGGTAAGTAAAATCTTTTCCGGTGTTATATGGCGGGTCAATGTAAATTAAATCAACAGAATTTTCCAAAAAAAGTTTAAGGCACGGATAATTATCCCCAGAAATCAGCGTGTGCCGGCTAAAATTCAGTGGCGCGTCACGGCGATTTTGCGTTTCACCGTCACTTTCCGGCGCGTCGTGGCAGATTTTATCATCAGAAATCTCCCCTTCCCATTTCAAAAAACATTTTGCGGCCTGCTCGCCATCATCAAAAATTTCCGGATAATCTTTCCACCTCAGTTCAAAATTCATACGACAATCTTACCATAAACCACGCGCCCCAACCCAAATTTTTTAGAAATTTTCATAAAAAAGGCGGGGGAAGTCTCCCCCTCGCGTCCACTTCGTTGGCCGCTACCCCCTCTAACGGGGCAATGCATCGTTCCATTGCGGCCCCGTAACGCCCCATTTTTCCGCAAAAAAAACAAAAATTTATCAGCATAAGGAAAAATCCCTAACAACTTTCAAAAATTCTGTTTTATAATGTTTAAACACTTAGTCATAGGGAGGACTATCAGAATGAAAAAATTTTTAACAATATCAGCAGCATTACTTTTGACAGCATCTTTGTTTGTAAGCTGTGCTTCTACAAGTAAAAATGCGGAAGTTGTACCAGAAGAACCGGCTGTTGAAGTTCCTACCGAACCAGTTGAACTTGTTTACGGTGTTGATTACTGGCTTGAACCAGTTTTTGGTGCAGATTATGTTGCTTTGGACGGCCAGACAATTATTTTTAATAAAGGCGCAACAAATTCAAACCACGCAATTATGTTTACACTGCTTGATACAACAAAATTCTACAAAAATTTTGTAATCAAAATTGACTATGAATTAGGCAACTACGATTCTTCAAAGTCTTGTCAGGTTTGTATTCAGCCAGCATCTCTTGATGGCGCAGATTATAATTACACCAGCTGTTCATATCCTGTTCTTTTTGATCAGTCAAAACCAGATGCAGAAAAGTCTTTCAATGTAAATATCAACAAACTTCTTAAATCATCTGTAAAAAAAGAACTTGCCGGCTTCCGTATTGTTGGAAACAACGGAACTTACGAAAAATTCGTATGGCAGGACGATTGGTCATTCACAATTACAAAGGTTACATTAGCTCCAGAACCAGAAAATCTTGGACTTGCTAAATAAACAATTTCATTTTTACCCCTGCGGACTTCTAAAAACGGAAGTCCGCTCTTTTTTTAATTTATTAGTAAAAAAAATTATATCGCTGAAAATTTCCGTGATATAATTAAATATAAAAAAATAGGAGGAATTAATCCGTTATGAAAAAAATTTTGTCTTTGGCTGCAGTAGGATTAGCACTCTGCAGTTTGTTAGTAAGCTGTGCTTCAACAGGCGCTAAAAAAGCTGATGGCGCTGCTGCTCCATCTATCCCACATCCACGTTCTTACGTTGTAGATGCTGCTGACAGTTGTGAATCAATCGACCTTGCTTACAATCAGTATGGTCCAAACTATCAGGCTGCACTTCCAAATCTCTGGAAACTTCTTAAGGCTGATAAACCTTTGGCTGGCGATAAAGTAACTGTCAACATGAAGATTACTTCTGACACAGATATTCCAGCAATCACATGGTATCTTATTGATAACAGCCCTGCAGCAAGTTACTGGACAGTTATTTCTGGTGATTATGCTGTAAAAGATGTAAAAGCTGGTGAACCTGTTACAGTTGTTCAGGAAGTTGAATTAACAGAAAGCACAAAAGGTGGCTTCCAGATTATCCTTTCTTACGATGGAAAAGACCATGGTCAGGATGCTTATGAAAAAGTTGGAAAAGCTTCAAAAGTTACATTTGAAAGAATTACAAACACAACTGATACAGCTACAGAAATTGCAAGTGCTACTGGTGTAGATCCAAACGCTCCAAAAGGACCACAGACATACAATGTTGAACTTGAAAAACTTGCTGCATTCTGTGAAATCCAGACAAATCACCCTTGGGTAAACGGTGCACAGGATATGTCACAGATTTCTAACTATCAGGCTACTCCTTGTATCAACGATGCAATTCCTGATATGTCAGAACCACTCAAAGCTGGAACAAAATTACACGTTACCTGGCACGCTGTTTCTGATAAAGACATTGCAAACCTTTATATGCGCCCTGTAGATAACTCTCAGGAAGCTAACTGGTGGAAAGAACTTCAGGACAACAGAAGTGACGAAGATTGTCTGTTCGCATCTGACATTAAAGCAGGTGTTCCTTTCAATATTACAAAGGACCTCACACTTGATCAGGATATGGACGGAACAACTTTGATTCTTTGTATCTGGTACAACTACGATGCAGAAACAAACGGTCCTGGACCATGTACAATCATTCTTTCAAGAGACTAATTTCTTGATTTAGGATTGTTTAAAGGGGTTGCCTTTTACGGGCAACCCTTTTTTTTATGCCAATTTTTACATTAATTCTTACATAATTTTATATTCTTTTGTGCATAAACCCATTTATAATTTAAACAAAAATCACAGGAGGATTTTAAAAATTTATGAAAAAAATCTTATCTTTAGCAGCAATCGCACTTGCTGTTTCTTCTTTATTTTTGAGTTGTGCATCTAACGGCGCTGCAAAAACTGATTCGGCAGCGGCACCAGCAATGCCTCATCCACGTTCTTATGAAGTTGATCCTATTGACAGTTTGAACAGTCTTGAACTTACTTACAATCAGTATGGTCCAAACTATCAGGCTTTTGTTCCTGATTTGTGGAAATTGCTCAAAGCTGATAAACCACAGGCCGGAGATACTGTAACTATAAAGATGAAAGTTACTTCTAACATTGATTTGCCGGCACTCACATATTTCCTTATTGATAACAGCCCTGCAGCAAATTACTGGACAAATATTTCTGAAGACAAAGTTGTTCTTGATATGAAAGCTGGTGTTCCTGTTGAAGTAACAGAAACATTCACATTGACTACAAGTACACTCGGCGGTTTCCAGATTATTTTTGCTTATGACGGAAAAGATCACGGTCAGGATGCTTATGCAAAAGTCGGAAAATCTGCAAAACTTTCTTTTGAAAGACTCGGAAAGACAACAGACACAGCTGCCGAAGTTGCAAATGCCACAGGCGTAGATCCTAATGCACCAAAAGGACCTCAGACTTACAACATCAACCTTGCTGACATTCAGAAACTTATTGAAATGAAACAGCAGAATGACGGCCAGATTGTTACTCAGTATCAGAACTGGATTGACCTTGCCGCATGGTTTGTTGACGGACTTCCTCAGGTTGGCGACACTGTAACAGTTACCTTCAAAGGAACTTCTGACCGCGACATTCCGGAAGAAATTTATGCTCATATGTATGAATCATCTGCATCAGTTAACTGGTGGTCAGAAATTGCCGGTGGCGTTGATTTAGTTGCCGGTGGACCTGTAACAGCAAATGAACCATTCACATTGACTGCATCATTCAAAATCACAATTGCACCGGTAGAAAGCATGGGAGTTACATTCTATTACAAAGCCGGCGATGATATTAAATCTTCAACCTGGATGTACAGTCGCGACTAATTTGTTGTAACACGACAACATCTACTTTAGGCCTGATTCATTTTTTTTGAGTCAGGCTTTTTTTTATGCCCTTAAGACTTTTTAACTTCTTTTTACCTAAAAAAAACATCAACTTTAAGTAAAAAAAATTTTTACATTCAGAAAATATGGTTTATAATTTAACTAACTAACTAAAAAGGAGTTAAAAATGAAAAAATTATTAAGTTTTGCTGCTATTGGCATTGCTCTTGGCGGTTTATTAGTAAGCTGTGCTTCTACAGGTTCAGCAGGTGCAAAGACAACATTTCAGTCAAGTGTAGAACATCCAAGAACATACGTTGTTGATATGGCAGAAATTGCAAAAGACGGAGCTTCAAAGTTCGCTCAGAACGGAAGTCTCTTTGCTTGTCAGACTCAGCCAGTTACAGATTTCTGGAAATATGACTGGCCACAGGTTGGCGATACCATCGAAATCCACTACAAAGGAACTGTAGACATTGACTGTCCAGGTGTTGAACTTTGTATTTCTAACCACTCAACATGGAACAACCTGATTTCTCAGGATCAGTGTGACTTAGCTTTGATTGACGGTCTTAAAGCTGGCGAAACATTTGAAGGTGTTGCAACATACACAATCGATGGAACAGCTCCAAAAGGAAAATCAACTGTTTACTTTGACCTTTACTATGATAACTGCCTTGTTGCAAAGAAAGGTTATGCAAAAACAGGAAAAGCAATCACAATTCAGTGGATTGATACAGATGCAGAAACAACAAACACAGCAAACGACGCTGGTACAAGTGTAGAAATTGTTAAACACCCAGACGGAGCTGTTAATTTTGACGTAAATATCGCTGATGCAATGAAAATGATTCAGTGGTCAGTTGGCGATGCTGATGCAAGCGGAAACGTTCAGAACTACAAAGCATTTATCAACGTTACAGATTCTCCAGCATTCAAAGATTATCTTCCAAAAGCTGGCGATACAGTTACATTCCACTTCAAAGGAACTTCAGACGCTGCAATCAACGCTCCAATTCAGGTTGCTTTAGTTGACCAGTCAGAAGCTGCTGGATGGTGGCTTGAAGTTGGTGCTGATAACTGGAATTGTACTTGGGCAGAATCAATTCCTGCTAACGAAGAATTTGAAATCACAGGTTCTATGACACTCGGAAAGAGTTGTATTGCAGGTTTGACAGTATTCTGTATCTATAACAATACAGAAGGTGCTTCTGGTGCAACTTGGATTTACAGCCGCCCAGAGTAATCAAATCTTAGATTTTAATTAATCAAAAACAAAAAAGCCCCGCTTTTATTGGCGGGGTTTTCTTTTTAACAAAATTTTTTTGACAAATATCTGATTAGTGGTGGAACAATCTGATTCCGTTGAATGCCATTGCCATTCCGTAAGAATCAGCAGAAGCAATTACTAAATCATCGCGCACAGAACCACCCGGCTGAACAACAACAGTAACTCCAGATTTATGTGCACGGTCAATATTATCACCAAACGGGAAGAAAGCATCAGAACCAAGCGCAACATTTGTATTTTTTGCAATCCATTCAGCTTTTGCTTCACGCGTAAAAACTTCCGGCTTTACTTTAAATACATTCTGCCATTTTCCTTCAGCAAGAACATCCATATATTCTTCGCCAATGTAAACATCAATCGCATTATCGCGGTCGGCACGTTTAATTCCGTCCACAAACTGCAATCCTAAAACCTGCGGACTTTGACGCAGCCACCAGTTATCAGCTTTTTGTCCAGCAAGACGTGTACAGTGAACGCGGCTCTGCTGTCCGGCACCAATTCCAATTGCCTGACCATCTTTTACAAAACATACAGAGTTTGACTGTGTGTATTTTAAAACAATCAGCGAAATTATAAGATTGCGCTTGTCATCTTCCGACATTGTTTTATTTTTTGTAACAATATTAGAAAGGCAACTTTCGTCAATTTTTAAAAAGTTGTGGCCCTGCTCAAAAGTAACACCAAAAACCTGCTTTTTTTCAAGTTCGGCCGGCTTATAATTTTCATCAATCTGAATTACAAGATAATTGCCGCCTTTCTTTGCCTTTAAAATTTCAAGAGCCTTTGCAGTATAAGACGGAGCCAGAACACCGTCGCTAACTTCTTTTTTTATTAAAAGCGCAGTTGCCTCATCACATTCATCAGAAAGCGAAATAAAATCGCCAAAAGAAGACATACGGTCAGCACCGCGGGCACGCGCATAAGCACAAGCAAGCGGAGTAAGTTCAACATTGTCCGTAAAATAAATTTTCTTGAGAGTGTCCGAAAGTGGCAATCCAACGGCGGCACCAGCCGGAGAAACGTGCTTAAAACTTGTCGCAGCCGGCAAACCAGTTGCCTCTTTCAATTCCTTGACAAGCTGCCACCCGTTAAAAGCGTCCAGAAGATTAATATAACCGGGTCTGCCATTTAAAACTGTAATTGGCAAATCAGAACCATTTTCCATAAAAACCCGCGCCGGCTTCTGGTTCGGGTTGCATCCGTATTTAAGTTGTAATTCGTTCATAAAAAGAGATTAGTCTAAATTTGATGAATTTTCAATTAGTGCTATTTTGGGCCAAATGCCGCGCATAAACGGCTGTTCCGCACTTCGCTCACGCTCAAAATCCTCAGGGCACAAATTGTGCCCTTCCGGGTTTCTGCTTCGGTTGTTGAAACAACCTTCGCAGGTGCTCCATAGCCGGGCCGGTTTATCGTAAAAGTACAAATTTTTCAGAAATAAATTTAAGTTTAGTGTTCAATATCCGTCACGTAAAAATCCCGCATAAAAACGGAAGTTTACTTTTCGTCCGTTTTTTCAGAATCATTTTGCAAATTCTGTTTTTCTTCAAAAATTTTCTGTGCAGTAACGGTTTCGTCGTGAAGTTCCTTGCGGGCTTTTTCTTCTTTCATTGCGGCTTCATATTGTTTGTCCAACTGCTGAAAAATCCGTTTGGAAATGCCACTTATCGTGTAAATTATAAATTCCGGGCCAATCAAAATGCCCACAAAAAGTGTATATCGGTTAAAAATAATTATAAGAATCTCAAGAGCAACAAGAATAACAATCAGCATTGTTTTGCCAAAGTGCGTAAGCGTAATCCCCAGGGAATTTTTTATCATATTTTTTAGGGAATTATCGTATCTGGCAATAAGCGGGTAAGCATAAAGATTAAAAGCAATGTAACTGGCAGTTAAAAAAATCGCGCCAATCATAATCAAAAGGTAATAATCCTGGGCAATGGCAACAATCCGCCAGGCAGCGAGTGTCAAAAGAAGCCACGGCAAAGAAATCAGCCACATCAAAGTGCCTTTTTTGAAATTTTCTTTAAATGCCTTTACAAACATTTTTGCAACGTAGCCTTCTTCGTCGTCCACCATTTTTAATGTTACGGAAAATGCCGCGCAAGTTGAAGCCCCAATCGTAATTATAGGAATACTGAATGCAAGCCACAAAATATTAAGCAAAAGCACATCAAGTGCCCTGTTCACAAATTTAACAAATCCACTGTTCTGACTGAAAATTCCCATTAATTTTACCCGTTTAAATATTCTATGAACGCCAGGAATCTTAAGCGTTACGATATTTTAAAGAAATCTGTTTAAAATCTCCATAGAGCGCATAAAAAAAGCCGGCAGTCGAAAAAATCAATCTGCCGGCAATTTTCTAATTTGAATTACTCAAATTAATTACTGTCCACGAGCCTGTTTTTCAGCCAAAGCTCGTTTCTTAGCCTGTTCTACAGAATATGTAACCAAGTCATCATATCCGTAAGATTTAGCATCAGAAGTCATTTTTGCAACGATTGAATCAAATTCAGCATCTGAAGAAGCAAAAATTGCGTTCCAAGAACCGTTTTTAACACATTCAATAACGTTGTTGTGAATCATTGTAAGGCTGTCTGGCCAACCAGCAGAAGTATACAATGAACCTGGGCTTACCATATAATCAAATTTCTGGAGATATTTGTCTGGAGAAGATGCACCAGCCCATTCACGCCAGCTAGCTTCGATTGTTGACTGTGCAGGAGTCTGCTGTGATTCCCAGTTAATCTTGTTGTATGTTTCGTTTGTTGTCATTGGATTATGAGCATCAAGACACCAAGTAATGTTGTTGATCTGGAAAGCACCGTCATTGTAAGAACCCTTGAATGGTTCTGGCATCATAGTGTTGTTCATATCAGCCTGAGCTTTTACACCAAAGTCTGTAAGTCTTGTTTTGCCGTTTTCAATTTCCCAAGTAACACCACGTGGACCATATTCAATTGTCATGAATCCTTCTGGAGTTGAGAACCAGTTAAGAATTGCCATACAAAGTTCTGGGTAAGCAGTCTTTGCACCAATTGTCCAAACACGGTTTCCACCGTAAACGCTCTGACCATAAACGATTGGACGAGCTTTCTTTGGTGTTACAGGATACATTGCTTTACCAGCGTTAACGTGTTTGTCGCTGTTGTAAGTTCCAGAACCCATCCAGTTAAAGATGTTCCAGAATGCTGTACCGTTCTGATAGTCTTCTGACATTCCGCCGTATTTCTGAGTCATAGAGTCAGGATCTACAAGACCTTTCTGATTCAATTTGTTCAAGAATTTCAGAGTATAAAGATATGGACCGTTTTCTTCCAAAGCGCCGTGGAATGAACCATCTTCTGGATTGTAAAGACCAACGTTGAATTCATCATATCCGAAGTAAGCTGTTGCAAGTGATTTAACGTACATTACCATATCACCGTCCCAGTCGTTGAACAGAGAAACACCGTATGTGTTCTTTCCGTTATCGTCTGTAGGACAGATTTCTTTCATTTTTGCAAGAACATCAACTAAATCGTAAAGATCATTGATTTCTGGCTTACCAATCTGTTCATAAAGATCATAGCGAAGGTCCCATGTGTAGAAGAATGACTGAATATCTTCTGCAGATGTAGAAACTCCGTGTGAATATCCGTGGATTTTCTGATCTGGAGAGTCAATGTACTTGTTCTTCTGAAGAGCAAGTTTCATATTTTCCTGAATGTAAGGTCCCCAGTTAGCAAGAAGGTTGTCTTCTTCCCAGTCAAGGAGCAAGCCCTGCTGTACTGCAGCTGCATATTTATCTGAGTTATCACCCCAAACAACGATATCACCAAGGTTTCCCTGTTCCATTCTTGTCTGCAAAGCACCACCAGTTTCTGGAATGATGTTGATTTTTACGTTGAATTTTTCCAAGAGAAGATCTGCGAACCAACCAGTCTGCATACCAGAATAGTTTGCAAGCTGAGAATAAACATCAAGAGTTACTGTATTCTTTGGACGAACCTTAGAAATTTTACCCTCTTCACCTTTTGCTGTACTTACAGCATAACCAAGAGAACCGCTTGATGTTGTTTTGCTGTTACATCCTGCAAAAGCAAGAGTCATAGCAAGAGCTGCACCTGCGATTAAAAATTTTGAATGTTTCATTTTTCCTCCTAAACTTGAATCACGAAACTTTTTATATATTCAATTCAGAAAAACTGAATGAACTACCAGATTAAAATATTAGCCTTTAACGGCACCAAGCATTAATCCTTTTACAAAATATTTCTGCATGAAAGGATAAACGCACAAAATAGGAATTGCAGTAACCATTGCAACCGTGTACTGAATTGCTTTCTGGTTCAACATTGACTGACGCTGTGAATCTGACAAACCGGTTGTTGAAGTAGCCATTGTTGCGGCAAGGTTTGAAGACTGATTCAAATAAATGTAAAGTCGTTCCTGAAGTGTTTTGAGGTGCGGAGCGCCAGACATCAAAATCAAAGAATCCTGGAAAGAGTTCCAGTGGCCAACTGCACACCAGATTGCGATTGTTGCAAGAATTGGTTTACTCAAAGGCCAAATGATTTTTACAAAGATTGTAAAATATGATGCACCGTCAATTGCGGCACTTTCTTCAAGTTCTGCCGGAATTGATTCAATGTAAGTTTTTACCATGATGATGTTATAAACACTTACAAGTCCCGGAATAATGTAACCCAGGAAGTTATTTGTAAGTCCGAGCATCTGCATGTTTGTGAACCATGGAATAAGACCTGCATTAAAGTACATTGTGATAATCATAAAACGGTAAGCAATTTTTCTGTGCCACATTTCACGTTTTGTAACAAGATAACCACAAAGTCCAGAAACAATTGTAGAAGTAACAGTACCAATTACTGTTCGGGCAACTGTAACTAAGAACGCAATTCCAAGATCCTGAACGTTTCTTAAAGCAATGTAGTTTTTAAACTGAACGCCAAAGTGGTAAATTGGTTCTCCGTTTGCATCAACTCCCCACTGAACTTTTGGGAAGAAGTCAATTAAACCTTTTGCAACAAGTCCCTGATCAGAAATTGTGTTAATCAAAAGATAATAAAACGGGAATACACACAAAAGTGTAAAAATAATAAAAACGGTATAGTTTATAACGTTAAAGAAAATATCACCTATAGATTTCTTTTCTACCATAACAAAACTCCTAGAATATTGAAGAACCACGAATCAGCTTTGAAATTCTGTTAGTAATGAACAGAAGAATTACACTGATAAGAGACTTAAACATACTTACTACAGTTGAGAATGGAATCATACTGCTTGAAGTTCCGAATGTAAGGTTGTAAACGTACAAGTCAAGAACTTCAATTGGTTTCTGGTTTGTAGGATTTTTGAATACAAGGTACTGATCCATACCGTTGCTCAAAATGTTTGAAACAGAAAGAATTAAAAGTACTAAGTAAGTTGGAAGCAATTCCGGAATTGTAATGTGCCAGATTTTCTGGAAACGTCCTGCACCGTCAACCGTTGCTGCCTCGTACAACTGCTGATCAATTCCACTGATAGCGGCAATATACATGATTGCGGACCATCCAAGTCCTTTCCATGTTCCCCAGGCCCACATCTTAAGCCAGATGAAACTGTCGCCCATCAACATATTTTTACCTTCAGTCCAGACGCCGGCCTTAATCATAAGACTGGAAATAAATCCGTCCGTACCAAAAATACAGAATGCAATGGCATAAACCAAAACCCAGGAAATAAAGTTCGGGATTGTTGTCAAAGTCTGAATGACTTTTCGTGCCGCTGTACTCTTAATTTCTGCAAGGAAAATCGCAAAAATCATTGGCAGCCAGCTGAATGCAATTCCAAGACCACTCATAACAAGCGTGTTTCTAAGAACGCGGATAAGGTCTGCACGGCGGGCATCGTTTCTGAATACTTCTACGAACCACTTCCAGCCGGTCCACTTGTCCATGCTTAATGTTTCGCCAGGGTTGTAATCAAAAAATGCATAACGCCAGCCCCACAAAGGAAGATAGCTGAACAGGAATACAAGAATAAGGAACGGCAACAACATCAAGAACAACTGATACTGAGCCTCAATGTGACATTTTTCATCAGGTTCCGGAGCCGGAGTTTTTAAGAATGAAACCAGCGTACAACAGAACATAACCGCAATCAAAACCAGATAAGCGGTAAAACAGGCAGGTTCAAGTGGCGGAACTTTTGCAACTGAAGGATTTGAACAAACAAGATTATAAGCGTGACGAATTCCAAAAAGACTTGCAAAAGCAACAACTTCACCGCCAAAAAGTGTATAATGCGCGATTCTCTTTAATTTATTGTTACCAATAGACATACAAGAACCGGCACCACAAGCAACAATGCCAAGAAGAACTAAAATACTTGAAATATTTGCAATTCTAAGTACATATTCTGGCAGCCATCCGCGGATAAATGCCCTCTGAATATTTTTTGTATATGTTGGCCAAGAAATTGCAGACGTAAATAAAGAAACCGTACGGCTGATTTCTGAGCTGATTCTTGCCGGGTTTGCAGCAGGAATAAACATAAGAACAAAAATCAAAAGTGCAAGAATTCGGTATGTCCACTGAAAAGGTCGTTCAGAAAGCGCTGTAGGTTCATCTTCCGGAACTTTTTCTGTAACAAAAACACCGGCCGCACAAACAGCAGTAATAACAGAAAATATTACAAAAACCGTGATCAAAGGTTTTACAGAAACAAGTTCAACAAATGCCGGCAAGTTTCCATCAAGTGATTTTGTGGCAACAGCATAAAAAATCATGGAAAGTGCCGTGAGCACTGCACCGCCAACCGTAACAAGATTACCAAGTTTTTTGATTTTTCCGGAAGCAAGGCTCAGAAAAACGCCAAGAATTGTCAGTGCAACAAAAATAAATGTAAAAATACTTGCAACGTGCCCAAAATTAATGGCTTTTGCAAGCGATTCATATTTTTCGGAAAAGGCATCCCAGATTTTGCCAAAGTTTTCAGCTTTAATTTTTCCGGCTTTATTAAATGACAGCGAATCGTCATCGTCAGAAACAGTACTTGCCTTATTAAAACTATCCAGAGAACTGTTCATCAAAGCGGCAATGTTTGAATAATAATCATCTTGAGTTGCATCAGAAGTAGTGTTTGTTTCTTCTTTTGCAGTAGCCGCTTCTTCAGAAGCCTTCTTTTCAGCTTCTACAAGGCCCTGTGCATAAGTTTGGAAGTAAAAAGCAGATTTTATGACAGAAACATCATTGTTGATATTAGTCGTAAATCTGGCAGGATTTAAAACACCAATAAACAAAAAGATACCAAGCAGAATTGCAGTTACCTTAAACGCCCAGCCCAAACTTTTGCTTATTATATTCATGGGGTTCTTATTTGAAAGAGACTTCACTCTAAACTCTCCTATAAAAGCCAGTAAAAAGTTTTGATTTTTGAATGACTTTTTTAAGTTAAGATGCCCTGAAACTGAAAAAATCAACTGATTTTTTTAGTTTTCCGACGTTTTGACGGATATTTTAAGTCTAAAATACAGGTCACTTAAGTATAATGCCGGATTGCAAAATTCAAAATAAAAGAAATCTTATTTTTTTAAACATAATAAATTAGAATTTTTGCGCAATTTTTACAGAATTTGTTGCACAGATTCAAAAATATGACTCGCAATAAATGCCGCATTGCATCGTTCAAGTGGCTGATTTGCAAGCACAATTACCGAAAGTTTTTTTGAAGTATAATAAGCATTGTAAGAATTAAATCCGTTTGTAACGCCGGCATGAAAAAATCCCTGATGATTATGATAAAAACCGCAGGTATAGCCCTTTTCTTTTGTCATAAGGCGGTATGCAAAAAGATTCAGGATTTTTCTTGAATGTAAAGTCGTGTTCCACTTGAATAAATCTTCGGCGGTGGTATTTAAATCTCCGCAACCAAACGCTAATTCTTCCGGAATTGAATAGGATTTTCCTTTTTTGTCGTAGCCTTTGGCATCCGTGTGCCGGAAATTTAAATTTGACGATGACATTTTGCAAAAATCAAAAATATTCTGCTGAATATAATCTTTGTAAGGCACACCGGAAACTTTTTCTACAATTTTTGCCAGAAGATAATAATTTGTGTTGCTGTAAAAATAAGTTGAACCCGGTTT
Organism: Anaerobutyricum sp.; assembly: GCA_963638805.1. Taxonomy (GTDB): domain Bacteria; phylum Spirochaetota; class Spirochaetia; order Treponematales; family Treponemataceae; genus Treponema_D. The sequence goes on from CAVHTI010000002.1 coordinate 34,196, forward strand.
TGAAATGAGCGGTGCAGAATTCAAATATTTTAAAACAAGATTTTGTTCCAGCGGTTTACCGTTAATTTGCGCAGAGTCGATTTTTTTTGCAATTTTGCGCGGAAAAAACTCGTAAGTTGAATTTATATGATCAGAAAGTCCAGATTTCATATTCAAAAGCATTTTTACTGTAATCTGATTTCCGTAAACAAAATCCGGGAAGTACAAAGAAAGTGGCGAATCCAGGTCAATTTTGCCTTGCTGCCACAACTGCATTATTGCGCAGGCCGTAATTTGTTTAGAAAGCGAGCCCACCTCGTAAATTGTGGACGGGGAATTCATTTTTGATTCAGGATTTTTGGAATCTTGCGGGCCAAAACCTTTTTGGTAGAGAATTTTTCCGTTCTGGCCGATTAAAACTGTTCCCTGAAAATTTTGAGTTACCAGATATTCTTCTATTTGCGAAAAATCTTTGATTTCTGATTTTTTACTGCAGGAAATTGAAAAAATTAAAAGAAAAACTATAAAAAGCAGTTCAAAATTTTTGAGAGAAAATTTGAAGAATTTTGAATTTTTTACAGAGTTTTTCATTTTTTAATAACCTAAAGTTTCGCCAACAAGAATAACTTTTATTCTGTCCTGGATTAATGACATTCTTGTGATTACAAACTGACTGCAAATGCTTTCTGAAAAACAGTCGCCACATTTGCCGGTAAGCGCGCACGGAGTTTTGCAGCCAAGCCGGTTACAGTTTGGTGGCGTTGCCTCGTTGCGCACACGGCGGATTCCGTCTTCTACATTCGGGACAACTTTGTTCATTCCGGCAATTATGATTACAGATTCCGGGCCGTAAATTAAAAAACTGACACGATTTCCGCGGCCGTCAATGTTAATTAATTCCCCGTCCAAAGTGATTGCATTCGTGCTCATAAGGAAAACGTCCGCATTTATGAGTTTTGACTTACATTCTTTTTGTTCTTCCGGAGTTTTATAATTTTCGCGGATTATGAGTTCGTGGCCGTTTTGCTTTACGACGTCTTTAAAACCGTTTTCGTCAAGCGTCATTGAACCGCCATAACCAACGGATTTTTTTTCTTTTCCCAGTAATTCTGCAAGTTTTTGCTTTGCCTGAGCGACATTTTCGCAGTAAAAACCTTTGATTTTGCGCTGTGAAAGTTTTTTTATGATTGTTTCTGCCTGATTTTTATAAAAAATTTGCTTTGGATTTTCCATTTTTTCCTCTGATTTAATTATAACACGGACTGAATAAACGTGAAATGTGATTTTCTGCGGTAGATTTTAGCAGAACACAAAACTGCGCCGGAGAATTGAGCACCCCTGAAGGCAATTTGAATTGCCGAAGGGAAGTCCGAAAGCGCACCATTTGTGCGATTGAGGGCTTTGAGCGGGAGCGAAGTGCGAAATGCGACTTTTTGAGTGACATTTGCGCCCAAAGAATTTATAATAAGTACACTTACATACTAGGGATATAGATATATGATAGTTTCTACACGTGGACGCTATGCTCTGCGGGTTATAATTGACCTTGCGGAACAAAATGCTGATGAATTTATACCTTTGAAAGATATTTCTGAGCGGCAGGGAATTTCTTTAAAATATCTTGAAACAATTATGACTACGCTTTCTAAAGCCGGTTTTGTGGACGGAATTCGCGGAAAAAGTGGCGGTTACAAGTTGAATCGTGCCCCGGAAGAATACAAAGTGCGGAAAATTCTTGAACTGACGGAAGGAACTCTGGCACCGGTTGCATGCCTTGACTGTAACGCTCCGGAATGTGAACGCAAAGAAGATTGCCGGACACTGCCGTTGTGGAAAGGGCTTTATTCTACAATCACAGATTATCTTGATAAAATTACTGTTGCTGATTTGATGAAAGCAAAAAAATAACGGAAAAACCTTATGACTTATACACCTTTGAAAATGCCGGTTGCCGGCGATACAGTACTTGTTGGAATGTCTGGTGGCGTTGATTCTACTCTTACGGCGCTTTTGCTTAAACAAAAAGGATGCCGCGTTATTGGCGTTACAATGTCGCTTTGGGATGGAAAAATTCCTGAAGTTAAATCTGATAAACCGATGAAAGAAGCCTGTTATGGTCCCGGTGAAGAAGAAAATATTGCGGAATGTCAGAAATTTTGCGGTGAACAGGGCATTGAATATCACGTTGTGGACGTAAAGGAAGAATATCAGCGCAAGGTTCTTGATTATTTTAAAACTGAATATCGTAGTGGGCGAACGCCAAATCCGTGCATTATGTGCAACCGCAATATTAAATTTGGTGCGATGCTTGAGGCGGTAGATAAACTTGGAATTAAATATGATTATTTTTGTACGGGGCATTATGCAAAAGTTGTGCGCCCTGATGAAGGAATTTTTGGAACTGACAAGCGCCCTGTGATGATTGCCGGTGCAACCGATGTTTCTAAGGACCAGACATATTTTTTGTACAGAATTCCCAGTACAACTCTTGAAAAAGTGAGATTTCCGCTTGCAACGGTAAAAAAATCTGAGGTTTTTGAACTTGCAAAACAGGCAAAACTTGAAGCGGCAAAACGTGAAGAAAGTCAGGATTTTATTGGCGAAGAATATTTTGATATGATTTTTTCCGACAAACCGAGCGTTCCCGGTGACATTGTTGATTTGGACGGCCACGTTCTTGGGCGGCACCGCGGCATTGAACATTACACGATTGGCCAGCGGCGCGGGCTGGGCGTTTCTGCAAAATATCCGGTGTATGTGCAGGCAATTGATGCTAAAAATAATCTGATTGTTCTGGCCCCAAATGATGCGCTGAATTCCAGTTCATTTATTGCAAAAGATTTTGTATGGCCGGGAAACGTTGAACCTCAAGAAAGTTTTAAGGCACTGGTAAAAATAAGACTTGCGAGCAAACCTGTGCCGTGTACAGTAGAAAAATCTGTTGAAAATGACGGCGAAACCGGCGCCTGGAAAATCACGTTTGACGAACCTCAGCGTGCCGTTGCACCGGGACAGTCCGCAGTTTTGTATATTGACGGCGTAATTGCCGGTGGCGGGCTTATAGACAGAATCTGTGAAGAAAATTAAACTCGGCGCTAATATAATCAAAGCCTATTAGTTTAGTAGGAAAAGATTTTTCATTGACGATAAGATAAAATAAAAAAACAGGAGATTTTTTATGGTATACACATCTATTGATCAGTTGATTGGGCACACTCCAATGCTTGAACTTGTGCATCTGGAAAAGGAATTTGGTCTTAAGGCAAAAATTCTTGCAAAACTGGAATATTTTAATCCGGCGGGAAGCGTAAAAGATCGTGTTGCAAAAAATATGATTGATGAAGCCGAAAAAAAAGGAATTTTAAAGCCAGGCGCAACAATTATTGAACCAACTTCCGGAAATACTGGAATTGGACTTTGTTCTGTTGCGGCAGCACGCGGTTATAAAATCATAATTGTAATGCCAGAAACAATGTCTGTTGAACGACGCCAGATTATGAAAGGTTACGGGGCAGAATTAGTTTTGTCTGAAGGTTCAAAAGGAATGAAAGGTGCCATTGACAAGGCGGACGAGCTTGCGGCATCAATTCCGGGAAGTTGGATTGCGGGACAATTTGTGAATCCGGCAAACCCGGCTGCGCACATTGCAACTACCGGCCCTGAAATCTGGGAGGACACTGACGGTAAAGTTGATTATTTTGTTGCAGGCGTTGGAACTGGCGGAACCATTACCGGCGTTGGCCAGTACCTTAAGAGTAAAAAATCTGATGTAAAAATTGTTGCCGTTGAACCTGCAACTTCTCCGGTGCTTTCTAAGGGGACGGGCGGTGCACATAAAATTCAGGGAATTGGCGCTGGTTTTGTGCCTGATGTTCTTGATACAAAAGTTTATGACGAAGTAATTGCCGTAGAAAATGAGGACGCCTTTACTTACGGTAAACTTATTGGCAAAAAAGAAGGTTTTTTGGTTGGAATTTCTTCCGGGGCAGCAATTAAGGCGGCCATTGATGTTGCAAAACGTCCGGAAAACGAAGGAAAAAACATTGTAGTTCTTTTGCCTGATAACGGTGACAAATATTTAAGTACTCCGTTGTTTGCAGATTAATTTCTGATAATTTTTATTTTTAGCCCTGCGTGTGAGGGATTGTAAGGGCGCCGCAAGGCGAACACGGCCGGCATTCAGATGATTTTTTGTTTTTTGCAAAAGATTTTCTGTGTGCCGGCTTTTTTTTATTTTGGCGAAAAAATTATAGACGGCCGGGTTTGAAGGCGAATGCCGGAACCCTGCAAAGCCCGGCCCGGAGCGCAGCGGAGGGACACACCCTAAGAAAAATCCTTGATAATTTCTTCGGCAAGGATTGTGCGCTTAACGCATTTGTCCATGGCAGTTTTTTCTATGTAGCGGTGGGCTTCTTCTTCGGTCATTTGTTTGTGACTCATCAAAAGCATTTTGGCGCGGTTTATAATGCGGATTTCTTCCATTTTTTCTTTGAGGCGGATTGTCTGGAACGTGAGGCGCTGAACTTTTGCATTTACCGCCATTGCAATTTTTATCATATTGTAAAAATAAAACTGGTCGAACGGTTTTGTGAGCGTAAGCACGCCAAAAGATTCCACGCGGTAGGAAATTTGATCAAAAAGATGATTTGGCGCCAAAAGCAGAATTGTGGAAGAACTTTCGCTTAAATCTACGGCCAGGTCTGTGCCTTCGCCGTCGCCGCTGTCCACTATGATTATATCAAAGTTACTTTCTGCTGCGGTGCGGCGTGCCTGATTATAATCATCACATTCCGTAACGGAAAATAATGGCGGAACAAGCATCAGTTTGGTAGAAGAGGAAATTTTACTGTCTTTTGTGATTAAAAGTACTCTTGTTAAATCTGCTTCCATAACACTTTTTTGCGATTTCAGATAACTTGCAATCAAGAAATTATCTGAAAATTTGTTTTATAAACTCACAGTCGGCAGCTTTTTGCGCGGCACTGAGGGTTTCTGGGATTTTTTTGAATTTTGATGCGGCTGTTGGGTCAACTGCAAACAAATTTTCGTGATTTTCGGCAGGCGGAACAAGTTTATTTTTTATTCCGTCAAGCGCGGCATAAATGAGCAAAGTGTACGCAATGTACGGATTGCAAGTACAGTCCGGAGAGCGAAGTTCTATGCGAATGTCATTTTTTGTTGCCGGTATGCGAATCAACTCTGAGCGGTTTGCACGGCCCCAGCTGATATATTGCGGTGCCTTACATTCGCCAATTCTGTGATAGGATTTTTTTGTGGGATTAAGGTAATAAGTGATTTCTTCTATGTGAGCTAAAATTCCGGCGAGGCACTGCGACATAAGTTCGTTGCCAAGAGGATTTTTTTCTGAAATTGTGGAAGGGTCACAGACAGATTCACATTCCCCGAGTTTTTCGCAGGAAATATTGATGTGCATTCCACTGCCAGGCTTATCAGAAAGTGGTTTTGGAGAAAAATCTGCGAATAAACCGTTAGCGGCGGCCTTTGTTCTTACAATCCACTTGAAAGTTGAAGTGTTATCGGCGGCGGTCAAGGCATCAGAATAGTGAAAGTCAATTTCGTTTTGGCCGGGGCCTTCTTCGTGCAGACTTGCTTCCGGGTGAATTCCCATTTGTTCCAGGGTAAAACAAATTTCGCGGCGGATATTTTCGCCTTTATCAACCGGAGCAATATCAAGGTAGCCGGCATTATCAAAAGGAATGTCAGTTGGATTTCCGTTTTCGTCCAATTTGAAGAGGTAAAATTCCATTTCACTGCCAAAATTGAACTTTACGCCGAATTCTTCTTTTGCTTTTTTTACGGCATTTTTTAAAATCTGGCGGCAATCTTTTTTGTAAGGAGTTCCGTCAACGGTTTTAATGTCGCAGAACATTTTTACAACTTTGCCGGTCGCAGGTCTCCACGGAATTACGCTCAAGGTTGAAGGTTCCGGATGCAAAAACAAATCTGATTTATCTGGAGTTTCAAATCCTTCAATTGCAGATGCATCAAAACTGATTCCTTCGCTAAAAGCACGCGGAAGTTCGCCCGCCATTATTGAAATATTCTTTTGATTTCCCGCCGGATCAAAAAAAACCAGGCGGATAAATTTTACATCTTCTTCTGTTACAAAATCTAAAACTTCTTTTTGTGTATACATAGGACACCTCTAAAAATGATTCAAGGGAGCCTCTAAAAATTGCAATTTTTAGAGGCAACTTTAAAAACGCGACGTTTTAATTCGTGCTATATCAACGAATTAAAACTTAAACTTTTCCAATCGGATATTCGCCGCAAAAACAGCCTTTGCAAAATCCGGTGTTCTGTGGATTGCAGGCACACAAGGATTTTATCATGCCGTCCAGCGAAATAAAGGCCAGACTGTCCGCCCCAATTTCTTTGCGGATTTCTTCAACGTCGTGTTCTGAAGAAATTAATTCGGCTTTGGTAGGCGTATCAATTCCCAGATAACACGGAAATTTTACAGGCGGTGAGGAAACGCGGAAATGGACTTCTTTTGCCCCCGCGCGCCTCAAAATCTGCACCAAACGCTTGCTTGTAGTACCGCGCACGATAGAATCGTCAATTACAATTACCCTTTTGCCCTTTAAATCCGAACTGATGGCGTTCAATTTTACAAAAACCATATTTTCCCGCTCTTTTTGGGTCGGGGCAATAAAAGTTCTGCCAATGTATTTGTTTTTGACAATTCCCATTGCGTAAGGAATTCCGCTCGCACAGGAATAGCCGATTGCAGCCCCTAGTCCGCTGTCTGGCACACCGATTACAACGTCCGCCTGGGTTGGCGTTTCCTTTGCCAGAGTTTCGCCCATTTTTAAGCGGGCCTGCTGAACCGGGATTCCGTCGATGATTGAATCCGGGCGGGCAAAATATACGTATTCAAAAATGCAGGTCTGTTTCTGGGCTTTTTCGTTCAGATTTACGGATTTTATTCCTTCGTCCGTGATAATCACAATTTCGCCGGGATTTATATCGCGGACAAAAGTTCCGTTTACGGCGTCAATGGCACAAGACTCGCTCGCAAGAATATAGCCGCCTTCCACCTGCCCCAGGCAAAGCGGTCGGATTCCGTAAGGATCGCGGGCACCAATCAGACAGTTTTCCGTCATCACTACGAGGGCGTAAGAACCTTTTATCAGCTGAATTGCGTTCTGGACGGCTTTTTCCAGTCCGTATTTATAATTTTTTGCAACAAGCTTCAGAATTATTTCCGTGTCCGACGTGGAAGTAAAAGTGGAACCGGTTTCTTCAAGCATTTCCTGCAAAGGCTCATAATTTACAAGCTGACCGTTATGTGCCAGCGCAATTGAACCAAGTTTAAATTTATTGAGCATCGGCTGGGCGTTTTCTACAGTTCTTCCGCCGGCAGTTGCATAGCGGACGTGGCCAACTGCAATTCTGCCTTCCAGTCCAGCCATTGCCTCGGGAGTAAAAACATCAGCGACAAGTCCAAGCTGTTTATGAATAGTCAGCGTTTCTCCGTTGCTGACGGCAATTCCAGCGCTTTCCTGTCCACGATGTTGCAAAGAATACAAACCATAATAAGAAAGCGTTGCCGCGTTTTTTGCATTTTTATCTTTCAAAAAAATGCCGGTTACACCACATTCGTCCTGGAATTTATCGTTTTCCATAAGAACTCCCATAAGATGCAAAAAAATAGTTAACTACTCCTGACCATTCCAACAGTAAGTACAGAGTTTGCAATGATCAAGACCAGTTGAATCAAGCATATCGTCCAGACGGTGGAATCTTAAAGAGGTAAAGTGCAATTGTTTTCTGATTGCCTCGACCATTTTTTCGTATTCCGGAGAATCTGGATCACAATACTTTTGCAGTACTTCAGGACTTACGTTTTCGCCTTCAAACTGCTTTATAACTCGCCGCGTAATCAAATCCATTTCTGATTTTGAACGACTGAAATTTAAATATTTACAACCAAATACAAGTGGAGGACAAGCCGGTCTGATATGAACTTCCTCCGCGCCGCTCTGATAAAGAAAATCCGTTGTTTCTCTGAGCTGAGTTCCGCGTACAATTGAATCATCAATCAGAAGAATTTTTCTACCCTTGATTAAAGACTGCACCGGAATAAGTTTCATATGCGCGATAAGATTGCGCTGTTCCTGATTTACCGGCATAAACGAACGCGGCCAGGTCGGAGTATATTTTATAAACGGTCGCGTAAAAGGAATTCCAGATTCATTTGCATAACCAACGGCGTGCGCGGTTCCAGAATCAGGAACACCGGCAACACAATCAGGTTTTACGGTGCCTTTGTCGCGCATTGCAAGGAATTTTCCGCAGTTATAGCGCATTGATTCAACGTTTACGCCTTCGTAACTTGCGGTTGGGTAGCCGTAATAAATCCACAAAAATGTACAAATTTTCATTTCTTTGCCCGGCTGCTGCAAAACTTCATAACCATCTGCCGTGATAAAATCAATTTCTGCAGGTCCAAGTTCATGATGGTCAGAATATCCCAGATTTACGTACGCAAAATTTTCAAAAGAAACACAATATGCGTCTTCCTTTTTTCCAATTTGCAGAGGAGTTCTTCCAAAACGGTCGCGGGCAGCAAAAATTCCATCTTTTGTCATAATCAGCATTGTGATGGAACCTTTTATAACTTCCTGAACGTATTTTATGCCTTCTAAAATTGATTCTTTTTGATTTATCAGAGTGACGATAAGCTCCGTCTGATTGATTTCGCCACCGGACATTTCAAGAAAATGCACGGTAGTATTGTCGCGGACTTTTTTAATCAGCTCTTCCTTGTTTGTAACAATTCCAACCGTTGTGATTGCAAAACTTCCAAGATGAGAATTTACAAGCAGTGGCTGAGGTTCATAATCCGAAATACAGCCAATTCCCATTTTTCCGTGCAATTCTTCAATGTCTTTTTCAAATTTTGTCCTGAACGGAGAATTCTGAATGTTGTGAATAAATCGATTAAAAGTCCCATTTTCATCAATCACGGCCATACCGCCACGACGAGTGCCAAGGTGAGAATGATAATCAACTCCAAAAAATAAATCCAAAGAACAATCTTTCTTAGAAACTACGCCAAAAACGCCGCCCATTTGTGCCCTCTCAAAATAAATATGCCTAAGTATAGGTTATCTATAAAAACTCGTCTATTATGGGCATCTCTAAAAATTGCAACTTTTAGAGGCTCCTTATGTTTTTTTAGAGGCTCACTTTACATATTCGTGTATCCCATCAGATACTCATCAATTTGCCTTGCACATTCACGGCCTTCTGCAATTGCCCAGACAACCAGGGACTGGCCGCGGTGCATATCGCCGGCCGTAAAAACTTTTTCGACACTGGTTTTGTAACCGTTTGGACTTGCCAGTTCCGGCGTTGCCGGTCCAACCGATTCGACCGTGTTTCTTGCAGTCAGAGGAGTTCCAAAAGCCGTGGCAGTGTAATCTTCGCAGCCCAAAAATCCAGCGGCAACCAGAATTAAATCTGCCGGCAAATCTTTTTCGCTGCCTTCGATTTCGCAGAGTTTTCGCACGTTGTCCACCATTTTAAATTCAACCTGAACAGTTTTGATGCCATTCACGTGGCCGTCTTTTGAATAAACTTCCTTAATTGTAGTCTTGTAAACCCGTGGGTCATGGCCAAATTTCGCGATTGATTCTTCTGCCCCGTAGTCGGTTTTCAAAACTTTTGGCCACTGTGGCCATGGATTATTTTCTGCTCTTTCAAGAGGCGGACAAGGCATCATTTCAATTTGCGTTACAGATTTACAGCCCAGCCGGATTACAGAGCCGGTACAGTCGTTGCCGGTGTCGCCACCCCCCAGCACGATTACGTCCTTGCCTTCAACGTCAATTCCAAATGCGGACTTGAGGTTCTGGGCCAGGATTTTGTTGTCTGGGGTGGCTCCGTTGTTTTCTGATTTACCGGCGATTACCGTTTTTGTCACGGCTTTTAAAAAATCTACCGCGAACATCAGACCACCGTCCGCACCATTATTGCCACTCGCAAGATTTTCCACCCCGGTCGCACTCAAAGGTCTTGCCTTTTTTGCCCCGCAGCACAAGGCAACCGCGTCAAAATCATTTAAAATCGCAGAAGCATCAGAATCACGTCCAACATCCGCGTTAAAAACAAATTCCACGCCTTCCGCCTTCATCAGCTGAATTCGCCGTTCCACAATTTCCTTATCCAGCTTCATATTCGGAATGCCGTACATCAAAAGTCCGCCGGCCTTATCCTCACGCTCAAAAACCGTAACCGAATGGCCACGCCGATTCAAAGCATCCGCAACCGCAAGCCCTGCCGGCCCAGCCCCGACTACCGCAACTTTTTTTCCAGACCGAACAGCCGGAATCTGAGGTTTCATATAGCCGGTTTCAAAAGCCTTTTCAATAATAAAAAGTTCGTTGTCGTGAACCGTAACCGCACCTTCGCCCACCGCTGGACTTCCACAATTACAAGCCTTTTCGCAAAGTGCCGGACAAACCCGCCCAGTAAATTCCGGAAAACTCGAAGTTTTTAAAAGTCTCCAGGCCGCCATATCAAACTGCCCGCGATACAAAGCGTCATTCCACTCCGGAATAAAATTATGAAGCGGACACCCTGTCACCATTCCGGCAAGTTTTATCGCACTTCCGCACATTGGCACGCCACAATTCATACAGCGGGCAGCCTGCTCTCGCCTGGCCTTTTCGTCCAGTTTCGGATGAAATTCCTCAAAATTACAAATTCGTTCCATCGGCGGAACATTTCCATTTTCAACTCGTTTATAATCCAAAAATCCAGTCGATTTTCCCATATTTTCACCTCGATTATAGGAGGGGGAAGTCTCCCCCTGCGTCCGCACTTCGTTGCGTCCTACCCTCTCTGCGGGCCTCAAACGCCGGCCCGCAACGCCCGCTTTCTATGCCGTGCACTTTTTAAAAGCCGCCAGCACTGCATCATCATGATCCAGTCCGTGACTTTCTTCCGCAGAAATCTCCGTCATAATCTTTAAATAATCATTCGGGATAATCTTCTTAAAAAGCCCCTTGTATTGGCCCCAGTTCTCAAGAATTTTCTTACCCTTTGCAGAACCTGTTTCCTTCACGTGCTTTTCAATCAGCTGCTTCAAAACAGACTCATCAGGACTTTCGCCGGCACGCGGTTTTGTTCTCACGACCGTAGTTTCATCTTCCAATTCGTAAACCGTAACCAATTCCTTGTTCAGCCGCTTATACAAATCGTGACTTTCGTCCAGAACATAGGCAACGCCACCACTCATTCCGGCACAAAGATTTTTTCCTGTCCGTCCTAGAATTACCGCAGTTCCGCCGGTCATATATTCAAGGCCGTGGTCACCGCAGCCTTCCACAACGACCGTCGCACCGGAATTTCTTACGCAGAAACGTTCGCCCGCAATTCCGTTTATAAAAGCCTGGCCGCTTGTCGCACCAAAAAGTGCAACGTTTCCTACAATAATATTTTCTTCAGCCTTGCCACCAAAATCTTTTGAAGGATAAAGAACCAGTTTTCCGCCGCTCAAACCTTTACCAAAAGCATCGTTGGAATCACCTTCCAGGCGCAAAGTCAGCCCCTTTGGAATAAAGGCACCAAATGACTGGCCGCCACCGCCCCGGCAATTTACGGTAAAAGTATCTTCTTCAAGCGTGCCACCAAATTTTTTCTGGATTTCAGAACCAAGGATTGTTCCTACCGTTCTGTCCGTGCTTTCAACTTTAAAGGCAGACGTGGTCAAAGTAATTTTCTGGGATTTAAATCCGCTATTTTCGTTGCCAGACTTTTCATCACGTTTACCGCTTGCGGACTTTTTCACCTTGCCACAAACTTTTTCAAATTCCGGCACAAGCCTTGTAAGGTCAACCGTAGAATTTAATTTAAAATCATAAAGTGACCGGTCATTTTTCCAGGCCTGGTTTTCGCCACTACATTCAGCATTTGCAAGAATCCGGCTCATATCAACGCAAGCCGCTCTCTTAAATCCCTGCTTACTCTTAAGTTTGAGCAAGTCAGTTCTTCCGCACATTTCGTCCACAGAATGCAGGCCAAGTTTTGCCATAATTTCCCGCATTTCCTGGGCAATGAATTTCATAAAGTTTTCAACATATTCAGGTTTGCCGGTAAATTTTTTGCGAAGTTCGCTGTTTTGAGTTGCAACGCCAAAAGGACAAGTGTCCAGATTACAAACCCTCATCATGGCACAGCCCATTGTGATAAGTGGCGCCGTCGCAAATCCAAATTCTTCCGCACCCAAAAGTGAAGCAATCACAACGTCACGGCCACTCATTAGCTTACCGTCAGTTTCAATCACAACCCTGCCACGCAAACCGTTTTGAATTAAAGTCTGGTGAGTTTCTGCCAGCCCCAGTTCCCAAGGCAAGCCTGCATGATGAATAGAAGAAATTGGAGCCGCCCCAGTTCCGCCATCGTGGCCAGAAATCAAAATAACCTGAGCACCGGCCTTTGCAACGCCAGCCGCAATTGTTCCAACCCCGGCCTCGCTTACCAGTTTTACAGAAATGCGGGCATCGCGGTTAGCATTTTTCAAATCGTAAATCAGCTGGGCCAAATCTTCTATCGAATAAATATCGTGATGTGGTGGAGGCGAAATCAAAGAAACGCCCGGAGTCGCATAGCGCGTTGTGGCAATCCAAGGGTAAACTTTTTTGCCAGGAAGATGACCGCCCTCGCCAGGCTTTGCCCCCTGCGCCATCTTAATTTGAATTTCCTTTGCACTCAAAAGATATTCTTCCGTAACACCAAAACGGCCGGAAGCCACCTGTTTGATTGCAGAATTGTACTCAGTTCCTAATCTCTCAGGCTTTTCGCCACCTTCCCCGGAATTAGATTTTCCGTGCAAGTGATTCATTGCAGCCGCCATACATTTGTGGGCTTCTTCCGAAATTGAACCGTAAGACATTGCCCCAGTTTTAAACCGCTGAACAATTTTTTCCACACTTTCAACTTCTTCAATCGGGATTTCCTTTCCAGCCTCAAAATTAAAATCCAGCATAGCCCGCAAAGTATGAGGATGAGCATTTGCGTCAACCAGGCTTGTGTATTCCTTAAAGCGATTGTAGTCACCGTTTCGGGTAGCCTGCTGCAAAGCGATAATCGTTTCAGGCGAATACAAATGATCTTCTGCCGTAGGCCCGCGACGCAATTTGTGATTTCCAACAGAATCAAGGTGAGTGTTTACAGTCAATCCAAGCGGATCAAAAGCCTGATTATGATGATAGTTTACATCCTCCTCAATTTCCTTAAGCCCGATTCCGCCAACACGGCTGACCGTATTTGTAAAATATTTTTCAGTCACATCTTTATCAATTCCAACCGCCTCAAAAATCTGGGCCGACTGGTAAGACTGAATCGTAGAAATTCCCATTTTTGCAGCAATTTTTACAACGCCGTTTATGATGGCCTTGTTGTAATCGTCAATTGCAGTGTGATAATCCTTATCCAAAAGTTTCTGGTCAATCAATTCAGCAATACATTCGTGGGCAAGATAAGGATTGATTGCACGCGCCCCATATCCCAAAAGCATTGCCGCCTGATGAACGTCCCGCATTTCTGCCGTTTCCAGAATAATCGAAATTGCAGTACGTTTTTTTGTGCGGATTAAATATTGTTCAACGGCACTTGTTGCAAGCAAAGAAGGAATTGCAACGTGGTTTTCGTCAACGCCGCGGTCACTCAAAACAATAATATTTGCCCCATTACGATATTCGCGGTCAATTTCCACAAAAACCTTATCAATTGCCGCCTCAAGCGAAGTATTTTTGTAATACAGAATTGAAACAGTCGCAACTTTAAATCCGCTTTTGTTCATAGCCTTAATTTTCATCATATCAACGCCAGTCAAAATAGGATTATTGATTTCAAGCACGGTGCAGGATTTACTTTCCGGCTCCAACATATTTCCGTCCGAACCCAGATAAACCGTCGTATCAGTAACAATTTTTTCCCGCAAAGAATCAATCGGAGGATTTGTAACCTGAGCAAAAAGCTGCTTAAAGTAAGAAAAAAGCGGCTGATGTTTTTCGGACATAACGGCCAGCGGAGTATCAACCCCCATAGCTCCAGTCGGTTCCACGCCATTTTTCGCCATTGGCAAAACCATCTCGTTTACATCTTCATAGTTCCAGCCAAAAGCCCTGTACATTTTGTCCCGCATTTCCTGACTGTAAACCGGGATTTTGTGATTTGGAACTTTCAAATCCTTTAAATGAACAAGATTAGTGTCCAGCCATTCCCCATAAGGATAAAGCGAAGAATAAATTTTTTTACACTCATCATCAGAAATAATCTTTTTCTGAACAGTATCAACCAAAAGGATTTTACCCGGCATCAAACGGCTTTTCTTTTCGATATTTTCTTCCGGAATATCCAGAACGCCAACTTCCGAAGACAAAATCAACATTCCATCTTTTGTGATGTAGTAGCGGCTAGGACGTAAACCGTTTCTGTCCAGCGTTGCCCCCAGCAAATCCCCATCACTAAACAAAATGGCAGCCGGCCCGTCCCAAGGTTCCATCATAGTTGCCCAATAGTGATAAAAATCCCGCTTTTCCGATTGCATATATTCGTCGTGCTTCCAAGGTTCCGGAATACAAATCATCACAGCAAGGGGAAGCGGCATTCCATTCATCACCAAAAATTCCAGAGTGTTGTCCAGCATTGCAGAATCCGAACCAGTCGTATCAACCGCCGGCAAAATCTTTTCCATATCTTCATCAGAAATTTTTGCAGAATGAAGAGTTTCTTCCCTGGCTAACATTCTGTCCACATTTCCACGGATTGTATTAATTTCGCCGTTGTGGGCAATAAATCTGTTTGGGTGAGCCCGCTGCCAGCTAGGCTGAGTATTTGTAGAAAATCGCGAATGAACAATAGCCAAAGCAGAACTGTAATCCGGAGATTCCAAATCATCATAAAAAGTTCGAAGCTGACCAACCAAAAACATTCCCTTGTAAACAATCGTGCGGCTACTCAAAGAGCAAACATAAGTCCCCAGCTGAGAATGTTCAAACTGCCGTCGCAAAATATAAAGCTTGCGGTCAAAATCCAAGCCCCGCTCCACATCCGATGGCCGCTCAATAAAACACTGCATAATCACCGGCATACAGTCCCGCGCTTTTTTGCCAAGCACCGCCTCGTTCACAGGAACCTTTCGCCAGCACAAAAATTTCATTCCCTCTTTAGCTGTCAGATTTTCAATCATCCGCATAGCCTTAGCCCGAGTAAAATTATCCGCCGGGAAAAAGAACATTCCAATTCCGTAGTCGCGAGGGCCTTTCAGTTCAACGCCAAGTTTTGCCACCTCTGCCTTAAAAAAATCGTGCGAAATCTGAAGCAAAATTCCAACGCCGTCCCCAGTTTCGCCAGACGCGTCCTTACCTGCCCGGTGTTCCAGTTTTTCTACAATAGACAAAGCGTTATCAACAATTTTGTGTTCCGCCTTACCGTCAATATTAACAACCGCACCAATACCGCAGTTGTCGTGTTCAAAAGAAGAGTCATACAAAGTTTGGGTTTTCTGCATTTTTAGCTCCTGCGACAAAAAAAAGAAGCCGTAGAGAACCCTTTTGAGCATAAAAACTCAAAAGAATTTTCTACGGCTTCTTCGTCGTGGTTATTACTTTATTGAGATGACAAATAAAAGTCAATTAAATTATAAAAATTACAAAAAATCTGGCGAGGTTTGAGAAAAATTGCATTATGCTTCTGTGTGAAAGTGAGAATGTGCGTTCTCGATGCATTTAGTAACTTCAGGCTAGAACCCGCAGATGAAAAAAGGCTTCCGCGCTTCGCTTGTGCAGATTTTTTTCACTGCGGAACCTCGCCTTTCGTTTTTAAACTTTCGGTTACGCACATTCTCAAATGTCGTGTGATTTATAATGCAAACTTCATCGTCTACCGCTGATTTTTTGTGATTTTTAACGCGGGCAAAAGGTGGGGAGGGGCAGTGTGTTTGTGCAGATTTTTTTTCAGAGTTGGCCCCCTCGTGGCATAAACATAATCTTCTGTGTACCGCAAATGCCGCGTCGCGCCCTTCACTGCATAAACACAATCTTCTGTTCCCCGCCGGTGTCACGCGACATAAACATAATCTTCTGTATACCGCCAATGTCACGTCACGCCCCTCACTGCATAATCGTAAACTTCACTAAAGCACCGGTGTCACGCGGCATAAACACAATCTTCTGTTAGCCGGCGGTGCCACACGGCATAACCACAATTCCCCGTCCACCGCAAATGCCGCGTCGCCCCCCTCACTGCATAATCGTAGACTTCACTAAATCACCGGTGTCACACTGCACAACCATAATCTTCTGTATATCACCGGTGCAATAACGCGCGCCGCTAACGTACTTTCCAGGTTATTGGTCTTTCAGTCCAGAGGTCTCCAGATCTATCGTCCGGATTTTCTGGCCACCAGGGAGCATTTTCTTCTGGGCGATCAGGTTCTGGGCGTCCTGAAAATTCGTGGCGGTTAGGGCTTTTACCATTTTTCGGTGGATTTTCAGGGCGAGGCGGTTTATCAAAATGACTTTTATCATCTTTTTTATCGCTCTTTTTGCCAGAATCCTTTTTTGTTCCCGGTTTTGACTCAGTTTTTCCTGAATGATGTTTTTTGTCATCATTTTTTACTTTTGGCGGAGTCAGTTCTTTTTTTTTACTAACCGGTTTTTTAGAATCTTTTACGACTGGCTTTTCATTTTTCTTTTCCGGAACTTTGCGAATTTCAGAATCATCTTTTTGAGGAACTGGAATCGGGCGTTTCTTTAAATAATCATCATCAAGATTCACCGTGATACCGTTGCTTCCAAGCGAAATACTTATACTTTTATTTACATTTGCCTCTTTTGCAAAAGCAAAGCCACTTCCAACTGCAACAACTGCCGCAACAACAAAAATCTTAGAAATCTTTTTCATATAAAACTCCTCTGGGGGAAAGAAAACCCTCTACTTCGCGAGCGGGGTTTTCTCTCCCCCAGACCCCCTCTCTTTCCCAGCAGCGTTTAGGACTCTGCCCTAAAAACCCGCTTAACTGAAAAAAAATAAAATCAAAGTCTTAAATTCACTTCGCCTTTGAATTTATCCGCAGTAGTAACAGGTATCACCGTCAATGCAAAGAAAAAGCAATTTTTTAGCTTTACCAGCTTTCTTCGCGAGCGAGCGGTGCTCTCTTTCCCTTACATTTACCACTTTAACACGTGGCATGGGGGACTTCTTGAACGTCCGGTAAGAGAAAATTAAGAAATCTCTTAGCAAAAAGGCACGGAATCAATCGCAAACATCACATCATTATTGAAAAACCTTTGCATACGTGCAAAATATGTTTCTATGAAAGAAAAACTTAAAACTCTTTTGAATCTTTACTTCACGATGTTTAAAATCGGGTCGGTTACTTTTGGCGGTGGCTACGCTATGCTGCCAATTCTGGAACGCGAATTAATCGAAAAACGCAAATGGACTACTGACGAAGAACTTATGAACTGGTACGCAATCAGTCAGGTTACTCCGGGAGTTATTGCCGTTAACGTTTCAACATTTATTGGACAAAAAATCATGGGCACCATCGGGGGAATTATTTCCACACTTGGCATTGTCACTCCGTCGCTGATTATCATCACGATTATTGCGCTTTTTATTAACAACTTTGCAGAAATCGTCTGGGTTCAAAAAGCGTTAACCGGCATTAACGTTGCCGTCGCCGCAATTCTTTCTAAGGCCGCTTTCACTTTTGCCAAAAAATCCATAAAAAACGTGCTGGGAATTGTACTTTTTGTGATTTCTTTCATTCTTATATTTTTCTTCAAAGTGAATACCGTCTGGATTATTCTCGGCAGTGCACTTTTAGGCGTTGTGATTGCCGGTTGTCGCGGAGATTATAAAAAAACTCCTCAAAACCTTCAAAATGACTCGGAAAATCCTGCAAAAACGGACGCACCAACAACAGAATCTGCGGAGGAAAAGAAAAATGTCTGATTTTTTGATTTCTAACATTCAGGCGCACAGTGCATTGGGACTTTTGTGCCTTTTCGCAATCTTTTTTTACGTAGGATTAATCACAATCGGCGGTGGACTTGTCGCTATCACGATTTTGCAGCAGTCACTCGTAGAAAATTTCCACTTGATTGACCAGGCAACATTCTACAATATGGTCGCAGTTTCTGAATCTACACCGGGCCCAATCGGAATAAACATTGCAACTTACATCGGCACAAATCTTTACGGACCGGGTGGCGGAATCATCACGACACTTGGCGAAGTTGCCCCGTCCATAATCTGCATTTTGATAATCGGAAAATTTTTTAACAAATTTGCCGAGCGCAAGGGCGTAAAAGCCGCATTTTCAACATTAAAACCGGCCGTAACAGGCGTAATTGCAATCGCAGCGGTAAAAATCATTTTACTTTCACTTTTTGTTACCGTCGGCACAGTCAGCCCAACCCAAATTTCCACGTGGAACAACATTCATCTGGCCGGCCCAAGTACAATTTTCTACGCTATCTGCCTTGTACTTTTGTTCAAAACAAAAGTTCACCCGGTTTTCATAATTCTAGCGGGCGCCGTCTTTGGCATAATTTTCTGCTAGATTTTTTACGGGCAATCCGTGTGACTACGGGACTTCATTCCCGGTTTAAAACAAAAAAGGCTGTCTTAAAACTAATGTCATAGTTACTAGACAGCCCTTTTTTTATATTTAGGGAGCCTCTAAAAATTGCAATTTTTAGAGGCAACTTTGAAAACGCGACGCGGCCACTACAACCGCTATTGCAAAACAGTCCTACTTATTGTACCCCATCGCAACAATTGTAAAACCGCTGCCTTCACTACCAGAAGCCATTTTTACTTCCACGTGGTGACTTGCACTTTCAGAATTATCAATAATGATTCGCGGTTCACAATTACACCATCCGCCAGCTGCTCCGCCGTCATAAGTGTCAACAAGTTTTCCGTCAACATAAACTTCAGCCTTTCCAAATTTTTTACTCAGCCAGGAACCCTGAACTTTGTAAACAAAAAGCAGAGATTTACAGTTAATATCCATCACAAAACTTTCAGAACCGCTTTCGTGATACCAGTTCTGCGGGAAATTTCCTTTTCCAGTCTTTTTAATGCTCTGAGTTGCAGAATCCGTGCCTTTAAAACTTCCGGCATCAATTTTTATATCATCGTTATCGCCTGTAATTCGCGCAAAATTATCAAAAGAATTGCGGTTATATGATTTTTCTGGAACGTCCTTTTTTTCTGCCAGTTCTTCAGCATCAATTTTACTCAAAACATTCATAATACAGTCGGCTTGAATTTCGTGACCTTCCTTTGTCGGATGAACGTAATCAGAATAATACTGTTTTTCTGTAAAAAGTCCGGCGGAAGTTGCAGCCTTAACCAAAGTCAAAACATTAACCTGCGGCACGCCATAATAATCAGCGATAGGCTTCATTCCCATTGCCTGATTTCCGTAAGTTGCAGCAGAATACAAAGCAATAACAGCAGTATTTTCGTCCGCAAGATATGCCTGTCGAATAAGCTGTTCAAAAGCGCGGCGGTTTGCAGAACTTGCATCATCATTTACAGCAAATTCAATAATCAATAAATCAGGAGTATGGCCAAGAACATCAACAACATCAGCCTGATAACGAATTAAACCAAGCATTGACGGTGTACCGCTAAGACCCGCGCCATCAAATTTAACATTATCACTACCGCTAGGAGCATAAGCCACCTTTAATTTTTTATTAAACTGATAAGCATAACCATCAAGATAAGAAGCGGGACCGGCACCTTCCGTAACAGAACCACCAAGAGCCGCAACATAAACCTGTTCACCGTTTCTGATTTTTTCCAGAACTTTTTTTACGCGATAATTATTGCCAGTCGTAACAAAAGATTTATCAAGATATGTCTGATAAACGTCATCTGCAATTCCAAGCGGATGATTTGACTTCTGTGCCACTTTTGTATCCTCATCTTTTGATTCCACTGCACTTGCGCCAGAATTGCCCGCCGTAGTCGCACAAGAAAAAAGTAATGCTGTAGCCATAACAGCTCCTAAAAACAAACCTGTCTTTTTCATGATTTTTCCTTAAAAACTTAAAAAAATAATTCAGTCTGCAACGCAAACCTCAAAACAAAATCCACAGTCCATTGCAGATTTCTACGCTAAATATTTTAAATCAAAACTGAGCAAATCAGCATAAGTATTTTACCTTGTCTTTTGAATTAAACCACGCATTTGCTCAAGATTTTTATAACCTTTGCGCTTCATAAATGCAGAAAGTCCTTCCACAATTTCTACCATTGCCGGCGGATTTATAAAAGTCGCAGTTCCAACTTCAATTGCGCTCGCTCCGGCCATAATAAATTCCACGGCATCCTGCCACGTCGCAATTCCACCAATTGCAATCACCGGCACACGCTTATCTTCCGGCAACTGATTAATTGCCTCGACCAACTCATAAATCAAACGCAAAGCAATCGGTCGGACAGCCGGACCGCCAAGGCCCGCCTTAAGATTTTCAAAAACCGGAACGCCACGCTCAATATCAATCGCAATCCCCTGAAAAGAATTACACAGCGAAATTCCGTCCGCACCAGCTTCAATGCAGGCAAGGGCAACTTTATTCAATTCCATAGACTGCGGAGTAAGTTTAACCACCAGCGGTTTTCGCGTAACTGACCGTACAGCGCTTACAATCTGACTTGCAGCGGCGCAGGTCATTCCCCAGGCAGCCCCACCGGCCTTAACGTTAGGGCAACTGATATTAAGTTCAATCATCGGGACAGCAGTTTTATCCAGGAGTTTTGCACCTTCAACATAACTTTCCATTGTGGAACCGCTCAGATTTGCAATTGCAACCGGTTTTAAAGCCATCATCTGCGGCAATTCATACTGAATAAAGTGTTCAATTCCAGGATTTTGCAGACCAATGGAATTCATAAGTCCGCCCGGCACTTCCCAAACACGAATTCCGTTATTTCCCTGGCGCGGCTCCAAAGTCAAACCTTTACTTGCAATTCCGCCAATTTTATTTACATCAAAAACTGAAGCGTATTCCGTCCCAAAACCAAATGTTCCGGAACAGCCAATCACAGGATTTTCAAATTTAACGCCGGCAATTTCCACGGACAAATCAGGCTCGCAAGTCAAAGGTTCACGGCGCGACTGAATTTTTATTCCGGCCACCGAATCAGCGCCCTTTTCAAACTTCAAAATCCGCGAATCAAAAACCGGACCGTCCTTGCAACAGCGTTTTTTGCCTTCCGTAGTGTCAATCACACAACCAAGACAGCAGCCCACACCGCAAGCCATCCGCGCTTCCATGCTAATCCAGCACTTAACGCCGCATTTTTCCGCAATATTTTTTACGTACGCAAGCATCGGCGCCGGCCCGCAGGCATAAACTGCCTCATAATTTTCCGTACGCAAAACCTCTTCCGTCAGCGCCACCGGCAACATTCCATGAACGCCAACCGAACCGTCATCAGTCGTTATTACAGTTTTTGCAGAACGCACAAAATCAAGCCCATACGAACCACTTTTGAACGAAGCATAAAAATCATAAGAACCATCAGGCAAAGTTTCCGCAAATCCCGCAACCGGAGCAACGCCAATTCCACCGCCAACAATCAAAACTTTTTTGCCAGAATTCGCCGGAGCCTCAAATTTATTACCGCACGGCCCCAAAACTTTTACAAGGTCGCCTTTTTTCAATCCGCAGAGTTCTTTTGTGCCCTCACCCTTCAGCAAAATCATAAACTGCACGATATTTTCAATTTTTTCCGGATTTTCGCCAGATTTTTTCTGTTCAACGTGAAAAACGCTTATCGGACGCGGCAAAACCACATTACTTCGCGCCGGATGAAGCATAAAAAACTGCCCCGCCGCCGGCACCTGTGCCACTTTCACACTCAAAAGCCACACAGCCCCCGCCGGAACCGCCCCAGCCACAGACCTGCAATCTTCAACAATGCCTTCCTCAAAAACCGGAAGTGGCGTTCCATCACATTTGTTAAACATAAAATCTCCTCATTACTTTTATGGGCGAAAATTCCCCTTACCACTCGCCTTCCGCAGCTCGCTCCCGCTCGGCCGCCTTTGGCGTCTGGCTTCGCCACTGCTACACGCTCGGCGCGGTTTTTAGTCAAAACTGGAATTATTCTTCCCGGCTGCCTCTGCCACGCCCAAGCCGAACAAAGCAAAATCGCCCCGCACAGGGTCATCATCAAAAGCAATTTTCATACTTTCGGTCAGTTTAAGTACAGTTTTTAAATTTCCGCCCGGCATAGAACCGTTTTTTCCTTTTTCAAGAAGCCCAAAATTTACACTTTGGCGTAAAACATGGGTATCAAGCGGCATCAAAAGTGATTTTTTTTCAAACCAAGTCCAAATTCCCAAATCCACCGGGGAATTATCCCGCACAAGCCAGCGCAAAAGCATATTCAGTTTTTTTGCCGCAGAATTCTTAGTTTTTGGCACAAGGGCGCAACCGTCCGGAAAATTTTCCGCAATCACCTGATGCAAAAAATCCCCGGAATTCTTTTTTTCCTGCCAGCGCGTTTTTACAAACTCCCCGATTGTTCCGCTTTTTTCCATCATCATTTTTAAAGTGTCAAAAAACAAAATCATATCGTCGTGACTGTACATTCTGTAAAAAGATTTTTTGCCGTTTATAAAAAAATCCCTGTACTTTCCGCTAAAAACCCAGCCGGAAAGTTTCCCGTCCTTAATTCTGCTTTGCTCTAAAATTGCACCCACGTGACTTAAAATCTGGTCGCGCCGTCCAAATGCAAGATTCGCCGCAATAAATGCCGACACTTCCACATCTTTTATGTCGTTGTAAGCGTGCATAAACTGCGCCGGGTCTTTTTCAAGAAATTCCGCAGTTTCGTATTTATCAGCCAGGTAATGCAATTTTTCTATAAGTTCTGCATCCATAAAAACGATTTTTTACAATCCAAGTGCTTTTTTTGCGTCCAATAAATCAATTTTAGAAGCAACGCTTGCTCTGGCCGCAGAATCTGCAATATCTTCCAGAGTCAAAGTGTTTTTTTCGCGTTTTTCTGCAAGTTTTTCGTCTTTTTTCCAGGCACAAAGAATTCCGCGGCTAGAATTTACCGCACCGCCTGCTTTATCAAGAAGAGTTGCCGCAATTCGCGCAGCGCCGCCCTGAGCACCGTATCCCGGAATTAAAAAGAAAGTTTCCGGGTACAAATCACGCAATTTTCGTGCATCAGATTCCTGAGTAGCGCCAACAACGGCTCCCAAAACTCCGCAAGTCTGATTTTTATAAAATTCCCCGAATTTTTTCCCGATTCTTGCAATTTCGTCGCCAACTTTTTCAAGAAGCACAGAACCATCGCTCAAAACCTGGTGTTCAATGTCCGTCATTCCCGGATTTGAAGTGCACAAAAGCACAAATCCGCCTTTTCCGCCCTTTTCTGGCGTGCACCACTGACTAAAAGGCTCAAGAGTATCAAATCCCATGTAAGGATTAATTGTAATTAAATCAGTTTCAAAATCTCCGGAAAAATGTGCTTTTGCATAGGCACCGGCCGTTGCGGCAATGTCACCGCGTTTAATATCAGAAATTGCAATCAGCCCGGACTGTTTTACTTCTTTCAACGTCTGAGAATAAACTCGCATTCCGGAAAGTCCCATTGCCTCATAATAAGCAACCTGAATTTTAAAACAACACGCGGAATTGTCTTTTACAACGCGTTTGATTATTTCTTTATTGTATTCCAGCACAGCATCTGCCGGAGAAGGAAAATCCAAAACTATATTTTCAGGAATATATGATGGATCGGTATCAAGTCCAACACACAATGGACCGTTTTTGCGGGACAGCTCTTGTAAAAGCTGCATATTATGTTTTTCTGTCATAAGTTTCATTTTATTCAACTTCCGCACATTCTACAACTTAAGAACGCTGAGTTTTTACAAAATGAAACGATAATTATTTCGCAGAATTGCCAGCGGGCTCAAAATCACAAAATTTTAAAACAATGATTTTAAATCCTCGCCTTCAAAAACCGCCCTGATAAACGGCCGTGCAAGAATTACCTGGTCGGCGCCATAATAAATTGCCGTCTGAATATTCTGTTTTGTGCGAATTCCACCGTCCACCCAGATTTGTTTACAGTATTTTTTTAATTCAGCCACATTTTCGGCAAGAAATTCGCCCGTACTGCCAATCCTGGTTTCAACTCTGCCGCCGTGATTTGAAATATAAACCACATCAGGTTTTACTTTGCGCACAAGTTCAATATCATCTTTTGTAAAAACGCCCTTGATTACAAACGGAACATCAAAATGATTTCTGAATTCTTCCAGTTGAATTTCAGTTTTGCGCTCAAGATTCACAAGATTGCGCATTGTCACAATATTGTAAGAATCAATATCAATTCCAATAAACGCGGCATAGGATTTTACAAGTTCAACGCGCTCAAAAAGTTTTTGCTGAGGATAAGGTTTTAAAAAAAACGCGGCCTTTACATTATTTTTTTGATTTTTAAAATCACAATGCCCCGAAAATTCACAAATTTCATTGATTTTTTTTAGGGCTTCAATTCCAAGTTTTAATTTTAAGTCCGGGCAACCGTCGCCAACACAAAGTCCAAATCCAGCATTAAAAACCGCATTCAAATACGGAAAGTAAAAATCTTGTTCTTTTTCGTACCCGATATTTTCCACAGCGCCGGTAACCGGCCCGCACCGCAACATTTCCGGTTTAACTTCAATTTTTTTCAGCTGCGACTTTTCATTTTCAGAAAGTTTTTCAAAAAGTTCGTTCCAGGCACTGCAATTCAACTGAAAATTTTTATTTTCGTAAACGCCGCCAAGGCCGGGCATATTCCCCGGACAGCCGTAACCATCACAAACCGGACAGTAATTGCATTTTAAACTGCCTTTAGTCGCCAAAACAAATTCCTAAATCACGGCCAGTCTGCAACATTAAATCATCTTCAGAAATATTTTTTACTTTGCCGGCAAGTTCTGCCAACGGGAACGCCGTGATTGAACCATTTTGAACGGCAACCAGATTTCCAAATTCACCGTTAACAAGAAAATCAACAGCTGCAGCACCAAGTTGAGTGGCAAGCAAAATATCATACGGAGAAGGATTTCCGCCACGCTGCAAATATCCCAAAACAGAAGTGCGCGTCTCTATGCCTGTTTCTTCTTCAATTTCTTTTGCAACGCGGAACGCAATAGACTGAGTTCGCTCTAAAACAACTTTTTTGTATTCTTTTTTGGACATTCCGCCTTCGGTTAAATCCAAAGCACCTTCTGAACAGGCAATAATAAAATAATTTTGACCTTCAGCCTGCTTTTTCTTCATAAAATCCCCGATTTTGTGAATATCATAAGGAATTTCCGGAAGTAAAATTACATCTGCGTTTGCGGCAACACCGGAATAAAGTCCTAGCCATCCGGCCTTGTGACCCATAACTTCCACAACCATTGCCCGCCCGTGACTTTTTGCAGTTGTTCTGATTGCTTCAATGCCGTTTGTCGCAACATCAATTGCCGTGTGAAATCCAAAAGTTTCATCAGAACCGACAATATCATTATCAATTGTTTTAGGCAGCCCAATAACATTAAAACCGTTGTCATAAAGCAAAGATGCCGTAGTGTTTGTGCCGTTTCCGCCAAGACAAACCAGGGCATCCAGCTTGAATTTTTTAAAAGTTTCCCTGATTTTATCCACCGGCAAAAGTCCAGTCTTAGGATCCGGAACAGGATTTTTGAACGGCTTAACCCGCGAAGTACCCAAAATTGTACCGCCAAGATTTACCATGCTGTCAAAATCCAGATTGTCCATCTTAAAACAGTCACCGTCAATCAATCCGCGGTAACCATTGCGCACGCCCACAAATTTCATGCCATATTTATTTTTACCTGTCAGGCACAAAGCTCTGATAGCCGCATTTAATCCTGGCGCATCGCCACCGGATGTCAAAATTCCAACGGTTTTAATAGAATCAGCTTTCATATTCTCAGTATAACAAATAAAGTTCGTTTTTTACACGAAAAACTTTAACCAATCAGTGATTTTTGTTTTTTACTGACAGGCTCGCAAGTTAAATCAACGCCAAGTTTTTTAAAGATTTTACGGTCAACTTCACTCAACATTACCGTCGTGTGAACCTGACATCCTTTGAATAATGGCAGACTGTCCAGCGCTTTACGGCAATTTTCATCATCTTTAGAAAGCATTGCAAGGGCAACAAGAACTTCATCAGTATGAAGCCGCGGATTTTTTCCATGCAGATAAGTCACTTTCATTTTTTGAATTGGCTCAATCATCTCTTTTGGAATTAATTTTACCTTGTGCTCAATGCCGGCAAGATGTTTTGCAGCGTTTAAAATCAAAGCGGCACAAGTTCCAAGCAAATCTGAAGTTTCGGAAGTAATAATGGAACCGTCCTGAAGTTCAATTGCGGCAGACGGCACTTTAGATTTTGCGGCACGTTCTTTGGCGGCCACAGTCACCTTGCGGTAATCAGTCGTAATATTTTCCTGATTCATCAAAAGTTCAATTTTTTGGATTTCTGATTCACTCGCGTTGCCTTCAACATAATTGTTCAGAGTGTTGTAATAACGGCGGATAATTTCCTGACGACTGGCTTCGCGACAAACTTCATCATCATAAATGCCGTAACCTGCCATGTTAACACCCATATCCGTCGGAGATTTATAAGGATTTGTACCGTAAATGCCCTTAAAAATCGCATCCAAAACCGGGAAAATTTCAATATCGCGGTTGTAATTTACAGTCGTTTTTCCGTACGCTTCCAAATGCCACGGGTCAATCATATTTACGTCATTTAAATCCGCAGTGGCCGCTTCATAAGCAAGGTTCACAGGATGCTTTAAAGGCAAATTCCAAATTGGGAAAGTTTCATATTTTGCGTACCCTGCCTTAATTCCCCGCTTATTTTCGTGGTACAGCTGACTCAAACAAGTTGCCATCTTTCCAGAACCAGGACCAGGCGCCGTAACAACCACCAGCGGCCGACTAGTTTCTATATAATCATTTTTTCCAAAACCTTCATCACTGGCAATCAAAGGCACATTTGAAGGGTAACCCGGAATAATGTAATGGTAATAAACCTTGATATTCATTTTTTTCAGTTTAGCGCGGAAAGCCTTTGCCGCTTCCTGACCACTAAAATGAGTAATTACAACACTGCCAACCATCAGACCGCGACTTTGGAATTCATCGCGCAGACGCAAAACGTCCTTGTCATAAGTAATGCCCAAATCACCGCGGATTTTATTTTTTTCAATATCCGCCGCACTAATTACAATTACAATTTCTGCCACATCCGCCAGCTGCATCAGCATTTTCAGCTTACTGTCAGGTTCAAAACCCGGCAAAACGCGACTTGCATGGTAGTCATCAAACAACTTACCGCCAAATTCCAAATAAAGTTTATCGCCAAACTGCGAAATTCTTTCCTTAATGTGCTCCGATTGAATCTTCAGATATTTTTCATTGTCAAAACCGTTTTTCATAACCCTAGCATTCTATCGCTTTTCGGTTGTTTTAACAATTTTTTCATTTTTTAATCCGCGATTTTAAGTGGTACTTTCTTCCCTTCAAGCAAATCTTCAATAAAATACAGGTTTCCGTCCGCAGAAAGCATGGCGTCTTTTTCGTTTTGGCTAACTAACAAATATTTTCCGTTATATCCGAAAACTTTTTCAAACTGACATGATATTTCTAATTCTGCCTTTTTATTTATGAATCCAAACAAATTTGTTTTTTTATCCAGAACTGGCAATATATCATTCTCAAACTTTTCAAACTTGATTTTATAATTTTTATCTATATTAAACGACTCGCCTTTATTGGTAACAACGGACCATTCATTTTTTCTTACAAATTTATAATATTTTTGTTAACCAAACAGCATCGCTGTAAAAGTTAATAAAGTTAAAACTGTAAATAAGTTTTTTTTCATTTTACTCCTCAATACTCGCAGCTTTTTCGTAAACAAATTCAATCACAATTTTTTCACAAATCATTGAGTTATAATCAAAGGTGAATGTAATTATGCTGTTTATTGGAAATTCGTCTTTTTTAAAGGGCATAAACATTCGGGGACGTCTTCTTAACACATTTATTTTGTCCTCAGATTCTGAACTTGACATAAAAATTCTTTCAGCTCTTGGGCCATAGGAATCCTGTACATCTTCAAACGACAGATTTTTTAGATGCAGCAAATCATCAGAAATAAAAAACAGGTCATCTTCCAATATGATTTTTTCTATGTAGTCGTTTTGATTTGAAAAATAAAAATGATTATTACCAGCAATCACACAATTTTCAGCCGATTCATATGATAAATTGCAATCAAACGCAGAAAAAAAATCTTTTGCATCATCCAACGTTTCGTAAAACGTTAGTGAAACACTTTTATTTGCGTCATAAAGCGTAAACTGATCTTTATAACCAAATTTAACCCTCCGGTCATTTGCAAAAACCGAAAGGCTACAAAATAATAAAGTCAAAAAAATTAATTTTATTCTTTTCTTAATCATCATTCACCAACATTTCTATACCTACACAAGTTTTTGTTTTGTAATCAAATCTATAAAAAACTGTGACATAATCAGGGTGTTGTGCATTTTCACCCATATAAAATTTATCCCATGTTCTGAAACTGATTTCAAGAATTTTTCTGTCATCTTTATCTTTTGTAAAAACATAATTTGCAACTTCTAACTCTGCATAAACTTCCAAAACCTGCGAAATTGTACATTCGCCAATCCTAAGTTTTTCATTGGTAACATAATATTCAGAATCAGTCAGTTTTATATGCCTTATAGAAGAAAAACCTTTCCACTTAGTAAGTTCCATATGCGGATACTGATAATAAAAAGTGTCATAAGCATCATTCAAAGCTTTTGTTGGAACCATCCGGTACGAAAGAGGTTCTCCATATTTTTGCTGAACGTCATCAAAATTATCCCTTAGCATAACAACTTCTTCACCGTCATTTGAATAAATGTGACACAAAGTACCATTCTTTTCTTCTTCTTGTGCAAAAAGAAAAAAAGACATCATTAAAAACACTAAAATTGAAAATTGTTTTTTCATAATATTCCCATTCTACATTATAAGTTTAATTTTTTGAAATTTTGTTCGGCACTTTTTTCTTCTTGTAAAAATCCCGGTTTTGTTTTATAACTTCTGTGTTAATCATTAGTAAACAAGAACAAAGACGTTCATTCTTAAGAAAGCTGGGATGGGTGTCTTTTTTTTATTTTAAATCAGTTTTCAGAGGTGTTATGATGAAAAAATTTATTTTTGTAACGGGAGGCGTTGTTTCGGGGCTTGGCAAGGGCATTACGGCTGCTTCTTTGGGACGGCTGCTAAAAAACCGTGGACTTAAAATTACTTCGCAAAAACTTGACCCTTACATGAATGTTGATCCGGGGACGATGAGTCCTTTTCAGCACGGCGAAGTTTTTGTCACAGATGACGGAGCAGAAACGGACCTTGATCTTGGTCATTATGAACGTTTTATTGACGAAAACCTCACGAAATATTCAAACCTCACAAGTGGTCGCGTTTACTGGAACGTTCTGAATAAGGAACGCAACGGCGAATATCTTGGCGAAACTGTGCAGATTATTCCTCACGTTACGAACGAAATTAAGCATTTTATTCTGAAAAATCAGGAAGAAACCGGCGCGGACGTTAGCATTGTAGAAATTGGTGGAACTACCGGCGACATAGAAAGTCAGCCCTTCCTTGAAGCAATCAGACAGTTGTGCCTTGAAGTTGGCCGCCAGAATTGCTGTTTTATTCACGTTTGTCTTGTGCCTTACATTTCTGGTTCTGATGAATTTAAATCTAAGCCGACTCAACATTCGGTAAAAGAATTGCAGGGGCTTGGAATTAGTCCGGACATTATTGTTTGCCGTGCAGATAAGGAAATTCCTGATGATATTCGTCACAAAATTTCACTTTTCTGTAATGTTGAACCTGATTGCGTAATTTCTAATACAACGCTGCCGTGTTTGTATGAAGTTCCACTGATGCTTCATGATCAAAAAATGGACGATGTTGTTTGCCGCAAACTTGGCATTAACAATATGATTTCTGCGTCTACCGGAATTAAGGCTGAGCCGGATTTAACCCACTGGAAAGAAATGATTGCAAGCGTTTATGCAAGAAAAGGCGAAGTTGAAATTGCACTGGTCGGAAAATATGTAAAACTTCACGATTCATATCTTTCCATTGTTGAATCTTTGAACCATGCAAGTTTTGTTGTAGGAAAAAACGTAAAAATCCGCTGGGTAGATTCTGATACCGTGACTGACGAAAGTGCCCCGAAAGTTTTTGAAGGAATTTCCGGCATAATTTTGCCAGGTGGATTTGGAATGCGCGGCATTGAAGGCATGATAAATTCCTGCAAATATGCGCGCGAAAACAATATTCCGTATTTTGGAATTTGTCTTGGAATGCAGATTGCCGTAATCGAATATGCCAGAAATGTTCTTGGCTATAAGGATGCAAATTCCCGCGAATTTGTAGAAGACGGTGAACATTGCGTTATTGATTTGATGGAAGGCCAAAAAGGTGTAAAAAAAGGCGGAACAATGCGTCTTGGAAAATATCCTTGCAAAGTAAAAGCCGGTTCTGTGTTGCACGCTGCCTACGGTGAAGATTTAATAAACGAACGTCACCGCCACCGCTATGAATTTAACAATGAATACAGAAAAGAAATGGAAGAAAAAGGTCTTGTAATCAGCGGAACTTCACCAGATGATTCTTTGGTAGAGGCTGTTGAATTGCCGCCGGAAAAACATCCGTTCTTTATTGGCGTACAGTTCCACCCGGAATTTAAAAGCCGCCCGAATAAGGCACAGCCGATTTTTGTTGAATTTGTAAAGGCCGCTTGTAAAGGGCATCTCTAAACACAAACAGTAAACAAAAAATCCCTTGGACCGCAGATT
The DNA here is from genome assembly GCA_963638805.1 of Anaerobutyricum sp. Classification (GTDB taxonomy): domain Bacteria; phylum Spirochaetota; class Spirochaetia; order Treponematales; family Treponemataceae; genus Treponema_D. The sequence goes on from CAVHTI010000002.1 coordinate 65,169, forward strand.
ATTTTTTTACGGAAAACTGCGGCAGGCAATGGAGCACCTGCGAAGGTTGTTTCAACAACCGAAGCAGAAACAAAAAGGCGCACGATTTGTGCGCCTTTTTGTTTTGAGGGTTACCGAAGTGCGGAACTGCCGACGGCACAGAGCGAAAAGCGAAGCGGGCTTTGTGCCGGGCCGCCCATAAAATTACTCTTTTACGCCACCTGCTGTTGCTCCACCAATAATGTATTTTGAAAGGAACAGGTAAACAACTATCAGAGGTACTACCGCAAGACAGAGCAAAAGGTAGATAACGCCCATATCGAACTGGAGGTAGTCGGCATTTCGGGCATTGGCAATAACAATCGGGACTGTCCACAAAGCCTTTTTGTCAATGACGAGGGCCGGAACAAAGTAGTTATTCCAGGAACTTACGAATGCAAAGATTGCCTGAACTGCAATTGCCGGTTTCATCATAGGAACTACAATGGCATTGAATGTTCTGAATTCGTTACAACCATCAACGCGGGCAGCTTCTACAATAGAGAACGGCAGAGTTGCTTCCATTGACTGATACATATAGAAGAAAACTACCGGCGCCGCAATGGACGGGACAATCAAAGAAATGTAATTGTTCATCAAATTTAATCGCTGCAACAATCTGATAAATCCCAAAGTAGAAACCTGAGTTGGAACCATCATTACGGCAAGAATGAACTTAAAGACAATTCCCTTTCCCTTAAAGTTGTACATATAAACACCGTAAGCGGTCATTGCGGAAAAGTAAGTTGTACAAATTGCAGTCAAAGCCGCAATAATAATACTGTTCAGCATACCGTGCAGAATCGGGTAGTTTTCTGAATAAGGAACGATTTTTGAAAAAGCCTGTTTAGAAATTACATTTTGCCAGAATTCGCTTGTGGTATTTTTATCAACCGTAAGGTTTACAAAGTTTTTCCAGAAAGAAGTTCCAGGCAGGGCGGAAAAGCCAAGCTGAATCTGCATATGACTTCTGGTAGCATTAATAATCATGATATAGAAAGGAAATAATGATATAAATGCCAATAAAATTAATACTAAATAACAGAAAAATCTTTTTACTGTAAGATTTTTGCTCTGACTCTGAATTTTATCCATTTTTTACCTCCTCACCTATCTTTTGTTTGTGTATTTTGACATTGTAGATTTATATACAAATCCGGAAAGAACGGCCGTGATTACAAAGATGAATACGGAAGTTGCACCGCCAAGACCGTAGTTTTTGTTTGCAAGGTGCCTGTTCAACTTCATGATGATTGTCATAGTAGTTCTGTTTGGTGAACCGTCGCCTTTAGTCAAAATCTGCGGAACATCGAACATCTGAATACCACCAATTAACGAAGTAATAAGTACATAAACAAAAATTGGAAGAAGCAATGGAATTGTAATTTTAAAGAAAATCTGGATTGGGTTTGCACCGTCAATGCGGGCAGCTTCAAACAGACTGTTATCAATTCCCATTACACCAGCCATAAGAAGAATTGTTGTGTTTCCGTACCACATCAGGAAGTTCATCAAAGCAACAATTACACGTGCCCAGCCAGTAGAACTGAAGTAACGAATTCCACGCCAAGGATCCGGACCTTTCTGCAAAGCTTCAGAAATCCAGCCGCAAACTTTTAATGAATCTACCCCAGAATAATTCTGACGGAAAATATCAATGGCATTGTACTTTAAAGTTGTAATAGCCTGATTTGTTTTTTCAAGGTCAAGATTTTTAAATATTTCAGAAGGATCTCCAAAAGAATTTACAACCGCTTGAATTGCATTGTTTAAACTTGAATCGCTTGCATTTGCCAGTGCATAAGCCTTAAGCTGCTCCGTCAAAGATTCAACCATTTTTGCGCCATCAGGAAGGTTCGCTTTATTGATGATTGAAGCAAGAATGTTATTGATTGGACCTTTATCAGAAAAAAGTGCAAAGAAAAGCATGGCAAATGCTGAAGCCATAATCAGGTTTGGCATATAGATAACAGTTTTAAAGAACTGCTGACATTTCAATTTCAATTCTGTATTGGTAAACCATACAGCAAGAACTAATGACACAACAATCTGCGGAATAAATCCCATAATCCACATAATTAAAGTATTAAGAAAATACTTTCCAAGGTTGTCACTAGAATTAAAAATAGTAATAAAGTTTTTGATTCCTACCCAATTAGGTCCAATTTCTGCAAGACCGTCGCGGTAGTACTGGAAAAAACTGTAATAAAATGTTGTACAGAGTGGGATTAAAGAAAAAATGATATATACAATAAAGAACGGAGCAATGAAAAAATAGCCCCAGTTGTCATACTGAACAGACTTTCGTCTTCGTTTTATAGGTTTTATAGGCTTTTCAGTCTTTTCAGGTTTTACTAATTTGATGCTTGTACTTTTCTGTGACATAAACTTCCTCTCTTTATTTTGAAAAAAAAAGGGATGCAAGGTTAATCGCATCCCCCTTCGTTATTTTACAAAACCTTCAAACTATCTTGAAAGACTTGGGTAAAGTTCAATAACTGCTGTGTAGAAGTTGTTCCAAGCTTCTTCTTCAGTTACTTTTCCTTCAAAGTAGTCTTTCATAGCTCCCTGAAGTTTTTCTGTCATACCCTGATCGTACTGTGACATACATTCCTTTTTGATAGAAGCAGCTGAATCAATGAACAATGCCATGTGGTTCTGTCCGCCAAGGAAGTCATTTTTGTAGTCAGAAGCAGCAACTTCACGCATAGCTTTTTCGTTGTTAGCGAAGTCACCCATTTCCATAGCGAGTGTAGCCATTGTGTCTGCATCACAAGTAAGTGTGTACATAATGTCTTTGATAAGTGCTACGTTGTCTGAACCTTTTGCACCACAAATCCAAGTTCCACCCCAAGAGAATCCCTGTGGTCCTTTACAGAATGCCCAGTCACCAAATGCTGAACCTTCGTCATGTGGCATACAGAAGTCGATGAACCAAGCTGGAGCAAAGTAACCGAATACGTGACCATCTTTCATCATTCCCTGTGTAGATTCTGCAGACCAGAGAGAAGCTTTGTTGTTATATCCTTTTTCTGTGAATTCTTTTGTCTGTGCAATCCAAGCTCTGATGTTGTCATCAATAACAATCTTCTTGTTTTCGTCAACCCATTTCTTTGTTACGTTGTCAGAGAATACACGGTAAGCATCATCATATCCAGAAAGCATGAAGTAACCAGCAGCCTTCATTTTTGCAGCTACAGAGTTGAAAAGATCCCAGTTGTTGAGAGCTTTCTGTACATCTGCTGGATCATCAGATCCAAGAACTTCTTTTGCATAAGAACGGCGGTAAATGAATCCACCTGGACATCCCTGCCAAGAAACACCTTTAAGATTTCCTTTTGAATCTGTCATGATGTCTTTTGTATATTTGAACTGGTTAGCCAAATCAGCATCTGTAAGACCGATGTCTTTTTTAACATCAAGTGTGTAAGGTGCATCAACATATTTAAGAGCATAGTCAGCTTCTACCAAGAAAATATCTACTTTTTCGTCAGCAGCTGCTTTTTCCTGATTCAAAAGAACTTCGTCCAGTTTGTTCTGGTAAGCATTGTCCTGGTTTGGAGTCTGAACAAAATTAACCTTTACATCTGCAGGTACTTTTGAAGCATAGTACTTATTGAAACGAGCTGAAAATTCATCATTCCAAACATAAATATTTAAAACTTTTCCTTCTGCCTTTGGAGCGCTTGTAGCTTTCTTTGAACAAGACATAAAAGAAACAACAGAAGCAGCAGCTAAAGCTACTACTAATAACTTTTTCATAACATCCTCCTTTTTTGCAATGTTTATGAATAAATCCCTGATTTTGTTTACTACAACGTTTTCGTTGTAGTAATTTAAATCTTATCCTAATTTTTTAAGATGTCAACTAAAAAACTAATAATTTAAGATTTTTTTGCAAAAAAAATAATGTTTTAGACTTTTGGAAACCAGATTTTCATTTGATTTTCGCCACGGTTGCCCCAAGTGTAGTAAGGAACCATCTTGATATTTGCCATTTCCATTTCTGGAGACTGCAAAGAATAAAGCTCATCATTTTCGGTCTGACGATAGCCTTTTGCCGTCAGTCTTACCGTTCCGCCCAAAAGTTTTTCGTCAAAATTTTCAACTTCTGGCACCGCATTTGTATCCAAACTCAAAGAAAGAACGTCCCCCTGATTGTCCACGCCTTCCGCACAATAAACGAGCGGACCGCGACAAACCGCCACCTGACCGGACAAATCAGGAATTTTCGGATTTGGATAAACAAAATAAGGCGAAGCTTCAAAGTCAAACTCAAGAATATCAGACTTTTTAACACTGATATAAGCGTAACCTTTTTCAATTTTTAAAAATTTTTCAGCAGTAATGTCGTTGCCATTCAAAAGCGCTTTGAAATTTTTACTCCAACCGGGAATTCTCACTGCAATCTGGCAATTTCCTTCCTCAATCTGATATTTTACTTTCATTTCGTAAGGATAATTTGTCTGACATTTCAGTTTCAGGCCGTTGGCAAAATTCACAGTTCCATCCGCAAAAAGATGACAGAAAACCGTATTTTCATTTTCGCCGTAAGCATATTTTCCAAAAGAAGAAATCAGACGCGCCGTGTTTGGCGGACAGCAGGCACAGGCATACCAGGTCGGTCGCTGAGGCAAATCGTGCCGGTGAGTTGGCGCAACGCCCGCAATTCCCGGTACAACTTCAAGCGGATTTACATAAAAGAATTTTTTACCGTCCAGCTGCATGCCTGCAAGAACAGTATTATAAAAAGCACGCTCCATAACGTCGGAATATTCGCGATTAACGTCCTTTTCCAACATTCTTGACGCAAAGAAAATCAGCCCAATGCTTGCACAGGTTTCGCAATATGCGGTATCAGACGGCAAATCATAATCCACGGAAAACGCTTCGCCATGCACGGTAGAACCAATACCACCGGTAACATACATCTGTTTTTGAGTAATGCTTTTCCAAAGTCGCTGGCAAGCCTCATCAAGAGAAGAATCTTCCGCCTCGCCCGCAACGTCAGCCATCCCAGTGTAAAGATAAACTGCCCGCACCGCATGACCTTTTGCGTCTTTTTGCTCGCGCACCGGCATATCAGCCTGATTGTACCCCGGATTTTTGCCGTCACTGCCCCAGACAGACCAGTTCCGCCGTGCAACTTCTTTTTCATAATGTTTAGAATCCACGCCCCGCACGTCAATAAAATGCCTGGCAAGTTCATAACACTTTTTTTCTCCAGTCAGACGGTACATTTTCATCAGTGCCAGTTCAACTTCAGGATGCCCCGGAAAAGACTGCCGCATAAATTCATCGCCTTCCATAAAAACTTTATGAATGCAATCCACGTTTTTAAGCATAATATCAAGAAGTTTTCGTTTGCCGGTCGCCTCATAATAGGCACAAGCCGCTTCCATCATATGCCCGGCACAATAAAGTTCATGACCTTCACAAATATTCTGCCAGCGTTTTTCTTTATCTTTAATCGTAAAATAAGTGTTCAGATAACCGTCCGTGTCCTGCGCCGCACCGATAATTTCAATTAAATCGTCAGCCGTTTTTTCAAGTTTTTTGTCCGGAAAAATCACCAGCGAATAAGCCGCCGCCTCAAGCCATTTTGCCGCGTCACTATCCTGAAAAACCATTCCGTAAAAACCATCATTTGCACCTTTGCCGGCCAAAACAGAACCCGCGTTTATAAAATTCTGAATTACGTGACTTTTTTCGTTATTTCCTTCCGCTTTGTCTTCCAAAACCGCATACTGATAAGGCAAAACCACGTCTTTTATCAATTTCTGGTAATCAAAAATAAAACCGCGCTCCCCTTTATAAGATTTCTGGTCAATTTGATGTTGAATTTTCATTTTTTCCTCTTAATTTTAAAAATTCGGGCGTACCCCGCTGACGCGGGTCGGCTGTTCCGCACTTCGCTAACGCTCAAAGTCCTCAGCCCGCAAATTGCGGACTTCCGGGCTTCTGCTTCGACTTTTGAAAAAGCCTTCGCAGGTGCTCCATAGCCTTACGCACACAGTTTATGGAGCCTCTAAAAATTGCAATTTTTAGAGGCAACTTTGAAAACGCGACGTTTTAATTCGTGCTATATCAACGAATTAAAACTCGCAGGCATCTCTGGAAAATCATTGAAAATGATTTTTTAGAGATGCCCTTTTAAAAATATCACAGCTTTGTAAAAAAAATAGTCGTTTTCTATTCTGTTTTATCATCAAAATCTTTTGTAAAAACCGCGACAATTGAACAAAAAATGCAAAAATGTTAATTTTTAAAGCAATGAATACTCTTGTCGCACTTTGTGCAGTTGGCGCCGAAAGAATCTTAGGCAACGAAATCAAACATTTAGGATACAAACTCATTTCAAACGCGCCCGGCCGTGTCATTTTTGCCGGTGACGACGATTCCCTTTTTAAAGCAAACCTTTGCCTGCGCACTGCAGACCGCCTTTATCTTCAAATGGCAGAATATTCCGCCGTTGATTTTGATCAACTTTACGATGGAACTTACGCCGTAAACTGGCAGGATTTTTTCAAAAAAGATACAAAAATTGTGGTAGATAAAGTCCGCTGTTTCAAAAGTAAACTTAATTCTGAACATTCAGTCCAGGGAATTGTGCACAAGGCAATTTATTCAAAACTTGGCGACAAATGGCACATTGCAAATCTTCCGGAAACTGGCGAAGAATCAGACATCAGAATTTATATTGATAACGACAAAGTTTTAGTTTTACTTGACCTTTCCGGGCTTCCGTTGCACAAAAGAGGCTACCGCGTGGACGGAGGAATTGCACCTTTGCGCGAAACTACCGCCGCAGTTCTTTTGCAGGAAATGTTCTGGCGCAGAAAAACTCCGCTACACGACCCGTTTTGCGGTTCTGGAACAATTGCAATAGAAGCAACACTGTACGCTTTTAATGTTGCGCCTGGTTTTGGCCGCCGCTTTGCACTGGAAAATCTGCCAATTTACAATGCCGACCGCGCAGAAAAAATCCGCCAGGAAGAAGCATCAAAAATCCGCACGGATGTAGAAGTCAGAATTACCGGTTCCGACATTGATTCCGCCGCCGTTGAACGTTCCCGCAAAAATGCAGAATATGCCTGTGTTATGGCAGGGCGCGCGCTAAAATCAATTGGGGTAAGTGCCCATATTCAGCGCCCGGATTTTATTCAGTCTGATTTTTCAAATTTGGCGGCGCCTTATGATTCCGGACTTTTGTTGTGCAATCCTCCGTATGGCGAACGCCTTGGCGACGAAGAACAAGCCCTTGAACTGTACAAAAATATGAATTCTCTGTGGCAGGATTTTAAAAACTGGGACATGGGAATTATAACTTCCTGCGAAGGATTCCAGCAGGCATTTGGACACAACGCAAATCAAGTGAAATATCTAAAAGCCGGCAATCTGGACACGGCATTTTATATTTACAAAAGAAATCAGGAAGAACCAAAGTTTCAAAAATCAAAACAGGAAAAATTTGTACCACATAATCAGCGCGACAAAAATCAGCAGAGTCAGTACAAAAGAGGAAATTCAAAATGGCAATAGTAGTAGAACACGACAAAAGAAAACACGAAATTCTGCAAAAATCTCTTGATGTTTTTGTGGACGAAGGTTACGAAGACACAACTTTTCAGAAAATTGCGGCCCGCTGTGGAATTACGCGAACAACGCTCTACATTTATTTTGATAACAAACACGAAATTTTCCTGGGCAGCATAAAAGAACTTCTGAACGGCCTTGAAAATGACCTTTTAAAAATTATAGAAAATCCTGAACTGAATAATGAAACAAAACTTCGCAACATTCTTATGAAAATTATTGATTACTGCGAAATTAACAAAAAACTTTTCTGCGTTTTGCTGGACTATCTGCAGCAGATTAAAAAAACCGGCGCCAACGTTGACGAAAAAGTCCGCCGAAGAATAATTCACCTACGACATTTGTTGAGCACCGTTTTGATTTCCGGAATAAATGCAAAGGAATTTAAAAAAGAAAGCGTAAAAAACATTAATGAACTTTTTTACGGACTTTTTGAATCTGCAATTTTCCGGCTGGTAGTACTTGGCAGAACAGATATTTCAGATTCCCGCGATTCTTTAAACCAGGCCGTAAACGGTTTGCTCGCTGAATAGAAGAATTTGCCCCGCGATGTTTTGTTTTCCTTACGAAAGTAAAATAGAAAACAAAACTCGTGAGCGAAGCGTAAATAGCCCGGCCGGCACATAGTGCCGTGTACGCCCAAATGTTAATAATCATCAAATTTCTAAATTTTTCGCTTAAAAAATCTAATTTTCTTTTACAAAATCACGACTTAGTATTTAAATACTACATTTTTAAAGGGGTAAAAGATGAAAAAAGTCCTGTTAAGTTTAATTATCGTTTCGTTAATTGTTTGTTCGGTTTCTGCAAAACCAAAGAAAAAGTCAAAAAAGCTTGAAGAACCGACAGATTTTTCGTTATTCATGGAACCGGCAGAAACTCCAGTGCCTTACAAAGCCTTAAAAGAAAAAGTTAACGGCAATACCTGTAACACTTTGGAAAAAGACACCGGCGCAAAAGTAAGTCTTGTTGTAGACAAAGATTATTCAAAGGAAGAACCGTTGGATCTTTTGGGTGCAGACATTACTGTTGCTGAAGTTTACGGCAAAAAATGTTTGAGAATTACTGCAAATTACAATCCGGAAATCCGTTTTGCAATTATGTTTGACAAGCCAGTTTCGCTTAAAGACATCAATCACATGAAATTTTCTATTTGTGGAATTGATGGCGGCTCTGGTTCTTACAATTTTTCTTTGATGTATGCTGATATGGCCAGCAATGGCGAAAAAACACTTTCTTGCTACAGTGGTGACGTTTCAAAAGCAGCATGGACAGACTACAATCTTGACCTTGCCGCAGACGAAATCTGGGGAAACAAATTCAGCAACGACAAAGAAATCATCGGCATTCAGCTTTGGACTGGCGACAAAGGCCCAATCTACATGACTGACATTTCTTTGACAAAATAAAACGTTCTGACAAACGATTAGAAAAAAAAGCACGGAAGATAAAAGTCTTTCGTGCTTTTTTTTTGTGTGGAGGCACCTTAAAATTCAAACAAATCTTCAATCGTGTACAAAATCAAATTCTTTCTACACTCAGCATCAATTTCTTTATAACCAGATTTTGAAAAGAAGCCGTATTTTTTGCAGGTCAAACCTATGTCATTCACCTGCTTGATTTCATTCCAGATAAGATTTTTATCCAGCGCGTCGCCGGTGAATTTCGCTTCATAAAAAATATACTGGCCGTCGTTTTCAGAAACCACGTCGAATTCACCATTTTTATGCTTCACAGGGTCGTCGTAGTAATATTTGCCAATTTTTTCAAATGGCTCGCCAAGTTCCCCAGTTTTGTTTTTTCTGATTAAAAACTGTTTGCACACATCTTCAAAAGCCTTTGGAACATAATGATCTTCAAAATCAGGAAAAATGAACCTTTCAAAAAAGGCATCGGGGTCCATCACTGCAAGGCGCGACAAATTTCTGTATATGTACTTAAAATAGAACAACGTCAGCTGGTCCGAAACGTAATATCCGGCTTTTTTCTTGTTGTTTTCATCATTTATGGGGGACACTTTTGCCACCACGTCCATTTTTATCAGTTTTTCAAGAATATCTGCCAAAGTTGGCGAACTTGACACTTTTGACTGAGACAAAATGTCGCTGAATTTTACATAACCTTTTGCCAGTGTTTCAAAAACTTCGTAGGCATTCATCATTTTTGAAATTTCGGATTTTAAATACATCTGTACTTCATTTTCAAAGCGGCTACCTGGACTTGCAATCAAGTCAATTATGTTCTGCTTTACAGATTTTGATGAATCCACCAGCCTGTTGTAGTAAGGAATTCCGCCAAAAACAGAATACAGACGCACTTTATCTTCACTGCTGAAATTTTTGTAAAAAAGAGATGATTCATAATAATCCATGGCTTTAAGGTGCAACACAAGATCAAAGCGACCAAACAGAGGATTTTCTTCCAAAAGCAGGGATTTCATAGTCTCAACATAAGAGCCACAAATAATGAGTTTCAGGTGCGACTTGTTTTTGTTGTTATCAATAAGAGACTGAATTATGCTGTCCAGGCCGGGCACAACTTTTCTTATATAAGGATATTCGTCAATCACAAGAATCAGATCTTTTTGGACAGCCTGCTTATAAATGAAGGAAAGTATCGACTCAAAAGAATCAAATGCCAGCGGTGGCAGACCAAACATTTCGGACACGATTTCTGAAAGAGACGCCACATTGTTCTCTTCCGAAGTTTCCTTGCACTCATAATAAATTGATGACATGGCACTTTTGTTCAGGCAGTGCTTGATGAGCTCAGTTTTACCTACACGGCGGCGCCCATAAACAAGGCCTGCATGATTTTTATTTGAGTTTACAAAATTTAGAATCGATTTTATTTGATTTCCTCTTCCAAGAAATTCTTCTTCATCTGCCATAAACACCACCTTTTTAGTCGGATAAAACCGAGTCAACTCTAACCGAGTAAAATATATATCTTTGGAATAAGGATTGTCAAGGCGGGTACAGAAGATGAAGCGTCTAATAAAATCTCAACACACTGTCATGCCAAAGTTGATTCGGGATCTCATAAGATACTGAAAAAAATCAGCATGACACGTAAGTTTTAAAATTTATTGCTTAATAGAAACGCCAACGCGGGGAGTCAATTCAAGTGTAAAACAAGTATAACCAGAAAGATCCTGCTCAGAAGCTTTGCCCACCGTCATAGCTAAAGTCGGATACCAGCAAAAACCTAACCCCAAACCAATATCAAAATGAACTTTCTGAGTAATTGGAATCAAACCGTCAACATTTGTGGAAAGACCAAAGCCCGGACAAATATAGGAATCTAACGCAAGCCTTCCGCCTGCAGACCAGACAACATAATCATTATTTATAATGTTATAGCCAGCATCTGCCTCAATATTACCGAACAAACCTTTAAAACCAAGATTTACGGATAATTTATCCCAAATCAAGCCAGCATGAATTCCAAAAAAATTGTAACCAGCACTGCTTCCAGAGTCACTTCCATTTGTAAGTACAACTGCCGCAACCATCGGTTCATAACTGATAATTGTTTTATCAAGCGGATTAGCAAACACTGCACCCGACATCATCAACACCCCGACCAAAATCAAAAACTTCTTTTCCATAAAAAAATCCTCCAGAAAATTTATTTAAAAACAAAAAGACCGCCCGCACCCGCGCATTTTACGCAAGTACGAACGGTCTTGTTTTTCCGAATATAATATTTTTAAGAGAGAGTTATCCTTGAACTGAACTGAACTGAACTGAACTGAACTGAACTGAACTGAACAAGTTTTCTCTCCTTTTGTACGATTNNNTTCTTGTTACAACAATAATAACTTAAATTTCGGAAAAGGACAATTAAAGTTTTTACAACTCTTACTCAATTGATTAATCAAAAAAAAGAGGAACCTGTTTCCAAGTTCCTCTTTCCATAATTTTTATCTTTGGATTAGAATTTAGCCTTTCGTAATCTTACTTTTTCAATATCTTCGCAGAAGAGTTCACGCAAATCGTTCAAACCTAAAGCCATCAAAGCCATTCGGTCAATTCCAATTCCCCACGCAAGAACTGGGCAATCAAGTCCCATAGCTTTTGTTACTTCCGGTCGGAAAATTCCCGAGCCACCAAGTTCAAACCAGCCCAAAACAGGGTGTTTAATATGAACTTCAATAGAAGGCTCCGTAAACGGGAAGTATCCCGGAACATATTTTACTTCTTCGGCACCCGCAATTTCTGTCGCAAACATTTTCAGCATACCAAGAAGGTCACGCAAACTTACATCTTTTCCGGCAATAATTCCTTCTGTCTGATAAAAATCCGACAAGTGAGTTGCATCAACTTTGTCATAACGGAAACAGCGCACAATACCAAAATATTTTCCTGGAACTTCTGCCTTGTGCAACTGATGTGCTGAAAGTACTGTTCCCTGAGAACGCAAAATCAAACGACGGGTAAATTCATTATCAAACTGATAGTTCCAACCGCGACTTCCCGTATTTCCGCCATTTTCATGAACGGCCTTTACGTTGCTCAAATATGGTTCTTCAATAAATTTTGCATGTGTCGGATTTTTGATTCGGTAAACATCGTGAATATCACGTGCCGCATGGAACTGAGGCATAAACAGCGCATCTCCGTTCCAGAATTCAGTTTCTACGAGCGGACCGTCAAATTCCTGGAATCCCAGTGAACAAAGTTTATCTTTTACAGATTCAAGGAACTGAACGTACGGATTTGTTCGTCCCGGAATAATTCTTGCCGGCGGAATTGCAATATTGTAACTTCGGAATGTTCCGTTTTTCCAATCGCCAGTCGCAAGCATTTTTGGCGTGATTTCACCAATTTCGTTTCCTGTAACACCGGCTTTTTTGAGTTCATCACGGACTTTTTCGAAACCTTCAACAAGTTTATAAAATACAGTTTCGCGTTCAATCATTTTGAACGGAGAATCTGCAGCGCCACGTTTTTTTGCAAGTCCAGAAATTACTTCAACTTCCTCAGCAGATAAATTATCTTTATTCAACTGACCATTTTCAGCTTCGCAGGCCTTTTTAATCAATTCTGAGGTAATTTTTACACGTGAAGGTAAATCTGCGCCGGTATATTCTGCCTTCTTTTCGGCATTCATTTTTAAAACGCCTTCTTTTACAAGCGGACCAAATGCAGAACCAATATCTTTTTGTTCAAGTGCAAGTCCAGCTGCAATTTCCGGCATTGTATGAGCACCGTTGTCTTTTAAAAACTTAACCATTCGTTCTTCAACAGTTCCAGTTTTTGCAAGCGCACGGCCCATATCTGTGATTTCATAAAATGTATGTGGGGTACGACGGATTTCTTTTAATAAATCTTTACCAGAAAGCCAAGAAAACGCCTGATTTGCGTGACCTTCTTTATAATCAAGTTCATTCTGTAATTTTTCTGATGTAAGTTCATCCTTTCCTGAATATTTTAACAAAACTTTGATTTCAAGCGGATGCAGATTTTTAATTGTGTTTTTAATGTCCATTTTTATTTGTCCTGAAAAAAATAAGCCGACTTCCTATAAAAGTCGGCTTTCATTCTATAATATTTTAGATAAAAACTAAAGTATATTTACAAGCTATCTGTCAAACTTAACATAAGACATATACTGAGCTTTTCTCTGACCTTTGTCATCCTTAAAAAACTTTTCACGGTCATCTCTTAAATAACGGTAATGATAATACTGATGATCTGTTGTAAAATCCTGAAGACATCGCATAACAGTATTCATTGCCTGGGCTCTATCGTAAGTTACATAAAGAGTTTCGTAATAAACACGCGCTTCCCCATAGGCTTCGTTATATTCAAACCAGACTCTTGCATTTTTATCCTCAAGATGTTGATCTTCAGGCTCAATTCGCTGCGTAGTTGTAGCTTTTTGTTCAACAACCGGTGATGCCAGTGGATCATCAGCTGCCTGACCAAAACTAAACGCTGCAAATAATGAAAGCACTACAAGAACTAGTAATGTTTTTTTCATAAACTTCTCCTTTTTCCCTTAAAAGGCCGTGTATCTTAGTATTCTACCACATTCAAGATAAAAATCAAGATTTACGACATATTTGCCAGAATTTATTCCTGACAAAGGCTCATCTTTTATCAGGACTGAACCTGAAATTTCTTTTGGCTTATTTTTTAATATCTTTCTATAATATTCTCGCACGGCATTTTTAAGTGCATCTTTTGCAGCATTTGTAAAACCGTCAAAACCATCACTTAATTCACCATAACCACGCCCATGAATCACGGGATGTTCAATGGTTGACCAGTTGTAATAATTTTGAATCTGAGCGTCCGTCCGTGAATATTCACACCAGACATTAATGCGGTTATCTTCTTGCCACGGTGAAGTATAAGTCACTTTGGAAAGATAAGGTTCAAAATCCGCAATTTCAGTAACTTCAAAATATTCATCTACGCCACGCAACTTATCAGAAGGGACATAAACGAAATTCCAGCCATAAACCATTCCGTTCAAAAGAAAAGGAGCCGTTTTTTTTACCTGTTCAACAGGATAATTGTACTCTCCCTTTGCTGCTGCCCTGGCCTCTTCTGAATCCGGATAGGCATCAATTTCTGACCAGAGAGGAATTCTGATTTTTTCAATCACAGACGGCACCTGAGCAAAAAGTCCAGTGGTCATAAAAAGAAAAATCAAAAAAAATTGTGCGGATTTTAAACAGTTTTTCATTAATTTTGATATGTTCTCCGCCAAATTTTAAAAGGATTTATCCTCATTCTGATTAAGAAATACAGGAATGCCCACAAAAATCCAAAAAGATGAGTCAGATGCGCAATATTTGATGAAGTGAAAAACTGACTTGCTATTTCGACAACGGCATAGATTCCAACCATAAGCGGCGCGGGACAAGGAATAATTCCCCAGATAAAAATTTTAGCGCGCGGAAAAACCACGGCATAAGCAAAGAGCACTGCATAAATTGCACCGCTGGCACCCATCAGAAAAACCGTATACTGGCCGGTAATCATATAAATGATGTACGAACAAATTCCGCTCAAAATTCCCGTTACAAAATAAAAAAGCAGAAATTCTTTTGACCCGATTGCCCGCTCAAGCATCAGTCCGAACATTGCAAGTCCAAACATATTAAAAAATAAATGCCAGAAACTGCCGTGAACAAACATATAAGTAAAAAACTGCCAGTACATATGATAACCGTGGACCAAAACAGGATTTAAGGCCCCGTACATACGAATGTACATATCCAGCTGTTTGTTAAAAAATCCAAGAATAAAAATAGCAACGTTGATTAAAACAATATAAAGCGTTGCCCTAAAATATGTGTATTTAAAAGGTTTTTGCAAAAATAACTGTTTCATAAAAAAGCCCACCCAAAAAACCGGAATAATATCTATTATTCGGCGCAATTTTTTTTGTTTTTTAGGTAAATTTTCAGATTTTACCAACATTTTAAAAACGCCGGCAAATTTTACCGTTTTACCATTTTCAGACTTTTTTTAATGAGATTTTGAAAAACTCCCCCGAAAACTGCAGTTTTTAGAGTTTCTTTTTATGGAGCCTCTAAAAATTGCAATTTTTAGAGATGCCCTTTATTTTCAAAAAATGTGACGCAGTTTCTTCCGGCCGCTTTTGATTTGTAAAGTGCCGAGTCAGCCTGACTTACAAAACCGTTCGGAGAACTTACAGGATTTTTCTTTACGTCAAAAGTAGAAACGCCAACCGAAATTGTCACGTGCAAATGTCGGCCTTCGTAAACAAAATCGTGTTCATCAATTGCCTTTCTGATTCTTTCTGCCACGAGCATTGCTTCTTTTTTGGCGGTATCTTTTAAAAGAACCGTGAATTCTTCTCCACCGTAGCGACTGGCAACGTCAGTTTCACGCAAGCCTTTTTTTATGAGATCAGCAACGCCGATAAGGACAAAATCACCACATTCATGACCGTACGTATCGTTAAACTTTTTGAACAAATCAATGTCAAACATCAATACGGAAATGTTTTTTTGATCAGCATTTGCAGAATCAATTGCCTCGCTGAGCACAGAAAAGAAATAATACTTCAACTTCAGATGAGTCATCATATCTGTAGAAGATTTTTCCAGTAACGAAGCATTATTAATTGCCACAGAAGCCAGATTCGCGATGGACATAATCTGTTCCTGTTCATAAACCGTGTAGGAAGTGTCGTCGCCGATTGCAATTCTTTCCTGCAAAATCAAAATTCCGTTCAAGTGATTTTTTTGAATCAGCGGCACTATCAGAGTTGGTGAAAATTGCCCGAGCATAGAAAATTCCGGGTAATTTTCATAATGAACAACGGATTTTTTTAATTCTTCAAAAGTAACCGGTCTTCTTAACTCCAGAAGTTTCTGAACCAGCGGAGAATCAACTGGAATTTTAAAATTGCTTTTATTTTTATCTTTTGAAGTTTCAAGAATAAAACCTTCGTCCGTAATTAAATCGCGCACAAAAATCTGAGCACCAAGAGTGTGCATCTGCGCCATACAAATATAAACGATTGATTCAAGAAGATTGTCAAAGTTCAAATTTTGACAAAAGGACATTGCAATATCAATAAGCTGTTTTAAATCGTAAATTCGCTTATCAATGGAATCGTTTGTTAAAGAATCAGCCGGTACAAGTTGTGACGTCTGGGAATAATTTTGTTTTTTTGAATCTGAACCATCATCTGTAAAAAAATCAGTTACTTCTGTAAATTCTGAAATATTTTTATTTTTCTTAGATTTTTGGCGCTCTTTTGTATTTTTAACTAACATTTTACCGGTCATAACGAAACGTCACCTAAATTAATAATAACATAATTCTTCATTATCTCAAAAAAGAATTTCCAGTTCGGATACTGCGCTTCAAGCTGGTTCGTGTTGTCCCTGTTTCTTGAAGACATCATCAAAACTTTTAGATTTTGAATAATCTCGCTGGACGGTTTTTTTGCATCCTGCAGAAGTTCGCCTAATTCACGGTAAAGTGCTTCAAGATTCGTGACTTCAGTTTGCAACAGCTGATGCGCTTCGTTGTTCAGCTGATTTACCATTTTTTCCAGTTTTTTATAAAAATCTTTATCCTTTTTGCTGTCCAGAACATAACTTTCCATAACGGCAACGCTGTTGCGCTGGGCACTTTCCATAGATTTTTCAAAATCTTCTATGCCCTCCATGGAATTTATAACTCCGTAAACAATGGAAGAAAAAGTCGTTTTATAATTCGGATTGTTAAAAAATCCTTCGATTACAAGGTCATTCAAAAGTGATTTTACGCCCGGCGAAATATAATAGGAAATAAAAGTCTTTAAAATGCGCATCGGCAAAATCCACTTAAATGACAGCGGAGTGTCGCCCTGCAGCATCATAGAATATTTTTGATTGTAAGAACCGACTTCTTCAAGCTGAACATCCGGAAAAAGATACTGCAACTCGGTAGAAATCTGCTGGTCCTGAAGTTCAACTTTAATTCTCTGTTCATCGGCTTCGTAACGGCTGGAAAATAAATTTGCAAATTCCTGACGCGGCGAACCTGTATAACTTGCAACGGCCGGTTCATAACCAGGATCTTCCTTTGCCATTCTGATGATGCACTTTAATTTGTCCGCGCTCAAAACTTTATTGATAATAAAATTAATTTTTTTC
This sequence comes from Anaerobutyricum sp., assembly GCA_963638805.1. Classification (GTDB taxonomy): domain Bacteria; phylum Spirochaetota; class Spirochaetia; order Treponematales; family Treponemataceae; genus Treponema_D. The sequence continues at coordinate 82,417 of CAVHTI010000002.1, forward strand.
AACGCGCTTGTATAATTTTCCGCTTCCTGCGAAGAAATATCACCATTGTGCCGGAGTTTTGCAATTGCCAACACCATTTCAAGCGTTACCCGCGTGATTTTCATATTTGAGATTTGATAGTACAAGTCTTCAAGAAGATTTAACGCTTTGGCAATCGGGATTTCGGAATACGTCGGCTGATAAATAAAATTGCCCGCCTCAAAATTTGAATCAAAAACCTGCATAAAAGGCACATAATTGTAATGACAAAAATCCACAACCTGGCGCAGATTCAAAATATCCTTGTCCATCGTCCTGAAACTTTCGGTATTCAGGTCTTTTATGACTTTTTCAAGAAGTTTCTTCTGTCTCAGGTAAACTCTGTCCGAACTTTTATATTCCGCAAGAACTTCATCCTTACGTTTTTCAAAAGAAAGTTTTTCCAGGATTTCCTGATCTTCAAGCGGATAGGCCGTCATAATCAGCTGAGCTTCAAACCTGTGCTGACGCGGCATATCAAGCGAACTTACAGTCTGCAAAAAAAGATTATCAAGGGAACGGGTATTTTTATATAAAGTGTAAATTGCTTCGCCAAAATTAGGCAGAAGTTTTCCATCCCTGCAAATTAAAGGCTGAAACTGGCAGATTTCTGCATTCATCTTGCGCAGCATTTGTTTTTTCTGCACTTCTGGCGACGAACGCATAAATATATTTTCAAATAAATCTTTTAATTCCTGCAAAAGACCCATAAAAAATATTTCCCACCTTAAATTTTTCAGATTTTCAGAACTTTAAATCTGATTCTTCCGTATGATTTCCTGCTGTAAAACGTCAGAATTCCCTTATAGTTACGCAAAGAACCGCCTAATTTTAACAGAAGTACTAAAGATTTTCTATAAAAACAAAAACAATTACATTCAGTTTAGATTCAATCTTGAAGTAAATCATCAAAAATATCGTGATAATCTTGAATTGTAGACGCGTGAACAATCTGAAGGCGCAATTGTGCACCGTTTTGAATTCCTTTGGAATAGGCATTAAAGCGTTTGCGCATTTCAAGACAGGCGTGTTTTTCGTTAGTTGCCTGAGTCAGACGTTCAAGTTCCATAAAACCAGTCTGAATTCTTACTTTTGGTGGCAAAGGTTCATAACTTCCGGTTTTTAAAAGTGAAATTGCATCCCTAAAAATAAAAGGATTTCCCATTGCACCTCTGGCAAACATCACGGCATCCACGCCAGTTTCCTGTAACATTCTTTTTGCATCTTCCGGCTTAAAAAGATCCCCTGAACCAAAAACCGGGATTTTTTTGTCCACAAATTCAACCAGCTGTTTCATTATTCCCCAGTCAGAAAAACCTTCGTAGCCCTGAGCCCTTGTTCTTGGATGAATTGTAATTGCAGAAACGCCGGCATCTAAGGCAGCGGAAGCAGCTTCTTTCCAGGTGATATTTGGTTTATCCCAGCCAGACCGGATTTTTACCGTAACAGGAATAAATTTATCCGGAGCGGCTTCTTTTACAGCTTGAATTACCGCCTTTGCAATTTTATTTAACCGTTCAGGATCGCGCGTCAAGGCAGAACCGGCACCGGTTTTTACTATTTTTGGAACGGGGCAACCGCAATTTATGTCGATGCATTCGCAGTTTGTCTTTTGAATCACGATTTTTGCGGCCTGCCTCATAACATCTTCCTCACCGCCAAAAATCTGGACGGCATAAGATTTTTCATTATAGGCCCGCTGCATAAGTTCATTGGTTTTAAAATTATTGCGGACAAGCGCTTCTGCACTCACCATTTCCGTGTATGTAAAGCTTGCACCGTTTTCAATGCAAACAGACCGGAACGCACTGTCACTGTAACCGGCAACCGGAGCTAAGAATAAATTTCCCGCAAGCTCAATATTCCCGATTTTTACTGGATGATAGAGTTCAGACATATTTTAATCTTCTGGAAGTTCAAAGGCTTTACAACTGTTTTTCCAGAGCTGAACGCTAAGTTCTTCAGGATCCATCTGCAGCATTTCTGAAAGAAATTTCAGAGTTGAAGTTATATACGCCGGCATAGTTCGTTTTTTTTCGCGGAATTCCGTAGGAATCATAAAAGGACTTTCCGTTTCTATGAGCATACGTTCTACTGGGATATTTAAAACTGTTTCGTGAAGATTTCTTGCATTACGATAGGTCAAATTTCCTGCAAAACTGAACCAGACATTCATATCAAGACATTTTTTTGCGTAAGAGGCATTTTCTGAATAACAGTGAAAAATTGCACCTTTGGACGGCATCCTTTCGCGCAAAATATCATAAATATCCTTTCCGGCTTCGCGGTTATGAATTATTACCGGTTTATTGTGAGCCTGAGCAATTTCCAGTTGAGTAATAAAAAGTTCAATCTGACGTCTTTTATCGCCGTACTGTTTGTAATAATCAAGGCCAGTTTCTCCAACGGCCACGACATTCGGCAAATCAAGACTTTTTTCTATTGTCTGAATCCAGTCTGGACCAGGATTTGTAACTTCGGACGGGGCAACGCCAACCGCATGATATATTCCAGAAACCGACTTTAAATTCGGATAAACCTTCTGAAAATCCAGCAAACTATTGTTAATGCTCATAATTCGCTCTACCCCAGCCTGTTTAGCCTGGCGAATTACGCGTAATTGTACTAAAGGATCATCGTTTATAAGCCCGATGTGAGCGTGAGTATCAAATAATCTCATGGCTTTTCTTCCTAATGGCAGGTTAATATTATACCGATAAATTTAGCACAAGTTTTTTCTACCGTCAATTTTTTAGGAAATTAGTGCAAAAATCCAAAAATTGACCATCTTTTTTTACTATGATATAGTAGGAAGATACGAGAGAAATTTTAGTTTGGAGAAAAAGTATCAATGTCAAAAGTAAAAGCCAGACACTTACACAGAGGGTTTTCTTTCAGAGCATTAATGAAATCAATCGGTGGAGTTTTTGTAAAAATCTTTAAGGTTTTTGACAGCAAACTTACCATTATGATTGTTCCACATTCTCAGAACAAAGTTGTTAACTTCCAGACAAATGTTTTTGCTCTTGTCCTTGGTTTCCTGCTTTTTGCGGGTATTCTTGTTTCTTTCTTTTATTTTAATCACAAATCAGTTTCTTCAAACGTTGAAATTTCTAATCTTCAGGCACAAAACAGAAGCACACTCGCAAGTCTTGATGAACTCCGTGACGAAAATGCTAACCTTTTCCAGACAGCAAAAAGATTTCAGTCGTCACTTTCTCAGAGTCTTTCACTTTTGGGAATTTCTCAGGTAAAAAATAACACAAATTCTTCAATTTCTAACAGTGACCTTTCTTCACTTTTCAGTTCAACAGAAATTGCAAACGGAACTTCCCGCGAACTTGCAGACATCCGTGAACTTACAACTTATCTTGAAAGTGCAATAGAACCAATTGAACAGATTGGAAAAATGCTGAAAACGCAGCAGAATCTTTTTACAGAAATTCCTAACATCAACCCGGTAAAAAATCCTAACGTACATATTTCGCAGGCTTTTGGACCAAACATTCACGCTTTGACTGGAAACTGGTACATTCACAAGGGAATTGACTTTTCTACATGGCGTTCTGGCGATCCGGTCATGGCAACAGCATCCGGACAGGTTGTAACAGCCGGTTACGACAACAGTTTTGGTAATTACATCATCATTAAACATAATCACGGAATTTATACTCGTTATGCGCATTTAAATTCTTTCCGTGTAAAGAAAGGTCAGCTTGTTGAGCAGGGCGAAATTATTGGAACAATTGGAAATACCGGAATTTCTACTGGACCTCACTTGCATTACGAGATTCATATTGGTTCGGACGTTGTTGACCCTGCAAAATATATAAACATCAAAGTAGCGAAATAATTTATGGCATTAAGAATTGACGATATTTCCATCAACACAATTATCGGGAGCGGTTCTGCAATTTCTGGGACTGTAAAAGTAAACGGATTTGTAAGGATTGACGGCGACATTGACGGTAATCTGGAAACTGACGGAAATGTTATTGTTGGTGAAAATGCCCGCATCCGCGGAAATCTAAAAGCAAAATCAGTTATTATCGGTGGAATTATTTTAGGCGACGTTAATGCCAAAGAAAGTGTAAAACTTCTTTCAAATTCGATTGTAATCGGGAATATAATTTCACATAAAGTTCAAGTTGAAGACAATGCAATAATAAACGGGCACTGTGTTTCAATCAGCAATGACGAGCAATTTAACAGAATTTCTGAAAAATTTGTTCAGGCTCAGGCAATAAAAGAAAAGGTTTCTCTGTAATGAGCGAAATTGACTCTCTAAATTCAATGAATTTCGCTGGCATTCAAAACGTCGCAAGCAATCAGATTGATAAAAACAATAAAACTGAAAAATCCAAAAAGACCGGACTCTCTAGATTCAGTCAGTTATTAAAAGAAAAACAGACTGAAAATGATAATCTGTACACGCTTGAACTTCCCGACGAAATTCAAAAAATGAGCGTTGATGAGGCCGCCATTTTTCTTCACGACGCAGTTGATGAAGCCGGTAACGCTTTGACAGAATCTATAACGGAAGAAAATATTGAAAAATTCAAGAAAACTGTAAAACAGTTTATAACTTTTGTGGAAAAAAATAATTTTGAAGTTTCCACTACCTTAAAAACAAACAGACGAAAACGGCCAATTCCAAGTACTCCGCATTTTAATTACGGAGGCTACACAGTGCCGACCACATACCGAAAAAAAACTAGCATCACAATCATTAATAAAAAACTTGATGAACTTACTCTTGATTTGCTTGACAGGCATAATGCCAACGGCAATTTTAAAATTCTTGCCAAGGTTAATTCTATCAAAGGCTTGATTGTTGACTTGATGAGTTCTTAAATGGGGAGTTATAATTTAGGGATATGAGCGATATTTTTGAAAGCGACATTGATGAGAACGAAAATCTCACATCATTAGAAGATAATACATCTGACACTCCGGTTGTGGACGAAGAACTTGTTGTTGATTACCCGCTGTATACGCTGAGGCTGGAATATTCTTCTGAAACACTTTATGCAAAGACTGCAAATAAACTTACCCTTCAAGCTGGGGATTTTGTAATAACGCCGACCCGCTATGGAAAAGACATGGCAAAAGTTATGGGAATTGCAAAAAAACCGATTGGAATTAAACAATCCGACATTGTGACTGTAGAAAGAAAGGCTAACGAAGCGGATTTAAAAAAATTAGAAGACTTGAAGAAAAAAGAAAAAGACGCTTTTCCGGTTTTTATAGAAAAAGTTGCGGCACATAAACTTGATATGAAACTTATTCAGACTCATTTTTTGTTTGATGAACCAAAAGTTTTATTTTTCTTTAGTTCTGACAACAGAGTTGACTTTAGGGAACTGGTAAAAGATTTAGTTTCTGTGTTTAAAATGAGAATTGAACTGCGCCAGATTGGAGTTAGGGACGAGGCCAGAATTATTGGCGGACTTGGCGTTTGCGGCAGACCTTTGTGCTGTCACGGAATTACAGATAAATTACGGCCAGTTTCTATAAAAATGGCAAAAGACCAGAACCTTTCGTTGAATTCTACAAAAATTTCTGGGCAATGCGGAAGACTTTTGTGTTGTCTGGCTTATGAATTTGACTGGTACAGTGAGGCAAGAAAGAGTTTGCCAAACGAAGGCGTAAAAATTTATTATGACAGCACAGAATTCAGAATTTCTGAAGTAAATCCGACAACTTCTATGATTAAAATGGTTGGAACTGACGGAAGAATTCTGGAAGTAAACGCAAAAAGATTTTACAAAGAAAATAATCACTGGAAGATAGACTAAATTTGCGTAAGCGATTGTAGCAGCAGCGAAGTTTGCTTCAGCAAATGAAGCTGAAGCCCGCAGGCGCGCTATTTGTGCGCCGAGGACTTTGGAGCGAACAGCGTAACTGCGGAAAGCGCGACCCGCCGTGCAATTTTACACGGCACAGAGCCGGCCTGCCGGCGACAATTCACGGTTAAGTGCACGGCGGGATACGCCCGTAAAATTCTTAAAAAATAAATCTCATTCCACAAAGTTGTATTTTTCATTAAAATGGGGTTTATGAAAGCAACTCAATTTTTTATTTCTACACTGCGCGAAGCTCCAAATGACGCAGTTATTGCAAGTCATCAGTTGATGATGAAAAGCGGAATGGTTCGCAAACTTGGGAACGGGCTTTACACTTATATGCCTGTGGGTCTTAAATCTTTTAATAAAGTTACAAAAATTATCCGTGAAGAATTAGACAGAGCCGGTTGTCTGGAAATGAAAGTTTCTGTTATTCAGCCGGGCGAAATTTGGAAGGAAAGTGGCCGATGGGACAAAATGGCCGGAGAAATGCTTACTCCGCAGAATCGTGCCGGACAGGATATGGTTGTTTCGCCAACTGCAGAAGAAGGTTTTACTGCAATTGTGCGCGACATTTTGACTTCTTACAAACAACTTCCGTTTACACTTTATCAGATTAACACAAAATATCGTGATGAAATTCGTCCGCGTTACGGCGTTATGCGTGGCCGTGAATTTACAATGATGGACGCTTATTCTTTTGATGCGGATCAAGCTTCTCTTGATGAATCTTACGAAAAAGTTGCAAAGGCTTATCACAGAATTTATAAACGACTGGGACTTTCGATTATTCCGGTAAAAGCTGATACAGGTTCTATGGGCGGTTCTGGCTCTGAAGAATTTATGGTTGAAAGCGAAGTTGGCGATGACACTTTGATTTTGTGTCCAAACTGTAAATATGCCGCGAATGTAGAAAAAGCATCTTGTGCCTGCGAAACTCCTTTGAACAGTGAAGGAAAACCTCAGGTTGCAACAGATTTGCCTTACGAAGAAGTTGCGACTCCGGACGTTCTTTCTATTGAAGATATGGAAAAATTCTTTAACGCAAGTTCTCAGACATTCTTAAAAGCGCTGATTTACAAAGTTTATAACTGCGGAATTGACCTTTCCAAAACTGAAGAATACAAAAATGCAAAAACTGTAACTGAAGGTGGCGTAACTTACTATCCTGAAAGTTTCTTCTGCGTTTTGATTCGCGGCGACCTTGAAGTTAATGAAACAAAACTGGCAGCGTGCCTTAAAGCTACCGGCGCGGAACTTGCATCTGCGGAAGATGTTTTGAAATATTCGGGAACAACTCACGGTTTTGTTGGCCCGATTGGACTGAAAATTCCTACAATTCTTGATGAAAGTGCAGTTAATATGCATGACGTGATTACTGGCGGTGGTAAAAAAGATGTTCATATTAAGCACGTTGAACCAAATCGTGATTTTACTCCGTTCCTTGTTAAAGATGTGCGAACAGTAAAGCCGGGCGACAAATGTCCTGAATGTGGCGGAACTTTCTACATGAAAAAAGGAAATGAACTTGGTCATATCTTTAAACTTGGCGATAAATACACAAAATCTATGAGTGTTACATATCTTGATCAGAGTGGAAAACCGGTTACGCCTCTTATGGGTTGCTACGGAATTGGCGTTGACCGTACTCTTGCAAGCATTATTGAAGAACATCATGATGACAAAGGAATTATCTGGCCAATGTCAGTTGCACCGTTCCATGTTGCAATTGTTCCGATTAAATATTCTGGCGCAATGCAGGAAGCTGCTGATAAATTGTACAAAGAATTGTCGGATGCGGGCGTGGAAGTTTTCCTTGATGACAGAAACGAACGTCCTGGCGTAAAATTTGCCGATGCAGATTTGATTGGCTTCCCGGTTCGCGTTGTAATTGGTGACAAAAATCTGCCGAATGTTGAAGTTAAATTCAGAAAATCGGCAGAACCGGAATTACTTCCGCTTGAAGAAGCCGGCAAAAAAATTGCTGAACTTGTAAAAGCTGAAATTGATAATTTAAACGCATAAAATGCGAATTTTAGGCGGCAGACTGTGTAAACAAAATGTAACACTCTGCCGCTTTTTATTTTTTTTGGGGAAAGAGGGGTTTTATGATTTTTAATAAAAGAAAATGCTTTTTTGTAAATCTTTTTTTGATTTTTGCAATTTCCGGCACTTTTGCAATGCCGTGTTTTGAAAGTTTTATTCCAGACAGTTCCGGCGAATATGTTTACTACGAAGATTACACTTTTAACAGAAAAAGTTATGTAGGAATTCTTTATTACGATAATTCATTTTTGCAGGCACGCTATTATGCCCCGGCCGACAGTGAAAACAGACTTCCCGCTAAAAATATTGAACTTTTAGTTTCCGTTGAACCATATTCTGAGCATCTTGAAATGACCGGTGAAAAATTTTTGTCTACCATTTTACCGGAAGCCGAAGACACGGAAATTGTAAATTACCTTCACGAAATTCTTTATGAATTCACGGAACGTCGCAGCAAGGCCGTGATGATTAGTCCGACCGCCGCCGGTTACGTTTCTGACGAGAGTCTTTCGCAAAACGGAATTTTTATTAATCAGGATTTTGAATTATTTGGCGGAAAAGTTGATATTCAGTTTGACGCCCTTGTGCCTCTGTTCAATATCAAAAATATTTTTGCAGCTGATGGTTCAAAACTGATGGAATGTGTGACTTTTGGTCAGCTTGCGTCTGCGGAAGATAAAAGTTTTAGTGAATTTTCTGGATTTTCTGATGACGAATCTGTTGCGCCAAAAAATAATAAAAAGCGCGGAAAAACTCAGAAAGTTCAATTTGAAAATCAGAGCATTACGCTTTATGACGACTGGTCTGCGCAAATGGAAAATTTCTGGAGTTATGGAAACGACGCGATTATAACTTTGAGTTCCATTCCGTCTGCTTCTGACGAAAAATTTTACAATGAAAACTTCATTTTGCGAAAATTGCTTTTGAGTTCAACGCTTTCTTATGTTAATTTTGCAAAAACTGAAATTTTCTACAAAAAAAATCAGATTAAAATTGTTTGTCCAAACTGGCAGTCTGATTCTGAAAAATCAATTATGAACACGAAAATTCTTACCGCGCCTAAAAAAGCGACAGAAGAGTCTCCGGCATTTTATTGCCTGATACTTTCGGTTTACACGAATGCCTACGCCGAAAACCGTTCATATTACGACAAAATTTTGAAGTCTTATCAGGTAAAGTAAGATTAAGAAAATGTCATTACAAAAATAGACCCTGAAACTAGTTCAGGGTGACATAAGGGCGACATTCTGATAGTGACACAAGGGACGTCACCCCGAATTTAGTTCGGGGGTCTCTATGGAAGGGATGCTGAAATAAATCCAGCATGACACATATCTCGACACAACTATGACGGGCAGATGGACAATTCCGTTAATAACTTAGGCGGGTCAGCGGGGAGCCAATCCAGATGCCGTCGCCGATGTATTCTTCTACGTTGCCTTCGATTAAAAACTGCACGCTTTTTACTGTTGAAAAAGTTGTTGCCGTGTAAATTATCTGCTTTAACTGGTTGATGAGGCCGGCGTTGCCGTCCGTGCTGAAACAGAAATCTTCGTTGAAATTTAAATATGCAACGCCGTCTTTTACTTTTGCGCCCAAAAGTTTTGTTGATGAATTTATGTAAGAATTCAGATTTTTTTCTGCGGCAAGAGTTGTGTCTGGGCCCTGTATTAAAAGATTTAAGGCGTCTGTGAGCGGTGAATCTGATTTTTTTACGGAACGTTTTACAATTCGTGGGTCAATTTTGCCTTCCGCGGTGATGTAAATAAAGCACAACTGCAATTCTGTTTTATTTTCTGCGGGTTTTACCGTTTTTGGCGTTTCCGGTGATTTTTTTGTTTCGGTTGATTCTGCAGTTTTTTGAGTTGATTGATTTTCTGAAGATTTTTTTTCTTCAGTTTTTTCTGATTTTGATTTTTCTTCAACAGTTTCTTTTTGCGGAACGACTTCTTTTTCTTCTGATTTTTGTGAAGACTGTTTTTCTTCCGGAGTTTTTACTTCGGCAGTGTCTTTTGATTTTGAAACTTCGCTGTTTTTTAATGAAATAATTACGTCCGTGTCATTGTTTGCAAGGTCTTCGTTGCCCAATGAAACTTTGTTTTTATTTTCTGATGAAGAAAGTTCTGATTTATTTGATTTTTCTGAACCAAAACTTTCGTTCAGATTTGATTTTATTTCCGGCCATTTTACTGCAATTATGATTGCACCAACGATGAAAGCCAATAAAACTAAAGCCCAGCCTAATCCGTGTTTTTTCTTGTTTGTTGATTTTCGTGCCATAACATTTTTTTTATCGGCAGAAAAATAAAAATTTTTATGAAAAAAATAAAAACTATGGCACTTTTTGCGTAAGCGATTGTAAGGGCCGCGAAGCGGGACACCATAAAAAAAAGCACCATTGTTCTGGTGCTTTTTTGTGGTGGCCAGAGGCGAATGCCGTAGCCCTGCAAAGCGCGACCCGTAAGGGTTACGCCCGTATTATTATTTTGCAAGGTACTCGTTGATAGATGCGGCGGCTTTTCGTCCCTCGCCCATTGCGAGAATTACTGTGGCGGCACCTAAAACGATGTCTCCGCCGGCCCAAACTTTGGCGTGACTGGTTGCCTGATTTTCGTCAACAGTGATGTGACCTTTGGCGTCGGCATTAAGGCCCGGAGTTGTAGAAACGAGCAGCGGATTTGAACCGTTACCGAGGGCAACAATCATTGCATCGCAAGGAACGTCGTGTTCTGAACCTGGAATTGGCACTGGAGAACGACGGCCTGAAGCATCTGGTTCGCCAAGTTCATAAGAAAGGCAGCGAACACCGACAACTTTGCCGTTTTCGTCACCAAGAACTTCAACAGGATTTTCAAGGAAGCGGAAATTAACGCCTTCTTCTTCGGCATGACCAATTTCTTCAAGACGAGCCGGCATTTCTGTTCTTGTACGACGGTAAACAACGTCAACAGTTTCTGCACCAAGACGGAAAGCCATTCGGGCAGCGTCCATTGCAACGTTTCCGGCACCACAGACAACAACGTGTTTTGCTTCGTAAATTGGAGTTGCAGCGTGTTCTTTATCGTAACCTTTCATAAGATTTGCGCGGGTAAGATATTCGTTTGCAGAGAAAACTCCGATTAAATTTTCGCCCGGAATGTTCAGGAATTTTGGAAGTCCGGCACCTGTTCCAACAAATGCGGCATCAAAACCTTTTTCTGAAAGTAACTGTTCAAGTGTGTTTGTACGGCCAACAAGGAAGTTTAATTCAAATTTAACGCCGATTTTTTCCAGATTAGAAATTTCTTCCTGAACAATTTTCTTTGGAAGACGGAATTCTGGAATGCCGTACATCATAACGCCGCCGGCTTTGTGGAATGCTTCAAAAACGGTAACGTCGTGGCCGGCGCGCGCACAATCTGCGGCAACGGTAAGACCTGCAGGACCAGCTCCGATGATTGCAACCTTTTTACCGGTCTTTGGAGCAACAACTGGCAGTGTAACCTGATTATTTTCTCGTTCCCAGTCTGCAACAAAACGTTCAAGACGACCGATTGAAACAGCTTTTTCCGGACTTTTCCAGACTTTACCGACAGTACATTTGCCCTGACACTGTTTTTCCTGAGGACAAACACGACCACAAATTGCAGGCAACAGTGAAGTCTTTTTGATAATATCAACGGCACCTTTGAAATCTTCTTCCGTGATTTTTTTGATAAATCCTGGAATATCAATATTTACAGGGCAGCCTTCCATACAAAATGGCTTTTTACACTGTAAACATCGGTTTGCTTCTACAACAGCCTGCTGAGCACTAAAACCAAGTGCGACTTCGTTCATTTCGCGGGCACGTTTTTTTGGATCAAGCGTTGGCATTTCCATCTGAGGAATTGCATTGCGGTCTTTTGGAGTTAAGTTTCCATTTGTTTTAAGAGTATCTTTAATTTTATTATATTCTTCTGTAACGTTAATCATTTCTTTATCCCAATTTTGAAAAAATGAGCCGGCAAAAAGGCTGACTCTGATTTTTTATTTTGCCAAAGCATCAGCCTGAGCCATCATACGACACTTGTGATTATCAGCTTCTTCGCGTGCCTTAAATGACTTCATTCGCATCATCATATTGTCCCAGTCAACTTCGTGAGCATCAAATTCAGGACCGTCAACACATACAAATCTTGTTTTTCCGCCAACCGAAACTCGACAACCACCGCACATTCCAGTTCCGTCAATCATAATTGTGTTTAAAGAAACTGTAGTTTTTACACCGTAAGGTTTTGTTGTGAGTGCACAGAATTTCATCATGATTGGAGGGCCAATCGCAATAACTTCTGCCGGTGGACACTGAGATTCGCAGGCTTCTTTTACTGGAATTGTAGAAACACCCTTGCGTCCGGCAGAACCATCATCAGTCATAATAATTAATTCGTCGGCAGCCTTGCGCATTTCATCTTCCATGATGATTAAATCTTTATTTCTGGCAGCAATAACCATAATAACTTTGTTACCAATTGCTTTATGGGCCTGAACAATCGGGAAACACGGAGCAACGCCAAATCCACCGCCAACAATCATAACCGGGCGGTCATATTTTTCAATTTTTGAAGGATTACCCAAAGGACCTAAAACTGTAGGGAGATAGTCGCCAACATTCATAAGCGACAATTTGTAAGTTGATGCACCAACCGGCTGAAAAGCAAGAGCAATCCAACCTTCTTCGGCATTGGCATCTGCAATTGTAAGAGGAATTCTTTCTCCAAATTCAGCTTCAACCTGAATAATAACAAACTGACCAGCTTTTCTGTTCCGTGCAATTTCCGGAGCTTCCACGCGCATGAAAAAAACATTTTCAGAAAGCTGTCTTTTTTCAATAATTTTAAACATCTATGGCCTCTTATTTAAAATAGGTATTTTTATGGCAAATATTTTATAATATTTTTGAGTTAAAAAAAAGACGTAGGCACGAATGAGTGACTTTGAATCTGGAAAGAATTCTTGATAGGACTCAGCAAAAACTCGAAGTTTGAACTGATAATCAATTCAAATATTCTCTACTATTAATTATCTGATTAATACATTTTACTTTTTATATTATAACACTAAAAAAGGTCAGCCAGGACATCAAGGAAAAAAAATTATGTCATCTAGTTTTATTTTTCATACAAAACAAGACCTTCTTTTTTTACAGTGTTTTCCAATGTATTTGTAAGATTGCAAAATCAATACACTTTTTCTTTTGCAAAGGTTATAATCAGAACTATGCACGAATTCAGAAAATTACCGATTGGAATTCAAAGTTTTGAAAATTTAAGAGAAGACGGTTATGTTTACGTAGACAAAACGCAATATGTCTATAATCTTGTTCATACCGGCAAGGTTTATTTTTTAAGTCGCCCTCGCCGTTTTGGAAAAAGCCTTTTTCTTACAACTCTTAAGGCATATTTTGAAGGCAAAAAAGAACTTTTTGCAGGTCTTAAAATTGAAAAATTAGAAAAAGATAATTCTGACGCATGGAAAAAATACCCGGTAATTTATTTGAACTTTGCACAGGATAACTTTTCAAGTCCCGATGTTCTTGAAGAATGTCTGAACCTGCAATTAAAACAATATGAAGAAAAATACGAAATAGCAGAAATAGAAAAACGCTTTGCCGGTCGCTTTATAAACATAATCCAAACGGCAAA
>CAVHTI010000003.1:0-91809 GCA_963638805.1 Anaerobutyricum sp.
CCCGCTTGACGGGGAAGTTATAAATAAAGCTGGCGCTTTACTTATAACTTTTTTTTATTTTCTGTGTTTTTTTGTACTACGCCAGTTTTGCTTTTTCATTTTGTGTGTTTTGGGGGCTACGCCGGTTCTGCGTGTTATTTTTCGTGTGGTACTTTTGCGTTAGCGGGTGGAGCAGCGGCGATGTTTGTTTCAACAAACGAAGCCGAAGCCCGCAGGCGTGCTGTTTGCACGCCGAGGACTTTGGAGCGAATAGCGGAACTGCGGAACACGCGACCCGGTAGGGGAACGCCCGTGGAAAAATTACAATGGAAGAACACTGATTTTAGTGATAAAATGTCTTTGGTTGGAAAAATGGATAAGCGCATTTATATCATTGGGGCGGGGTTTGCCGGGCAGACGATTGCTGCTGAAATTAAACGAAAAAAAGTTTTTGGTAAGGTGAATGCCTTTCTTGATGATGATAAAAAACTGATTGGAACAGTTATTGACGGTATTCCGGTGCTTGGGCCGGTTGAATCTGTGGCTTCGATTATGAATAATTCGGATTTGGACGAGGCCATTATTGCGATTCCTAGCGCTCCGAACGAAAGAATTAAAGAAATTTACGAGATTTTACATAAAAACGGCTTTGCTCATATAAAAATTTTGCCGTGTATAAGTCAGGTTATAAATGGAACGGCGCATATCATTCAGACTCGGGAAATTGATCCTCTGGATATTCTTGGGCGCACTCCAATCACTATTGATTTGAATAAGAGTTTAAATTATCTTCGCGGAAAAAGGGTTTTTATAACCGGAGCCGGCGGTTCTATTGGTTCTGAACTTTCCCGACAGCTTTTGAGTGGCGGAGCGGAAAGGCTTTATCTTTTTGGTCACGGAGAAAATTCAATTTGTAATATTTACCGTGAATTAAAAATGCTTCAGCAGGAAGGCGTTGGCGAAAAAGCGTCTGTTGTGCCGATTATTGGCGACATGAAGGACCGTGAATATATTGACTACATCATCAAACAAACAAAATGTAACGTGATTTTTCACTGCGCGGCCTATAAGCATGTTCCCATGATGGAAGAAAATCAGGTTGCGGCAATTCAAAATAATGTTTTTGGCACTAAAAATCTGCTTGATGCAAGTTTAAAGCACAATGTTGAACGTTTTGTCCTGATTTCTACGGATAAGGCGGTTGAGCCGGTGAGCGTGTACGGTGTTTCTAAAATGCTCTGTGAAAAACTTGTTCTGGACGCGGCAAAAAAGGCTGGCAAAAATCAGGCAATTATGTTTGTGCGCTTTGGAAACGTACTTGGTAGCCGCGGTTCAATTCTGCCACTCTTTCAAAATCAGATTAAAACCGGCGGTCCTGTGACTGTCACAAGTGAAAAAATGGAGCGTTTTTTTATGACGATTCCAGAAGCCTGTTCGCTTGTGCTTCAAAGTGGTGGAGTTGGCAAAAACGGTTGTTCTTATCTTCTTGATATGGGCGAAAGTGTAAAAATCATTGATCTTGCAAAACAGATTATAAAATTCAGCGGACTTGAACCTTACAAGGACATTGAAATTAAAATCATCGGAGCTAGAAAAGGTGAACGCTTAACAGAACCTTTGTGGCTGAAAGAGGAAAATCCTAAGCCGACGGAATATCCAAAGATTCTTCAGCTTGAAAATATTGAATATTCTTCTAAAAGGTTGACTAGTCTTCTGGAAAAATTAAAACCGTGCTGCGAATACACTTGCGGTAAGGAAGAATATTTTAGAAACAGGGAAAAACTTGTTCAGATTCTTACTGATGACTGCCAGAGTCTTAAAAATTTTTATGAGGAAATTAAAACTGACGGTCAGCTTAGAACTGACACTTTATAAAGTTGCCTCTAAAAAAGGTCAGAAAAAGGAAAAAATATGAATGAAATGAAAGTTCCTTTTCATCGGGCTGCAATTACTGATGAAGAAAAAAATGCTGTAATGGACGTTTTGAATTCTTTATGGCTCACAACTGGAAAATATGCCCTTGAATTTGAAAAAAAATTCAGTGAGGCTTTGGATGAATCGCTTTCTGAAAAAACTTGTGGTAAAGGCTTAAATCAACTGTCCGATGCGGAAAATCAGGCGCCTGCCCTACCCGTCGTCCCGGCCGAAAAAGTAATGAAAAACCGTAAAAAATTAAATCTTTCCTGCGACAAAATTATTTCGCTTGCGGTAAATTCAAATACTTCCGGAATGATTCTTGCGATGGAAGCCTGCGGTGTAAAAAGCGGAAAAGCGGTTATTACAACTCCTTATACTTTTGTTTCTACAGCAGCATGTGCGCGGCATTTGGGTGCGGACGTTTATTTTGCAGATATAGAAAAAGATTCTTATTCAATTAATCCTGAAAAAATTGAAGAAATATTAAAAAATGACACGGAACATAAAATCTGCGCGATTGTCCCGGTTCATATTGCGGGAAATATCTGTAATATGAAAAAAATCATTGAACTTGCTCAAAAATACAGTACTCCTCAAAATAAAATTTATGTAATTGAAGATTCGGCGCACGCTTTTCCTTCCAGCACGGAACTTGGTTTTGCGGGTGCTATTGGCGATGCGGGAGTTTTTAGTTTTTATGTGACAAAGACCATAACGACGGCAGAAGGCGGAATGGTTTGTACAAGAAATCCTGAACTTGCCAAAAGAATGACTGTGATGAGAATGCACGGAATGGACCGTACAACATGGGACCGCTACACTTCGCCAAAAGCGTCGTGGGAATATGATATTGTTGCGCCGGGGTATAAATTTAATCTTCCAGACGTTCTTGCAGCGCTTGGATGCCGTCAAGTTGAAAGAGCCTGGCTTTTTTATAGTCAGAGAAAAAGAATTGTTGATTTTTATAATCAGGAATTTTCAAAATTGGATTTTATTACCTGTCCGCCTGATTCTTTGGGAAATTCGTGGCATCTTTATATTATCCGCCTTAATCTTGAAAAATTAAAAATCGGGCGCGAAGAATTTGCAAAAAAACTCCAGAAGGAAGGAATTGGAATTTCCGTTCATTTTATTCCGATTTTTCATTTTACTTACTGGAAGGAACTTTATCCTGATTTTACGGCAGAAAATTTTCCGAATGCCGAGGAACACTATCAAAAAAGCATTTCCATTCCTCTGTTTCCGGATGAAACTGACGCTCAGGCAAAATTTGTAGTAGAAACAATCAGAAAAATAGGATTAGAAAACCATGCCTAGAAAAAAATCTGAAGACACACAAAAAAGATCGCTCGTTGCAAATGGATTTTACTCTGACCTTTCAAAAAAGGACTGTCTTTATGCGGTTTTAATCAGAAGTCCGGCCGCAACAGGAAAAATTAAAAGTGTTACGGCAAAAAATCTTGATGAAGGCTGTAGACTTTTTACCGCACAGGACATTCCCGGCCAGAAAATCATGGAAACCAACGGTACAAAAAGTAAAATTTTTGGCTACGGGAGCGTTTCTTACACTGGCGAGCCACTGGCGATTTTGACGGGGCCTTCGCTCAAGATTGTCAAAGAAAATGCAGAAAAAATTTCTGTAAATTTTGATGTTGCCAGTCTTGAAGCGGCGGTTCAGCAGGTAATAGATAAAAAACGGCCGGTCATTGACCTTCATAATACTTCAAAAGTTTCTGAACTGAATGATTTTGTAGAAAAATTAAATGATTTGCCGTCACTGGACACGGTTCTTGATAAAACTCACAGCGAAGAAAATACAAATAAAATAGTTGCCGTGCGCGAAATTAAAACAGGACTTTACGAAAATCTTGCACTCGCGGACGCTGATTCGGCGCTTTTTTCAAATCCTGATGAAATTATTGAAGAATCGTGGTCTCAAAAAATCATAAATCCTGACTGGCACGAAACGGACGGCGCATTTTGCTACGTAGAAGGCGAAAAAATACACGTTTACGTTCCTACAAAATGGACGTGGCATTTGCAAAATGCACTTGTAAAGGCCTTAAATCTTCCGGCAGAAAAAATATTCATTCACAAAACAAAAACTTCGGGAATTTATTCAAACGGTCTGTGCAGGACAAATCAGATTGCAGTCCAGGTTGCAATTGCTTCGTATTTGACCAGAAAACCCGTGAAACTTGTTCTGACTCAAAAAGAACAGAAAAAATATATGGCGCCGGGCGTTAATACAAAAATTTTTTACAGGGCAGCGGTGTCGGCGGACGGGAAAATCAAAGCGCTCAAGGCTAAAATTGATATGGATGTTGGCGCGGAAAATCCTTTTGCACGGGAAATTACGGACAGAATTGCCATTGCCGCCACGAATTTTTATAAAATTCCAAACCTTCACATTTTTGCAAACACTCATATTTCTAAAAATCCGCCGACGACAATTCATATAAAGTCTGTGGATAGTCAGGTTTTCTTTGCAATTGAAAGTATGCTTCATAAAATCAGTCAAAAAACGGGAATTTTTCCGGATGAACTGCGACTTTTAAATTCCGCCGTGAATAAAAAAGAAAATATCCCGATTTTGATTGAACCTCCGCAAATGGAAGACACAATTTCTGATGCAACGAAAAATTCTGATTTTGGACGAAAATATGCCTCGTACCAGATGGAGGCAATCGATAGAACTGAAAAAGATTCCCGGCCATTTTTTGCAATGCCACTGCGTGGAATTGGCATGGCTTCCGGGTACAATATTTCCGGTTACTGCGGGGAGAGTAATTTTTCTTACAATTCAAAAATGGAAGTTACGCTCACAACGGAAGATAAAGTGATTATTCACGCGATAAAACCTTCTGATTCGGTTCAGGAAATCTGGAAGAAAAATGCCTGTGAAATTTTACAACTTCCGCCACAAAATATTTCAATTGATTCTGATTTTGACGTCAATGAACTTCCTGAAAATCCTGAGGACATTTTTAGTTCAATTGGAATTATCAACGAAATTGTCCGAAGATGCTGCAACGATATTCAGCGGAAAAGATTTCATCAGCCACTGCCAATTACAACAAAGCGGAGCCTTTCCAACGTAATCAAAAAGAACTGGAATAATAAAACTTTTTCCGGCCAGCCTTTTCATTCCACGGCAAGTGCGACTACGGTTGTTGAAATTGAACTTGATACCTACACTTTCAGTGAAAAAATCAAAGGGATTTGGATTAGCGTGTGCTGTGGTGAACTTTTGGACGAGGCAGCGGCGTTGCGCACAATCAGGCTTGAAGTACAACAGGAACTCCAGATGCTTGTAAAAGGCAAAAGCGTTTCTTACAGCAATCTGCACGTAAATTTTGTAAAATCTGATAAAAAATCATCACAAATTGGTGAACTTGTGCATAATACTCTGCCAGCGGCATTTTCGTCTGCCCTTTCGCTTGCCCTTGCAACACAAATCACAGAATTGCCGGTAACCGAAAATCAACTTTACAATTTAGTAAAAAAGAGAAATTCAAAAAATTTGAATCCTGATAAAAAAGAAACAAACCTTAAGCAGAATGAAAATTCCGGAGGTAATTCATAATGAAAATTCCTGTTATGTTGAACGGAACAAGAATTGTTTTAGAAGCCAATGCGGACGAGCCATTGCTCAGCGTTTTGCGAAATTATAACTGCAATTCCGTAAAAAGCGGTTGCGCACAGGGATTTTGCGGCTCGTGCACAGTACTTGTGAATGACAGAAACATCGCCACATGCAAATGCCCCGCCGGAATTGTAAAAGATTCTGAAATAATAACTTTGGAATATTTTTCAAAAACCGAAGAATATTCTCAGATCATGGAAGGATTCAACAAAGCCGGAATAAAATTATGCGGTTACTGCAATGCCGGCAAAATATTTTCTGCATATCAGATTTTAAAAATGAAGAAAAAAGTTTCCCGAACGGAAATTATTGAGCAGGTAAAACACCTTTCTCCTTGTTGCGTGGATTTGGACACCCTTGTAAACGGCATAATTTACGCAATAAATGCTCACAACAAAAAAGAAAAACGATAAAAGGCAGTCTTATGGATAAACAGATATTTTACGCAAAAAATCTGAATGATGTTTTTTCAATCCTCAAAAATAATCCTGGTGTAAAAATTATTGGCGGCAGTACAAGAATAGAAGAATTCCCAGACAAGGCAATTTCTACAAGAAATGTAAAAGATTTGTGCCAGATTGTCCGCCATGAACGCTATCTTGATGTTGGCCCGGGTGTGAGCCTTGCCGAAATGCTCGAAATTGGCGAAAAACATCTTCCGCCGGTTCTTTTTCAGGCTTTGAGCTGCATTTCAAATCCTTTTATCCGTAATCTTGCGACTCTTGGCGGAAACATTTGTGCGGAAGGACAAAAACTCACGCTTTACGCACCGCTCATTGCCCTTGATGCCCGCCTTGAATTCTCCAGTCCGAACGAAACATTCAGCGAATCAATAAAAAATTTCAAGAACATTCCAAACGGTTTTGTGCTCACAAATATCCGGATTCCGCTGAATGACGTTGATCTTACAATTTTCCGGCGAATTGGCCCTGAACACAAAATCACCGAAGATTCTGCGTCCTATGCTTTTATGGCCTCGATTGAAAAAAATTCCCTGATGAATGTTGAAATTGCATTTGCGGGGCCGTTTACTTTTTCCAGCAACAGCCTTGAAGACAGTCTGATTGGCCGTCACCTTCCTTTTTCACAGAAAGATATTCAGGAAATTGAAGAAATTGTGCAAAGTGAATTTTCAAAAGCGGCAACAGATCAGATGATTACTGACGAACTTCGCCAGCAATTTTTGAATCTTGTGCGTTATTCACTTGAACAGTTAACCTAAAAGTTGCGACGGCACGGCGTTTTTATTTTTTGGTAACTTTTTTTGATTTTGTTTCTTCGCCCTGAAGAGCATTTTCCTTTTCTTTTATTGTTTTCTGAGTCTTTTTTACAAACGTGAAAATTTCAGAAAAATCATTTTCAGAAACGCCTTCCGGAAGATTTTTTACTTTTGAAAAATCAATAGTCGCACCGCTGGCCATTGCAAGATAAAGTTTTTTTCCGGCTTCAAGATATTTTTCGTCAATCTGTTTTTGTGCCTTGTGAATTTCCATTTTGACTGCGTTTTTATCAGAAATGTCCTGGATTTTTTCTCCGGCCTTTTCCAGAGCATTTTTAGTGGCAGTTGCACTTTTCTTAAAAGCATCCTTTATTTTCTGAGAAATTTCATCTGTATCCATATTTTCACCTCGTTTTTATTTGAAAATCCTAAATCTATAATAAATATATGTCTGAATATAAAAAAAAACAAACTATTTGTAAGCAAATTATTTTCGCTGAATTGCAAGAAGCGTCAAATCGTCGCCCTGCTCGTCTTCGCAAACTGAAAAATAATCAAAGAAATTGCGTTTATCCGGAGACGGCTCTTTTTGCAGCGCGTATTGCTGATAAAGGCTGAAACATTTTTGCAAAAACAGGTCAATATTTTTATCCACCGTGATATATTCGCTTTTTTCCGTGATTTTTGGTTTATACATTCGGAAAACTTTTTCTGCGGACGCAAGTGCAAAAATCAAATTGTGAAGATTTGTTTCGCATTTTGAAAAATCAAATTCTAAGTTTTCGTCTTTTAAAGGATTTT
Organism: Anaerobutyricum sp.; assembly: GCA_963638805.1. Lineage (GTDB taxonomy): Bacteria > Spirochaetota > Spirochaetia > Treponematales > Treponemataceae > Treponema_D. The sequence goes on from CAVHTI010000003.1 coordinate 7,563, forward strand.
GCTCTTTTTGAAGGAGAAAAATTTTTCTGTTGTAAAAATCCTCAATGATTTTCTGTACTCTTTGCGCGCCAAATTCCTCTTTTTTGTCAATTTTTTTAATCACTTCCTGAGGGCGCCCAGTCTGCGGATTTTTTTGCATGACTTTTTCTTCCACCTGCTGAACAGAAAAATCTTCAAAACGCAATTTTCTGGAAGATTCTTCAATTCCGTCCGTGTATAAAAATAAAATATCACCTTTTTCAAGATGGATTTTTTCCACAATAAAGCCGCCTTTCATATTAACCATTTCTGTGTCAAAAGGGCCGGCCGTCGGAGTTTCTTTTAATTTTATTGTTTTTACCACCGATTCTTTTTGTTTATAAATGCGCACAAGATTGTCGCCGGCATTGCAAACATAAGCGTCGCCAGTCTTGCAGTTAAAAATTCCCACCAGGAGAGTTGCAAATTTTCCGCGCAAATGCCAGTTGTTAATAAAATCATTAATTCGTTCTACGAGCGCATTAATTTTGATTCCGTCCTTTTTAAAAGTCCATTTGTCAAAATATTCACGGTAAATTACGGCAACTCCAGTGGCAATAATTGCGGCCGGGGCACCGTGACCCGAAGCGTCAGATTTTATAAACGAGTACCATTCATCATCAAGTTTGTGATAATCAAAATAATCGCCAGAAACGCCGGTCTGCGCCTGATAATACCCCGAAGCCTTTATGTTATCGTCCTCAAAATCAGAATAAGTTTCTTCCTTTTGGAGCGGAGTGAGCGAATTTTGAACGTCGGCACCATCAAGAAGCAGATTTTGTTCAATTTCGTTTGCCTTAAGTTCCTCGGTCATTTTGTTCACCGCATCGCCAAGCCTTCCAATTTCATCTTTTGAGCGGATTTTTATTTCCTTGATGTCCTTCTTTTTTCGCGCCAAACCGATTTTTATAACGTGTTTTTCAAGCTGCCGGATTGGACGAACAATCATAGAAGACAAAATAAACGCACCGGCCGCGCCAAGAATAACCGTGACGAGTGCCACAATAATACTTCTGAACAGGATATTTACAACTTCTTTTTGAAGATTTTGAATCAGACTTTCAACACTCAGATTTATGATTATAACGGCGTGAACATAAGAATCCGTTGAACGCGAATAATAAATTACCGGCCGATAAAAAATATACTCATAAGAATCATTTTCGGAATGAAGATTAAAAGCGTCAAAATCCGGAATTTGCGAAAAATTCTGAGTCGAATAAGAAGTCAAAAGCGATGAAAGATTGTCGCGCATATTTTTATCATATTCGTCAAGGAATTCTTCATAAGCCTGAGTTGTCGAAAAATTTTCTTCGCGGACAGAAGGATTATTTATTTCCTGCGAAAGTCGTTTTACTTCCTCGTCATTTTTTATCTGAGAATCCAGCGACTGCATTTTTTGAGCAATTTCGCACAAAGTTTTATCCGTGATTTCTGAAATTCTAAACTGAGGCTGAGGAGTATTAATTTTAGAAAGAATTTCAGGATCATTTGAAGAAATATAATAAGAAAGGGCGTTTTTATTTTGATTTGAGCCCTGTCCGTCACTTGAATTTGCGGTAGAATTTAATTTTTCGCCCATAATCGTGATGTATTTTGCTTCTTCAAGGGCAGTTTTTTGAGCCGGAAGGCGACGCAATTCACGTTCAGAGGCAGAACTTGTGTTTGGTAAAAAATTATTCACAGAAGTATTAAGACTTTCCATCAAAAGTTGAGTTCTGTCATAAAGCGCTTCGGTTAAAGTCTGCTGTTGCTGCCGGATATTGCGGTAACCGGTAATGATTGTAACGGAGGCGACAACAAAAACAATCAGCAAAAGTGTAAATGCCATGAGTTTTGTGCGCAAACTGTGCCTTCTTCCGCCGTTTTCATTTTTTTCTTTGATTTTCTGTGCCGGCATAGGCTCTCCTGTCATTAAAGATTTTATTTCCAATTTCAGTAATGAACTGTTATAAACTGATTTATTAAGATTTACAAAAATCATTGCGATTATCAGGGCTCCAAAAATCAAAATCAAGGCCAGAACAATAATGTAAACCGAAAGTTTGTGTTTGTACTGCCTGAAATCCTGTGAAAAATGTTTTTGTGCTTCGTAAGGACTTTCGATTTTTAGAGTTCCGTTCTGGTCGATTTTTAAAAAATTTCCGGTTTTGCAAAGTCCTCTGTCCGTGTGATTTAAAATAACGCAGTAAGAGCCTTCATCAAGTTCAGAGCCGATTTTTACGTTCTCAATTAAAGTATCGTTTACAACTCTAAAATCATTGTTTGAAGCATAAAGACTTAGGTCGTACGGGGCATTGCCGTCCCTATCAATGAAAATTTCGCTGATTGTGCCTTCGTAAGTAAATCCAGAACCGTGCAAAGTCAAAAACTGACGGCCCAAATCATCGGTTTTTAACTGAAAATTTGATTCACTGACAAGCGTATGCGGCTCGTATTTATTCAAAATGAACAGTTTTACATTCGGTTTACCGACATTTCCACATTTATCAATTGCGGCCACGCTCAGGGCATAAACGCCGTTCGGGGAATTTGTAAATTTTGACGTCTGAAGTCCCCTTGTATCCGGCGTAGAACTCATTTTTCGTTTAGAATTCAAAGAATTCTGATATTTTTTCTGAAGTTTTTTAATTTCTGAATCAATTTGACTGCGGTTTAACTTCATTGAATGACGACTGTTCACCGCAAGTTTTGAAGGAATTGAACCTAAATAATCAATGCGCCATGTATAACCGTCCGTGTCATCATCTGCGGAAGGCAACCATGAAAGTCTGTATGTATTTGATTTTACAAAACCGTATTCATCAAGATTTGTAAAATTGAATTGAGGAGAAACTGGCGGCGTCGTGTCGCGCTCATAAACAATCGTGGCAGGTTCTGACCAGTTGCCCGCGTTATCCTGAACTTTTGCGGTCAAATAATAAAATCCATCCTGAAAATCTGCATTTACCGTGATTTTTGAATCAGAAAGTCCGCCCGTTCCAGAAGATAAAATCTCAGGATTTTCAGCCGTCGCAGTTGATTTTTGTGCATCGCCGGAAATTTCTGGCACAGACTGAGAATTTTGCGACCAGACATAAGAATAAGATTTTATGCCGGAAGTATCGTGCGGAAAATTAATTTTTATCTGAACTTTTTTAGAAGAAGAACGCTGCCCTTCCGTGTAAGAAAGCGCCGAAAAACTCGGTTTTGAAACAGAAACATCGGGGCCAAGCACACTTATGTAATTTTTTGATTCAGCATCCGGATTTTTATTTTGAAAAACAAAGTTCAAATATTCTTTTTGTGATTTTTTTGATTTTATAACAAGCGGATTTGAAAAAATTTTTTGAGCATTAACGGCCGGAAGTTTAGTTTCTTTCCAGACATTTCCATTTTTTTCTGCAAAAACGGAAGTTGCACCATCAGACCAGGTTAAATAAAGTTTATTTTTATATTCAAAAAACGCTGCCCTAGCCCCCCGCGTATTCATTTCTGCAAGACTTTTTGTGATAATCCCGTTTTTATTAATTTGCGCGGCATAAATTTTGTTAATTCGGTTTTCAGATCTTTCCCACGCAAGATAAACTGAATCATTGTAATTAAACAAAACCGGCACCTGACTTTGAAAATTAGAAAAATCTTTTGCGGGCCGTTTTTTAAAAGATAAATTGTCCGTAAGAAGCAGCGGATCGCTCCATTCATTTTCATCAGCGGATTTTGAAGTTAGATAAACCTGATAAGAAAAAATTTTACTGTCCGTTCCAGTAAACTGACTTTGAAAAGCAACATAATCACGGCCGTCCGCGCCAACCAAAACCGGCAAAAAAGGATTTGTTGCAGAAGCGGAAGGTCCAAAAATCTGTAATGCCGGCCATCTTCTGCCATCAGGAGAAACTGAATAATTCAGCCGGAACGCATTTTCTGATGTCATTGAAGTAAAAAGTACAAACTGATCATTTGAATTTACAAAAACGCGCGGGGCAACGTCCAAAGTATTTTCCGTTAATTTATTTTTTGAAAAATTCTTTCCAGAATCATAGGAAGTAAAAATTGAAATTCCGTACAAACCGTCAGAAACCGCAATTACAAGCGTGCCTTTTTTATTAATCGCGACGGAATAAATGTCAGGAACTTCGCCGGAATAAGTAAAAGGCCCCGCAAAATGCAGATTTTCACGGTAATTTTTTAAATCCTCGTAATAACGCAAATTCAAAAATATTTCTTTTTTTTCAGGATCCGTTTCCTGCCAGATTAAAAATGAATCAGAACCGTTTGTAACCGTTTTTGGAAAGTTGGAATCAAGATTTTTTTCTGTAATGAGATAAACTTCGTCCCAGTAAAAATTTTCCTGCGCAAAAATTTTTGAAAAATTTAAACTAACGCAAAAAATCAAAAAAATTGCCGCAAATATTTTTATAAAATGAGAATTTTTATATTTTGAAAAACTAAAATTTCTGCCCACTTCTTATATTCTACCTGTTTTGAATTTCCTGATACAACTCCATAAAATCAGGATTTTCCGTGTACCGCGAATTACTTTTTAATAACGCGTCCATAATTCGTTTTGCACGGACAACATAGCCGTCATCAAGTGCAACCACGGCCTGATTAAACAAAATTTGATCTGACGGCGTAAAATCCGGAGACGAAGAACCACCCATTTTTATCAAAATCCGGTCTTTTAATGCCGCCGCATCTTTTAAACTTGAATCAAGGTCAATTGCCTGTTCAATAAGATTAAGCGCCCTCTGAAGCTGATTTTTATTTTCGCCGGCAGAATTAAACGTTCGTCGCGCCTGAACAAAGAGCGTCTGAGCCCTGGTTTTTGCACTGTTATCAACAGGAGCCGGCCGTTTTCCCATATCAATTTCGGCCTGAACAATTTTTTGATTTAACTCAGGATAATCTGGTTCAAGTTCTGCGTACGCTTTTAAATATGCATAGCCTTTTTCCTGAACATCAGAATCTTTACTTTTGCACTGATTTACCGCTTCTTCAATTTTCGTTTTTAAATTTGAACTGAATTCTTGTGGCCGCAAAACTTTTTCAATTTTTAAAGAAAGAATGGAAGCCGTTAAATTCAAAGGATAAACGATTTTTACTTCATTTAATTTATTTTCTGCGGCAGTAAAATCTTCAATTCCGCCTTCCGTGTCCCCAAGTTCATATTTTTTACTTCCAGAATCATAAAATTGATTTGCGGTAGAAAGTCGCTGCGACATTTCCGTGTACAAAGGATCTGACGGCAAAATTTCAAAACCGGACTGAGAAAGCAAAGCCTTGTTTACATAACTGAAAAGTTTTTTAACTTCCAGGTTTTCCGTAGTATTTGTCGTTTTCCACCTTTCTTCAGCCTCAGAAAGTTCACGCTGTGCATCATCATAACGGCCGGCATAAAAATCAGACCACGCTTTATTCATATGATTACGAACTTCCCGTACAACAAATTCATTTTCGGCATCGGTAATTTCTTCCCGGAGTTTATGCAGTTTTTCGTACGCTTCATCAGATTTTTTTTGATTTTCCTGAATGCCAAGCGACTGTGTATAAAAATTCCCCGCCGTTTCAAGATTTGCGCGGGCAATAGAAAATTCTTCGTCCTTAAGTGCAGATTTTGCGTTTTCGTAATTTTCTTCGGCATTATTCCAAGCACTTTGCGCTTCATTGATTTTTTTGTCAGAATTTTCTGCAATTTTGAGCGCCACCTCAGATTTTGTTTTAAGTTCTTCAATCTGATTTTTTAAATATGCGACAGAATTTTCCACAATTTTTGAAATTTCTTCGTCAGATTTCCAGTTTTCCGTTGAATCATACACATTTTGAATGAAATTTACGTAATCCTTTATCTGATTTTCAGTTTTTTGAATTTCACCTGCAGAATATTCCGCCATTTTTTTTGAAATATCGGGATAGGAATAATAAATTCCAAAATTTTTAGTTTCATCATTTTCAATCTGATTTGCAAAACTAAAAGCCTTAGAAATATCACTTTCAATTTCCTCTCTGACGCTTGAAGTGATTTTTTCATAAAATCCGGTGTAAAATTTCTGACTTTTTTCATTTTGAGTCAAAATATTTTCAACAAGAATATCGCCCTGATTTTTGTAATAATCCGTAATTTTTTTCCAGACAGAAGCAAGCCGGACGTAAGATTTTTCAAAAGTTTGATTTAGACTTTCGTCATAAAAATCGCAAAGTTCGTTTACAAAAGGATTTTCGCCAGATTTTAATTTTTCGGCCCAGGCAAAAGCATTTAATTCCCGCTGTTTTTTATTTCCAAGCGCCACAGCCATGTCCAGCGCGGAATCAGAAAGCGTTTTTACCGCTGCATTTCTGTCAAAAAACGGGGACGGAGAATCAAACTGAGCCAAAATTCCCGCCTGATCTTTCATGATTAAATCATTTTGAGTTTTTGAAACATAAATTTCATCGCAAAGTAAGGCAAGGGACGGCAAATTTTGCGCAATAAGTCTTTGATTTTCAAATTTCGGAGTCATTACTTCATATTCAGAATCAGTTTTTAAATTTTCCGAAGTTTTTATAACGGCAATCTGCAATTTTGAAATTTCATCAATCTGATTTTTAATTTCAGAATTTTCTTTTGCATCCCCGTCCTCCGCAGAAATTTCCTCTTTTAAAACTGAAATGAAATCAGAACAAAATTCTTCAAGTTTTGCAAAAACACAATCATTCATCAGGGCGCTTAATTTTTCGCTTTGATAAGTCACAACGCCGCAAATTCCTGAATCTTCAATTTCTGCACTGCCCTTTACAAAACGCAGCATAAAAGGCAAAAACGAAGCATCCGTGTCGCCATATTCAGGGTTTATTTCCTTTTCTTTTTCGTAAAGATGGCTGATTTTTTCCGCATCGCCATAAACTCCATCTCGCAAAGCTGAATATTCACTAAAAACGTCACTAACGGCCTTTAATTTTTCCCAGGCGGTTACAAAATTCTCTTGATTTACACTTTCGTTAAATGCTTTTACACAAGATTCAAGGCGCACTGACAAATCCGAAGTTTCAAAAATTTTCAGATGATTTTCGATAGAAGCAAGAATTTCGTTTGTTTCAGAAATAATTTCAGGATAATCTTCCCAGTGAATAAAATAATCGACTTTAAATAAATCAAAACCTTCACGAAGCTGCTTTGTTGCCTTTACATACTCATTTTTATGAGCAAAATCCGCCGAAAGCCGCAAAATTTTTTGAGCGCGTGGCTTCATATAATTCAAACTGATTGTCGCGTCAATTCTATCCAGAACCTGTTTAATTTCGCGCGGAGGATTGTGTTCAATAGAATTAAGTTTGTCTTTAATTTTGTTACATTCCGCGTAGTAAGTTTCTTCATCAGTATTTTCCGTCGAAAGTTCAACAATTTCGCCAGAATTTTCGGAATTTTCCGGCAAACTGATTTTTTCAAAAGTTTTTACAAGCTCTTCAAAATCCTGACGATATTCTTCGCGCGCCTTCATAATCGCAGAAATTCTTGCATACGCGTTATCAAAATTTTCAGGATTATTTTCAAGATAAACATTCAACTGACGCAGGGCCTGTTCATATTCGGTACGGCGGATAAGTTTATCAATTTCGGAAAGTTTTAAATCTTTTTCTTCTGTGCTCTTTTTTGAATTTTTAGCCGGCAACGGAATTATTATGAGAAAAATTGTAATTGCAAACAGAAGAAATCTTTTATTTTTCATTGATTTATGATGCCAAATAAAATATTTAACTATATTATTTTACTATATAATTCTACTTGATTTTCGGAAAATATACTTATGAATAAGAGTAAAAAACTGCCGAAAATTATGACAGAACGGTTTAGATTCCATTATGACAGAACATTTTAGCAAAAAAATCATCAGTTTTTTCTCATTTTTCATTTTGATTTTTTCTAATGTTCATTCTTTGTCACTTTCGGATTTTAGTTCAAAACTCGCCGACATTTTTGACTGGTCAACTGACGACGACGAAGGCACAACAAGTTTCCGTTCCCTTTTGATTCCGTTTGGCGGAAGAAGCGAAAGTTTAGGCTCCGCGTTTACCGGACTTTCTGATGACATCAGTTTTTTGCAATTTAATCCGGCCGGCAGTGCGCTTCAAAAACAAACCCAACTTTCCGTTTTTCATAATGCCTGGATTGCAGATTCCAAACTTGACACAATCGCTTATACAACAAGGTTTAAAAATCTGGGACTTGGAACTTATTTTTCGTGTTTTTACGTTCCATTTTCTGAATATAACAACTGGGGCGATAAAGTTTCTTCAAGTTATTATTCAGAAAGTGTTTTTGCGCTGAATGTCGCTTACAATTTTCTTGCCGGCTATGATTTTAAAGGAATTACGGTGGGCGCAAGTTTAAAAACCGCCTGGCGAGGAATGCCAGACTACACAGATAAAGATTCTGACGAAATTATTTCAAGTTCCGGAATAAGCCAAAGTTCACTGGCCTTTATGGCAGATTTTGGCGCAATGCTTCAGTTCAATTTCCTGAAATTTTTTGCTTCACGGGATCCAAACGTCAGGATTGGAATTGCCGCGCAGAATTTAGGCGCAGGATTTACAGGATTTTCCAAAAAAATTGAAGCAGACGACGGCCTTCCTTCTTCATTTTCCGTAGGAATTTCAATCAAACCGCTAAAATATTTGACTTTCAGTGCAGATTTTAAACAGCCGGTAAACTTTTTTTATGCCACTTATTTAAAACCTTACATAGGATTTGGCGCCAGCGTTCAATTTACAGATTTTCTTGCAGTCCTCGCCGGATTTGAAATAAAGGGCGGAAATCCTAAAATTTCTGCCGGATTTGAATTTGAAGTATCAAAAATCAGGATGAATTTTAATTATTCGCTTGATTTAACCACATCTTACAGCCCCGTTAACAAAATAAGTCTTTGCGCAAAAATGATTTTAGGAGATCGTGGCCGTTCTGATTTTGATTCTAAAGTTGACGAATTATACAAAGCAGGATTAGTTTACTACACGGAAGGCAAATGGCAGGAAGCAATTGAAACCTGGAACGAATGTTTAAAACTGAACCGACGATTTGACCCGGCCCGCAAAGGAATTGCAAGTGCCGAATCAATCATTTACACAATACAAACCGCCGAAGAATTCAAAAAATTAAACTAAAGTTTTCTTGAGAAGATTCTGTAATTCATCCACGGGAAAATTGAATCTTTTGCTTCAAGTTCCGTAAGCCATTCTGTACTTACCGTATTTGAACCCAAAGAATCAAAAATCTGAGTAAAATTCTTTACACATTCTTTAAAACGTCGTTCTGCAAAATCAGGATTGTCGCCTTCTTCTATCATTCGCGCAAGACCAAGACTCTGTCCCATCATAAGTTCTTTTGCACCAAGATTTAAAAGACGGTTTTTCAAGCCGGTATCAATCGGGAAGCGGTCGGCAAGATCAATCATTCGCTCTGACATTTTGTGAATATAGCGAACCATCCAGTTATTTTTGTTAGACAACAGATTTTCGCCGTATCCGTGGCCAGTCAAAGCCGCATAATACGGTGTGATTTTTTCAAGATTGTACTGATTTTCCAGCATAGAATCCCCGGTTGCAATATTTAAACCAAAGTTTCCTGCTTTTCTGATGACATTTTCAAACCAAAGTGGCGCTTCAAACCAGTTCTGACTGATTTCATAAGCATCAAAAATTTCAAAAAGGCACACAAAATCTTTATCACTAAGCAGTTCTGAAGCTTTTTTGAGTTTTTCTGATTTTATTTTTAAGAAAGTTTCCGCATCTTTTTCTGCCTGAGCGTTCGTGGCAACTGCATCGTACAAAGAATTTTCCTTGTCGTTATAGCGTTTGTTCCAGTATTTATAACCGGTCGGGATTCTCACACCGTCCTTTTCTACAACAGGATTTAACTGATCAAATTCAAGTTCAAAACCGACGTCTTTATTTTCATTTCTGTAAACTTCCGCAAGAGAAAGACCGTCCTGCTCAAAAATTTCTTCATGAGTTTTAAAATCACGGGCAAAAACCACCAGGGAATTGGCAGTTCGCAAAGGATAAAAAATCCCGCTGGAAGGAATTTCCTGAGAAAAAAGAATGCTGCGTGTATCAAGAATTGTGTAAGTAAAACCGTAAGCTTTAATCAGTTTTTCAACACCCGGCACATATCCCATTTCCGGCAGCCAGAAACCTTCCGGAACTTCGCCAAAAAACTGTTTGTAAGAATGAAGTCCACATTCAATCTGTGCAGAAATAATTTCTTTCATCTCAGAATAATGAGGAACAAAAAGGTCAGTTCCGCAAGTTGCAAGAATTTCTGCATAACCTTTTTTCTGATAGTAAGCAAAACTGCTGATTATATTTTTATTGTATTTTTCTACAAAATCAGATTTTAAATCAGAATATCTTTTGATACTGTCTTTTATAATCTGCTGGATTTTTTCGTCCTGATTGCGTTTAAGTTCATTTGCACCAAAATCAATGCGTTTTTGCAAATATTCAAGATAATCGTCCTGAATTATAGGATCAGAAAGCATATTGCAAAATACCGGAGGAATTACAAATCCAACCTTGCAATTAAGATTTTCTTTTTCAAATTTTTCAAAAATATTAAGAAAAGGAATGTAAACGTTAGAAACTAAATCGTAAAGTTTTGTCAGCGCAATTGTATTGTTTCTGATTTCTTTTTCTGTGTGACATATAAAATCTTGAGTAACTTTTATTACAAAAACCAAATTTTTTAGCATTATTTTTACCTGAATCCTGATTTATTCCGAAAATGAATGTCTGTGATTTGTGTACTGTTCAGCAAGTACATTCTGAATGTCCGAAAGTTTTGCGATTTCTGAAAAATTTTCCGAAAAACCTATTTCTGAATCGTAAACCATTTCAGAGCCCTGAGGTATTTTTACGACTGGCGAAAAAGCAAGAACTTTGCCCTGCACTGCAGTCACGTAAACTAATTCAACTTTTAAATATTTTTTTCCTGATGGAATCAAAACGTACTGTTCCTGCTTTTCTTTTGAAGCCTGAACTTCAAAAGCATCGGTTGGGACGGTCTGTTCACTGTCTTCAAAAAAACAAACTCTGAGTTTTAAAGTATAATCGCCAAGTTTTTTAAGCATTACAAGGTCGCTTTCGTTCATATTCCAAAAAACAAAAAGCCAGACTGGATTGCGCAAAACGCAGAAAATATCGGTTTCGTTATAATTTTCAGGAAGGTTATTTTCTATTTCAACAGGTTCTTCATCCGACGAAATTATCATTTCTTCTTCGTCTTCGTTTTCAAATTCTTCAGAAATTTCCAGTAATTCAGAAATCAAAAAACGTCTGTCAAGATTTTCCGGAACATCAATTCCATAATCATCCGCAAGTCTGCTCAATTCCTGAAAACTTAAAGTTTCAAGATAAGCCCTGGTTATTTTAGTTTCATTCATATTGCAAAATATAATCTAAAAAAAAATATCATTAGTCAAGTATTGTTTACGGGTAGTAAAAACCGGGGAAAACTGCAAATTTTCCGTGCGATAAACTCATTTTGTGAAAAATCATTGAAAAATTTATTAAAGTCAAAACGCTAAACTCCGATAATAAAAACAGCTGGTAATTAACGGGTGGGAAAAAATCAAGACACCTGAATATTATCCTTGTTTACTTATAAATTAAAGCTGAGGGATGTGTGAGATTCTTCAGCTTTTTTTTTGACTACTTAAGATTAAAATCCGTACCGATAATTTGTAAGGTGATTAATGATATGAAAAATATTAATTTAAATTCTATGACTCCGGGAATGTGTTTTACGGGAGATCTTTTTCTTGATGATAATTTTATGCTTTTACCGGCAACGGCTTATGTTACGGAAGATCTTATCAAAGCCTTAAAACTCTGGGGATATTCAAATTTTTCTTGTGATGGTGGCGTTAGTCTTGAAGGCGAAATTATTACAGAATCAAACGAAGAATCCAGCGCAAGTCCTGAAGGCGAAACAAAAATTGCCGCAAATGTAAAAGAAGTTCTTGAAAATTCCAAAACTACCGCAATTGGAAATTCAGATCACGCCAGAATGGAAATGGTACAGAAAGTTTATGATGAATACATGAACTACATTGAAAATCTTTTTACGCGATATACAACTCACAAAGAAATAAATCAGGAAGAACTTTCAGAAACAGTGCAGGATTTATGCGTTTTCATAAAAGATCACAGAAGATATATGTTGCGAATAAATCCAGAAGCGGATGTCTGCAAAAAAAATTTTCTGATAATTCACACAATGCGAACTACAGTCCTTGCAATTGCAATCGCGATGGAAATGCACCTTGGACTTTCAAAAATGATTGAACTTGGAGTTTCCTGCATTTTGCACGAAATTGGAATGCTCCGATTGCCACCTCAGCTTTACATGACGGACAAAAAACTCACGCCGGGCGAAAGACTCCAGATTACAAAACATTCAATTTTTGGTTACACGATTGTAAAAGATTTGAATTTCCCGATTCAAGTTCAACTTGGCGTTCTTGAACATCACGAAAAAGAAAATGGAACGGGTTATCCTCAGAAAAAAAACGGCGACAAAATTTCTCAAAATGCAAAAATCATTTCTGTTGCCTGTTCGTATGAGGCAATTTCTTCAAAACGCAGTTACAAAAACGAACGTTCAACTTTTGAAGCAATCGTAGAACTTTTGCAAAATAAAAATCATGATTACGACGTCCAGATTATTAAGGCACTGCTCCACACAGTTTCGCTCTACCCGATTGGTTCTTATGTTTATCTTTCTAACAGAAAAGCGGCCCTTGTAATTGACGTAAATCCTGCTGATCCTACATGCCCGGTTGTACAATTACTTACAGAAAAAGATGCCGATGGTTCTAATAAAATCATCACGACAAACCAAACTGACACAAAAATTGCAAGAATTCTTACAAAAAGTGAACAATCAGACATTTTAGAGCTTGTGGACGAAGTTAATAAAAAGAATTCGGCAGAAGTTCACACAGAAAATCCTGCAGCTTCCGTTAAATCAGAAACAAGTCCTGTAAATCAACAGAATGTAAGTGAGGTTGAAAATCCTCAAAATCACGGTTCTGACGGCACAGAAGAAGTTGATATCAATAATTTTCTGGTGTAAAAATTGTAGCTCTAATTAAAAAATGCCCGGAGTTTTTCTACATCCTGCTGGAATTTTTCGTCAATTACCGGCGGATGCTGATTAAAATAAAGAATCTGGTCTAATTCCTCTTGATTTTTTATGCCCCACAAAGGAATTACATTTTCGTACTGATGTAAAAATCCAAGTGCAAGAGGAATATTATCCACAACACCACCGCACAAAGGCTGCATCGCAATAAATCCTATGTCATTTTCTTCACAAAGTTTTACAAGATCGGCGGAATCTTCCATGCAAAGCATATTAAACGGAAACTGAATTGTTTCAAAAAGATTTGATTTTACGGCTTTTTGAGCAGTTTCAAGATTTGTAGTCACAATTCCAAGATGTTTTGCAAGTCCACGGTTTTTTAAATCTTTCAGAGTCCTGTAAATTCTGTCATCTCCGCCTTCCACTGGCAAAAAATCTTCAGTTTCAAGCTGAAATAAATCTACATAATCGCAGTGAAGCGTTAAAAGACTCTGTTCTATATCATTTTGAATTTCAGCCGCAGTTTTTGAAGCTGACGTTGTTGAAAGTACGATATTTCCGCGGATGTCATAAACCGCATCTCCCAAAAGTTTTTCACTTTCAGGATATTTTCTTGTTGTATCAAAAAAATTGATTCCCATGTCGTATGCTTTTCTGATAACTGACGCAACAGATTCAAGTTTATCGTCATTCTGAAGCCTCATAGTACCAAAAGCAACTCTGGAAACCAGTAAATTTGTTTTTCCTAAACGAATATATTCCATAATTCAACAATAAAAATGGGGAACGGCATTTTTTTACACACCATTCCCCTGCAAAATTCTATCTGTCAGTTCTTACAACCGGTTTATAATTGCGGATTGCTTTCTGAATAAACGGTACAAGTTCATCAAGAGAAACTCTTTCCTGTTCCATAGAATCTCTGAAACGAACAGTTACAGTATTGAACAGAGGATTTTTCTTTGACGGATCATCTTCCATATTTTCGTGGATTGTATCGTAATCAACAGTTACACAGAATGGAGTTCCAACTTCATCCTGACGGCGATAACGTTTACCAACAGTTCCAGAAGTATCAAAATCAGTTACAAAATCTTCTTTAAGCAAATGCTGAATTTCCTTTGCTTTTTCTGCAAGGCCGTCTTTTTTCATCAAAGGAAGCACTGCAACTGTAACAGGCGCAAGACGAGGATCAAGATGAAGTACGGTTCTGTAATCATCAGGCTGACCTTCTGCTGCAACATTCTGTTCTTCGTAAGCTTCGCAAAGGAACATCAGGAAGTTTCTGTTCAAACCTGCCGAAGTTTCTACAACGTAAGGAATATATTTTTTATTTCCGTCTTCCTGGTCAATATAAGACATATCCTTTTTAGAATATTCCATATGCTGAGACAGATCAAAATCAGTTCTTGAGTGAATTCCTTCAATTTCTTCAAAACCAATCGGGAAGTTATAAGTAATGTCGTAAGCATCTTTTGCATAGTGAGCAAGTTTATCGTGATGGTGCCACTTCAACTGATTTTCTGGAATACCGTACTTCAAATAGAATGCCCAGCGTTCTTTTCGCCAGCGTTCAAAAGTTTCATCTTCAGTTCCCGGTTTACAGAAATATTCCATTTCCATCTGTTCAAATTCACAGGTACGGAAAATAAAATTCTTGAAAATAATTTCATTACGGAAAGATTTACCAACCTGAGCAACGCCAAAAGGCACTTTCATACGGTTTGACTGAACAATATTTTTAAAATCCGTAAAAATTCCCTGACAAGTTTCCGGACGAAGATAAATCAAGTGCGAATCATCAGCGATTGGTCCCTGATATGTTTTGAACATAAGATTAAATTCGCGGACATCTGTATATTTTCTGTTTTTAGAACCACAAGTCGGACAGTTGATATTTGCGTCAATAAAGGCTTTCATTTCTTCGTGACTCATTGTATCAACCGGTTTTCCTGGATTAATTTCCGGATTAGCGGCAACAAAATCTTCAATTAATTTATCTGCGCGGTGACGAGCCTGACATTCAAGACAGTCAACCATCGGGTCAGAAAAGTGATCAACGTGGCCAGAAGCCTTCCATGTTGTATGATGCTGAAAAATTGCAGAATCAAGACCAATAACATCATCATGAAGCTGAGTCATGTAATGCCACCATTCATTCTGAATATTGCGTTTAAATTCTACTCCTAAAGGACCGTAATCCCAGGCACCTGCCTGTCCACCGTAAATTTCCGAAGCCTGATACACAAAACCTCTTCTCTTACAAAGAGAAATAATTTTGTCCAATGTACATGCATGAGTGTCTTTTTCTTTTGCCATTTTAAACCTCTGTTTACGACACGGGAATGTGCCGCTCAATTAATATTTTTTACCAAATTACCACAAATCAATTCTTTAGTCATCAAGATTGTTTTTTTTAGGAGGGGAAAGACTTCCCCTACGGCCGCACACGGTTGCGGCCTACCCTTTCTCCTAAGGGGCACGGCCCCCTAAAACCCCCGGATTTTTCCGTCAAATTTCAATTTTTTTTATTTTTTCTTCAGGGCATTTTTCAAAAAAATCATTTATTCGCGCTCTTAAATCAGTATTGTCCTTTGCATTTAAAAACTGAGTCTGGGCATAGTGAGAAAACATAAAATTCATACAGAACATTCCAAAAAAGCGCTGCAATCTTGTCGGCCAGAATTCAAGTGGCTGATATTTTTCCACGTCAGAAATAAAATCAAGGGCAATTTTCTGCATATCAACTTCAAGAATTTGCTGGCCTCCATTTTCGGTATTTTTTCCGTCAGTTTTTTCCTTCAATTCTTTAAAAATCCACGGTTTTTGAACACTCGCGCGGGCAATCATAATTCCATCAACAGAGGGAGCTTTTAAAAGCGCATTATGCAGCGAATTTTCGTCACAGACGTTTCCGTTTAAATAAATTTGCGTCTGAGGGAATTTTTCCTTTAATTTCTGGCAATATTCATAGCGGGCGGGGCGTTTTAGTTTTTCTTTTTTTGTCCTGGGATGAAGCGTCAAAAGTTGAACGCCACAGTCAACAAGCATTTTGCAAAAATCAAAAAAAGAATCATCAGTAAAATTATCATCGCCAAGCCTAAGTTTTACACTAAATCTTTTTTTATTTTGCGCGGTTTTATTATATTCTTCCACAATTTTTGCAACGCCGCGGACCATTTCTTCAGTTTCGGTGATGGGTTTTAGCATCCAGCCAATTCCCGCTCCGGTTCTGTAAATATCCGGTGCAGAACAGCCCATGTTCAAATCCAGCCCAATTCCGGGAAGTTCAATAATTTTTTGCGCTGCCTGAATCATCAGTGGGGTATTTTTTGAAGTTAATTGCCAGACAATTTTTTGCGGCACGGGAGTCGCATCAAGATAATATTTTTCAAAAGGACCGTTTGTAATCAGCGTGCCCGCGTTAATCATTTCCGTAAAATATTCATCACAACCGCCAAATTTTTCTACAAGAATTCTAAATGCCGGGTGCGAAAGTGTAGCCATTGGCCCGCAAATCAATTTCATAAAATGAATTATACACAGTCATTTCAAAAATCACTACAATATTAAAAATGAATTACGAAATAGAAATGAAAGCCCACGTTTATAACCGCCAGGAAGTTATAGACATTCTGAACAAAATTGCAGTTTACGGCGGTCATACTCAAAAAAATGACACTTACTACCGTTTTCAAAAACAATTTTCGCAAAATTCTAATCAAGAAAATCAGGATAATTTTCAAAATTACGTTACCGCAAGAATTCGCCAGGAAAAACTGACGCTTGACGGCAAAACTTCAACAAAATTTTACTTTACCTATAAACGAAAGGAATTAAAAAAATCTTCGGACGGCAAAGAAATTGAAGTTAACGAAGAAAATGAATTCACTTTTGACAATGATTCTGCTCTGACACTGTTTTTTCAGGACGCGGGCGCGCAAATCAGCCTCAAAAAACAAAAATCCGTTGAACAGTGGAACTTTTTTGTAGACGGCGAAAATGCCCACATTGAACTTTGTACGGTTCCGCCACTCGGCGATTTTCTAGAAATTGAAATTATAAAGTCCGAAAATGACGAGCAAACCGTAAAAAAATGTCGCAATATCATTCAGAAAATTCTTACAGAATGTAACATTCCGCTAAATCAGATTGAAGAAAGATATTATCGTGATATGCTTAAAGGTATATAAAATAAATCAGGAGAAAATAATGTTGTTTGATCGAAAAAAATACAAACGTTTTGCAAAAATTCAGTTAAAAGGCCGCTGGGGAGTTCCGGTTTTAATGTCCATTATCATAGGATTGATTCTGTCACTCTTCCAGCTTCCAACAGTCAATGCCTACATCAAAAGTTTCCCATTTTTACTTGAAGCCGAAACTGTAGCCGAAATGCAAGAAATCTTGGAAACTTACACTCCAACAGGATATTTTTCAAATCTTTTAGGATTTCTTGAATTCATCGTCACGGCAATTCTTACTGTTGCGGCAACAAATGTACTTTTAAAAATGTCGCGCACACCAGAAAAAATTTCGTTTTCATCATTCATAGAAAGCCTTACACTTTGGGGACGTGCAATTCTTGCAAATATCTGGCGCAGTTTGTGGATTTTTCTTTGGTCACTTCTTTTTGTAATTCCGGGAATTGTAAAATCAATAGCCTACTCCATGCACAATTTTATAATCTGTGAATATCCTAAAATGTCAATTTTCAAAGCATTAAACATCAGTAAACTCATCACAAAAGGTCATAAAGCAGAACTTTTCGTTATGTACTTAAGTTTTATCGGCTGGATTTTACTTGCAAGCATCACTTGCGGAATCGGTTTCATCTGGATTTTGCCATACATGCAGATGAGTTTTATCAACGCCTATCACGCTTTGATGAAAGAAGCGCTTGAAACAGGAATTTTGAAAATGGAGGATTTAGCCTAATGAACAAAAAATTCAAATCCGGAATTATCATTCTCATAGTAATGATTATTGTCGTGCTTGCAGCATTGTTCGGAACTTATTTTATTTCCGGCACAAAAGATTCGCATCCGGTCGTGCCAGATTCTAATTACAATTACAAAAATTATGATCCTCAGGTTGCAAAAGAATACAAAAATCTTTACATTGCCTCAGTTTATCTTGAAGGCACAATCGAAGAATCAAACACAACTTACAATCAGGACTGGATTTTAAGTACAATCGAAAGCCTCAAGAATGATCAAAAAAATGCCGCGCTCGCACTTTACATAAATTCTCCAGGTGGCGCAGTTTACCAGGCAGACGAAGTTTATCTTTCGCTCCTTGAATACAAAAACAGTGGAAAACAGATTTATGTTTATCAAGGGCCCATGGCAGCGTCCGGCGGATATTACATTTCCTGCGCCGCAAACGAAATCTGGGCGAATCGCAACACACTCACGGGCTCAATCGGCGTAATTTCCGGCACATCAATTGACGTTTCTGACCTTCTTGCAAACCTCGGCATAAAATCAGAAACAATACATTCGGGAAAAAACAAAAATATGGGCAATTATAACGAACCGCTCACCGATGAACAGCGCGAAATTCTCCAGCAAATCGGGGACGAATGTTACGAACAGTTTTGTTCCATCGTCGTTGCAAACCGTCACATAAGTTTTAACGATATTTACAAAATTGCAGACGGCCGCGTTTATACGGCAACTCAGGCCAAAAACCTGGGGCTCATAGACCACATCGGCAGTTACGAAGAAATGCTCAATTCATTTTCCTACGCCATCGGCAAACCCGGAATTAAAGTCGTAGAAATGAAATACAAACCGGCCTGGAATTTCAGTTCCTGGTTTAATAACATCACGACTTCAATTTTCAACAAAACTACGTCCATCAAAACCGGCATTCCAGAAAGTGTTTTAGAATCTCAAAGTTTTAATTCTTACCCGGCCTATATTTTAAAATAAAAATATGGGCGCAAATGCCTCTTCCAAGTCGCACTTCGCACTTCGGTAACCCTCAAAAGCGGAATTAATGCAAATGGCATTAATTCCGCTTTCTTTTTGCTTTGTTCAAACAAAGCAAAAAGGTGCTCAAGGCTCCGGCGCAGTTAATCGTAAAACTGGCAATCAAAAAGCCTCTTTTGCGCTTCACCGCCTTTCAATTTTGTAAAGTGCTGCTTTTTTTCCATTTACTAAAGTATTTATGTTTTCTTTTATTTCAAACGAACTTTCTTTTACGGCCAGTTCAAATTCATTTTTTCTTGCCGTCAAAATTACAATTTTTCCGTTTTCAGAAAGAATTCGCTCAAAATTTTTTAGCATTTTTTCATAAAATAATTTTATGTCACCAATGTCTTCGTAAAACCCCCAGGGCGGGTCAGTTATAATTCGCTCAATCGACTTGTCTTTAATATTTTTAAGTTCAAAAGCATCGTCACAAAAAATATGAACGTTCTGCCTTTGCAAAATTTTCTTTTCATTCAGAATTTTCACTTGATTTTCGCTAATATCACTTACAAAAAGTTCTTCAAAATCAAAATTTTTCACAATCTGCACCGGAATTGAACCATATCCGGCAAAAAAATCGGCAACAGTATTATTTTTTTCAATGTCAGCAAAAACAGAAAGAAAATACGCAACTTCCGGCCGCAACTCACCCTTATTCAGATTTTTTTCTGTAAATTCGCGCTTAGAAATCAACTGCCCGCAAAAACCAAAACCTTCGCGCCTTATGCAAAACCAGAATTCCGTCCCAGGATTTACGCGGTCAACCGTCAGTTTTGAATTTTTTACAATAAAATCTTCCGCTTTTCGGGCAATATTTTTATCAACCTTTGCAAACTGATTTTCCTGATTAAATCTTATTCTAAAAGTCCCTTTATTTATCAAAAAATATTTTTTTTCGGCACAAACACTATTACACATAAATTTAAAATTCTGTGCATTTTTAAAAAATTTCAGAACAAAAAACGTATTGTTAAAGTAAATAACCTTTTCAATATTCCGTGAATTTCCGTCATATTTGTAGTGAATCATACCGTCATAAACATTAATTATTTTTGCATCCGGTAAAAAATGACTCAAAGTTTTTTGAACCAGGCTCTGAAATCCTGTCGTAAAAGTTGAAATAAATTCCGCCATATCAAATATAGTACCAATTATAGAAACTAAAAACAAATTGAAGGGAGCTTCTAAAAATTGCAATTTAAAAAAAACGCGACGTTTTAATTCGTGCTATATCAACGAATTAAAACTCGAAAGTCTCTCTAAAAAATCATTGAAAATGATTTTTTAGATATGCTCTGAATTATAGACATTCTGTTAAAAATTATTATATAATATGAAACTACGCTTATGTTAAAAGTGTGTTTTATAAACACCAGGAGGAAAATTGGCATATTCGAATTCAAGCAGCAATAAGGGCTTGCGAATCAATGAATATATTCGCGTGCGTGAGGTCAGACTAATCGATGACGAGGGAAACCAGAAAGGCATTGTTCCAACACCGGAGGCTCTCAGACTTGCAAGAGAAAAAGATCTTGACCTTGTTGAAGTTTCACCGAATGCTAATCCACCAGTTTGTAAAATACTTGACTATGGTAAATACAAGTTCGAACAGGAAAAGAAGCTCCGTGATTCCAAAAAGAACCAGCAGGTAACAAAACTCAAGGAAATCCGTATGCAGCCAAAAATTGGCTCAGGTGACCTTGATACCAAAGCCAAACATATTCAGGAATTCTTAAACGAAGGTGATAAGGTAAAAGTAACAATCCGTTTCCGCGGTCGTGAACTTGCCCACACTGAACTCGGTTATGATGTACTGAATGAGGTGTTAAAGCGACTTACCTCGGCGTATAACATTGAAAAACCAGCCGCAATGGACGGCAGGAACATGTCAATGACAATCTCAGCAAAAGTCGTAAAGAAAGAGGTTTAGAAAATGCCTAAAATGAAAACAAAGAAGTCAGCTGCCAAAAGATATTCTTTAACAGGTACTGGCAAAGTTAAGCACAAGAAGCAGAACCTTCGTCATATTTTGACAAAGCGTTCACCAAAAAGAAAGAGAAATCTTCGCGCAGCAGGTTATGTTGCTGAAGCAGATGCAAGAAAAATCAGAAAGCAGATGCTTCCATACGGTTAATGAGGTGAATAAATGTCAAGAGCAATAGACGGAACAAAAAGAAAAAATCGCCGCAATAAGATTTTGAAACTTGCAAAAGGTTTCCGTGGCGACAGAAAATCAAACTATAAACCAGCAAAAGATGCAGTAACAAAGGCATTGGATCATGCTTATGTTGATCGTCGTGACCGCAAACACGAATTCCGCACTTTGTGGATTGCCCGTATCAATGCAGCAGTTCGTGAAGAAGGTCTTACATACTCTCGCTTTATTGACGGATGTAACAAAGCAGGTATTAAATTGAACCGCAAGGCTCTTTCTAATATGGCTATTGAAGATCCAGCAGCATTTAAGGCAGTTGTAGAAGCTGCTAAAAAAGCTCTTAAAGCATAGTATTTGCTTTATTAAGGAAAAAATATGATTTCTTTAGATCAGATTTGTTTACTTGAAGAGAAAGTTGAAAGTGCTGTTGAAAAAATCCAACAGCTTCAGGCTGAAAACGATGCTCTGCGCAAAAAATGTTCAGAGCTCACAAATGCGCTTTCTAGCAAAACGGAGCAACTCAACACTTTTTCTGTAGATCAAAATCAGATTGAAGAAGGAATCAAAAAAGCACTTGATCGGCTCAATTCTATTGAAAATTCAGTACTAAAAGCTGCCGGTCAAGGCTTAAATCTTAAAAACACAGAAACTTCTGAAGTTGCAAAACCGGAAGTTTCTGCTGTTTCAAAACCTGTTCAAACTGCAGAAGAAGAGCAAAAAATCATAAATATTTCAGAAAAATCTGAACCAGCTTCTGTGGATTCTTCTTTTACAGAAAGTCTTACTCAAGAACAGCCGGTTTTAGAAAATAACACTGTTGAAGAAGAACTTGCACCAGAAATTCAAGAAGAACCTGTAACTGATTTTTCAGAAACACAAAATATTCCAGAGACTTCTTTTAATTCTGCGCCAACTTTCAATTCAATGTCTCCTGTAAAATCTCAAACAGAAGTGGATTTAGAAAACACTCTTGCTAGCAATTCTAAGCCTGCAAACGAGACTTTTGCTGAAAATCCTTCAATTGATATTGACGGTGATATTCAAGATGATGATTTAGGATTTGATATATTCTAATGGCAAAACTAAAAATTCAACTTCTTGGCGAAAATTTTACAATTCAGGCAAATGAAGATGAACAGTATCTTCAGAAACTTCTTGGATATTATCAGCGCATAACAAATGACATTCAGTCACAAAATCAAATAAAAGACAACTTGCAAATTGCAATTTTAAGCGGAATCATGCTCTGCGACGAACTTTACAAAGAAAAACAAAATAAAGTTGCCCACGAAAACGGCCAGACAACGGAAATTACAATCACGGAAGAAGAAGAATTAGAAAAACGCACAAAATATATGATTGATAAAATCAATGAGGTTTTGTAATTTTTCTCGTAAAATGAGGTAATTTTTAGAGTGAAAATTGATCATATTTGGATTGATGCAGATTCCTGCCCTACCCTTGTTAGAAATCACTGTATAAAAATTGGACGACAGATGAATATTTCCGTCACGCTTGTTGCTAACAAAAACATTCCATGCACAGAACAACCTTTTGAAATGATTATCTGCGGTAACGAAAAAGACAGCGCCGACAATTATATTCTTGAACACTGCGAAGCTTCCGCACTTGTTATTACCCGTGACATTGTTTTTGCCGACAAACTGGTCGAACAAAAAATAAACTGTATAAATGACCGAGGAACTGTTTTTTGTACTGAAAATATAAAAAAACTCCTGTCTGAACGCAATTTTGACTTTATGATTGCACAAACAGGAGTCGTAAAGCACATTTCTGAAGGCTACTCAAAGAAAAATTTTTCTCAATTTGCAAGTTGTTTTGACAAAATTATTCATCAGGATATGCGTTAAGAATTGCCGTAATTCTATCTTTTACCTGCATAAACGCTTCAACAACTTCAGGGTCAAAATGACTTCCAGAACTGCGTTCAATTTCTGCAAAAGAATCTTCCAAAGACCAGGAATCTTTATAACAACGCTTGTGACTTAAAGCATCAAAAACATCAGCAACGGCACAAATACGCGCAGAAAGTGGAATTTCTGTTCCGGAAATAGGCTTTCCTTCTTTTAATTGAAAATCCTTAATTGAAAAATCATTTAAACTAATATTTCCAGGATAACCTTTAGTTAAATCGCCGTCCCAGCGGTCGTGATGATGCAAAGAAATATCAAGACACATCTGATCCAAAGGACTTTCCGGCGGATCAAAAAGCTGAGCGCCAATTATTGTATGGCATTTCATAATATTTCTTTCTTCATCAGTGAATCTTGCCGGCTTTTTTAAAATTGTATCTGAGATTCCAATTTTTCCGACATCATGAAATTTCGTTGCAATTTTTAAATTATCGCGGAATTTATGAACTTCCTCTGGTGAAATATTTTTATTGAAAGCGTACCTGTCATAAATTTCCTGAGCAAAATAAGAAACACGCTCAACATGGGTATAAGTTTCTTTAGGATCACGGAATTCAGTCATTTTTAACATTCGGCGAACCATGTCACTGGTAAGATTTGCGTGTTCAAGGGCCTGAACTACATTCGATGCAAAATGTGTAATTAAAAGCGAGGCTTCTTCGTCAAATGGAATAAAATTTCCGTCCTTATCTTTTGCATTTATAATCTGCAAAACTCCAAGAAGTTTGCCGTTTGCCATTTTCAGCGGGGTCGTAAACATTGAAGTTGTGCGGTAATTTGTAATTAAATCACTGTTTTTATTGAATTTGTAAGTTTCGTTACCAGAAAGTTTATAACAGTCATCAATATTCAAAGTTTCTTTTTTTAGCGCAACGTAACCACAAATCTGCTGTTCATTAATCGGGAAAGAAAAATTTGTAAATGGAAGTTTTTTTCCAGGTTCAAGGCGCTTTAGTTGTGTATCATTTTGCCCGTATTTTATGCGAAGCATATTTTTTTCGCAAACGTAAATTGAACCAGCGTCGGCATTAACGATTTTTCGTGTTTCAGTAAGAATCTGCTCCAAAAGAATATCAATATCCTGAATTTCTCCAAGCTGCTGTTCAATCTTTACAACCTTTTCTAATTTATCATCTCTATTCGTTTTCATTTACAAATCCTGAATTTGAATCTCTAAACAAGTATTATTACACATATTTTATAAAAATAAAATTATATAATCAGCACAAAACACTAGAATTCTATGTTTTTTTTCTTCCTGATTATAGAAAAATAAATTGGGCCGGCGCCGTTTTGTTTATCTGGTAAAATATGGTAGCCAAAATCCGTTTTTTCCATTTGAGGAAGATTGATTTTTGTAAAATCCTTAATTTCGTTTAAATCAAAAGAAGGCTCAAGAAAATCAAAAGAATCTCCGGTTTTATTGAATTTTTTAATCAGACGCTGCATCATTTTATCATTTTCTTCCGGGCACAAAGAACAAGTCGAATATAAAAGAATCCCATTTACCTGCAGCAAACGGTAGGCACAGGAAAGCAAGGCCCACTGCTGAGTAGTTACGGTTTTTATGCGCGAAGGCGACCATTCATCTAAATATTTACTGTCTTGAATTACGTGACGTTCAGAAGAACACGGGGCATCAAGCAAAATGCGGTCAAAACATTCGCTCTGACGCAAGCACCACGTAGCCGCATCACTACAGGAAACTGTAATACGACTTGAAATATTTTGAGGCAGACATTCTTCAACCACCACGGAAAGTCTGTGTTTACGCTGCGGAGAACGTTCATTGCTAAAAAGTTTTGCGGTTTCGGGCATTCTTGAAGCAAGCACTAAAGTTTTTCCGCCCGGAGCGGCGCACATATCAAGAATATTCTCTGAATCTTTTAGTGGAAGGCAAAGCGCGGCAAGCACACTGGCACTGTCAAGAAAATAGGATTTTTGACTTCCGCTAACTTTATATTCCACGGGGGTATTTTCTTTAAAAAGCGAATCTTTTAATAAAGGCCAGCGTTCACCGTAAAGATTTGAATAGTAAGAATCAAAACCTTCGGCGCCTTTTTGTTTATTCTGTTTCATAAAGTGCGAATAATCCTTTTGAAATTTTAAATTTTAAGATTTTGAACACTGATTCATTTATTTTTTCTTCAAAATCTGAATCTTCAAGTGCTTTTTCATAAATCAGTTTTGCAGGTTTTGAAAAACGTTTTTCGCTAATCATAATGCAGTTGATACCGGCTTCTATTGCTTTTACGGCCGCAACTTCCGGCGGATAACCGTTATCTGCAAGGGCTGACATAAAAATATCATCAGAAAAAATAATTCCTTCAAAACCAAAATCATTTTGTAAAACATCACTAACCCATTTGTAAGAAAGACAGGACGGAACGCCGTCGTCAAGGCAGGTAGTTATAGCGTGAGACATCAAAACTCCGGCGGGGCGCAGTTTTATAACCTCGCGGAAAGGTTCCAGACTCTGCATAAGATTTTCGTAATCAGTTTTTATTACAGGAAGCCCTGTGTGCGGATCTGTATTCGTGTTCCCCGGAAAATGCTTGATTACACAGCCAATTCCGTTATTTTCGTAAGCATTTACGCACACTCGCGAATATTCAAGCGTTTTTTGAGCATCGCCAAAACTTCTGCCGGCAAGAAAGTCCTTATTTTCTTCCGTACAAATTTCTACAACCGGCGCAAGATTTAAATGAAAGCCAAGATTTTTCATTTTTAGAGCTTCGTCAGCATATAATTCTGAGGCCTGCTGCAAAGTATAATTTTTTGCCATGCGCTCCTGGCCGGGAAAAGGCCCCGTCAGATTTTTCAGTCGATTTACAACTCCGCCCTCCTGGTCAATTGCAAGAAAAGGCTGAATAATTTTATTTTCATCACAAAAATCATGGATTGACTTTATAAAAGCGGACGTTTCTTCTGCTGTATCTGCAAGATTGTAAGAAAAAAAGAGATAACCGCCGGCAACTAAAGGTTTTTCATTTTCTAAATTTTCCGCCGAATTTTCATTATTTAAAGGTTCATCAGTCAAAGAATTTTGTGCCGAAACTGAAGCATTGCCGGCAAAATCTGAATTTTTTTCAAAAACGCGGAATTTTTGATTGCCGTCAAGATTTACAATAAAAAGCTGAGGAACTTTTTGCGTTAAAGAAAGAGTTTTTATATATTCTTTGAGTTTTAAATCCTGTTTTTCTTCTTCCGTAAGCTCTTTTACAGGCGGATTTTCAATAACTTCAGGGATTGGCTTTTCATTATTTTTTTTGCAGGAAAAAAGAATAAGAACAAACGCAAAAATCACTAATGTAAAAATATTTTTTTTCATAATTTAAAAGTCCGAATATTAATCTTCAAGAGTCCAGACGCCGCTTTCGACACCTTTAGTTTTATCATAATCGTAAACAAGATTAGATTTTATACTCTGCATAGGATTCCATACAATTCCGATTGTAATTTTTGGCGTGAAATCATAAGTTTTATAAGAAACATCGCCTGTATATTTTGTAACGATTTTTGGAGAAATTGACATTGTCATATTAAAACTCCAGTCATGAAGATTGTGCGACATTGTCATATTTAATGATTTTATTTTAAATCCAGAACCTTCACGAAGACTTCTGTCATCAAATCTGAAAGAATTAGCAAGGTCTACCAGCATATTAAAAGGAAATACACCGCCTTCATCATAATTTCCATCATGAAAATACCAGTAAATAATTGAATTTTTTGAAGTTGACGAAAATGTCAGGTTAAAAAATTCATTGATTTTAAAAGTAATACTTGGGCTGAACGTAAAAGAAGAGTTTGTTGCACGTAAAAAATCAAGGCTGATATTTGTGCTAAGACCGGCAGACAAAGAAATTCTGTTTTGCCAGGTATACAAAGTTTTTGAAGTTTTTGAAAAAGCCAAAGTCAGAGAATAAGGAACAAATTTTTTTTCACTTTGCGCTACCCAACCGGTTCCTTCAACCAAATCATAAGGGTAAGTGTGAGACATTACGTAAGCAAGACTGAGGCCACTCCAGGAAGTTGAAAGTTTTAAACTTTCCGGGTGTGGCGTTTCATCTTTTATGTTGTAATTAAAACTTTCGGTAAATTTTAATTTTGAATCAAAAAGATTAAGGGTTGCAGACTGCTGCAAATTATCGGTAGTCCATTGTTCGCTCCAAGACAGACTAGTATCTGTGGATTTTTGTGTAATTCCGGCACTAAAATTGGTCGTCAAATAAGGAAAAACAAGATTTAACGTTGCAGAATAAGACATAAGCTGTGGCGGCAAAATTGTAGTAAACGTGAGGTTTTGTTTAAATTTGCTGTTTTTTTCCTGCGCACTGAGTTTTAAATTCAGCGTATTTACGGTTATACAATCGTCATCCCATTCCAAACCGTGCCATTCATAATTCTCTTTACCAAGGTTATCTTTATCGCCAAGAAATTCGTAGCGCAAAAGTTTTATTGTAGAATTCCAGCTTAAACCGGTTCCAGAAAAATATTCAGAATTAATAAACGGATTTATTGAAAAAGAATTTGTATTGATAATATTTCGTGCGGATGCCTTGCGGTCAGCCAGTAACAAAGTATTTTTCGCCGATTCCGTATATCCGCCGTTATCAGTAGTATCATAAGTAAGAATATAAGGGTGATCCTGAAAAATCGGTTCAAAGGATAATTTATTGTTCAAAGAAAGAAAACTTCCGCCGTAAGAAAGTGCAGAATTCAGCGAAGCGGGAAGTTTTGCCGTATACATAAATGAACGGAGATTTGTCCAGCTAAAATCTGAAGATTTATTTAGCATTGTTGAAGAATAAGCAATCTGAGTTGTTACAGAAGGCGAAAACGAATACGTAAGTTTATATTCAAGACCCTTATCAAGACTGTTTAATGCCACAGAATGAGATAATTCTGGCAACTGCGGTGTAATCAAGTCTTTTTCGTCCTCAGTTTTTTCTTCTTCGGATTTTAAAATCGCATTTTGAGCGACCGTTTCTGCAGAATTGACCGTGCCGTTTTCTTCTGATTTTTCTGATTCTTCATTTTGTTTTGCTTCTTCGGCCTGTTTTGCAAGTTTTTCGGCCTCTTTTTGCTTTTCTGATTTTAAATCTTCCGGGACAGTCAAAGGAATATCATATTTTTGTTCAGAAGATGATTTTTTTGTAGAAGATTCTTTTGGATACTGAAAAATTGTTCCAGAAATAGAAGCCGTTAAATTTGCAGGAACAACTTGTGATGGATAATAAAATTTTCGCTCAGGAGTGTAAGATGCCCAGCCGTCAGATTGTCTGGAAGAATCATCATAGTTTTCATACAAAGAAGTTGATGACGCGCTTTTTGAAGAAAAGTTCACGGAAGATTTTAAAGAAATACTTGCAGATGAAATATATGGCTTTAAAAATGTTGGCAAAACCGGTGTATAAGACGAAGTTGCAGACCAGGTAAAAGACGAAAGTTCATTTGTCGTCGTAGAATCATCATCACTTTTTGTAGCGGAAAGAACATAAGAAATCCAGTCCATTGATTCCTGGCGGTCAGCAAGAAAATCATCATTAAAGTAAGGGTCAGAATAAAGTGGCAGGGAAAGTGAAAATTTAAAAGGCTTTGTAAGCGAAAATTTAATTCCCGCAGAATAACGGAAAGGCACGTCAAAGCCCATAAACGAAGAATGATCCCAATATTGCTTTCCGCTCGCGCCATAAGGCATATACGTTCCCGACGAGTCAAAAATCGTTGTGGAAAATCCTGTGTAAAGATTAAACGACAATTCAGAAATATAGGACGGCAACGGCGACAAATTACCCGCAATTCCGGCAAGATAGCCAAGATTTGAGTGCCAGTCAACCATCAATTTCGTAAAATTTGTCGTATTTCCCGTGTAATCCGAATCAAGATTATGAAGCACAAGACCTTCGCGCTTTTGGTCTTTTAGGGTGCCAGGTTTCATAAAATTGTAAAGTGCGGCTAAAGATTCTGCCGCGGTATCAGAAGAGGACGAGGAACTCGACGAAGACGAAGAATCAAGTGGCTTTCGGCCATAAAGATAGGTCGTCGTTTGGATTGAATAGCCCGTTCTTTGTTTAAAACTGAAAACCGGATTAAAAATCAGTTCATCTTTTGGATAATAAAACGCCGGAAAATACAAAATCGGGATATTTCCAACATATAAAAGCGCGTTGAAAAAAGCAAATTCTCCGCCGGGCAAAAGCCAGGTGCGCGTTGCATCAATTCTCCAGTGCGGATCATCGGCATCACAGAATGTTAGGGAAGAATTTTTAAACGCAATTACATTTGATTCAGTTTTTCCAAAAATATCAGAAAAAACAACCAAAGTTGAACCGGACGGCAAATTTATTGCATCAGATTTTGTCTGAATTACACGGCCGTCCTCAAAAACGCCTTCAAGGGTGGCGGTGTTCATCATCAAAGACGCGGCCGTTGCCGTTTCACCACCAGAAGTGCCGGATTTTGTAACAATACTGACGTTGCCTTCCGCGTAAAGCATTTCAGATTTGCGGTCGTAAGAAACTTTATCCGCAGAAATTTCTGTAGAATTCTGACCTTTTGAAACTGAAATTTTTACTGAACCTTCCAGAATAATTGAATCTGCGCCAGTTTTTTTATCTTTTTCGTAGGTCGTTTTTCTGGCATTTGTAATTGTAATTGTCGTTACTTCTGAATTCTGAGCAAAAACAAAAACGGAAGAAAGTGAGAAAATCATGATAAAAAGAAAAAATTTAAATTTTCTCATTTTTATTTTGAACCGCTCCTCATTTTTTCAAGCATTTCCTTTACAAATTTTCCGGTATAACTGTTTTCACATTCTGCAACTTGTTCCGGAGTGCCCTTTGCGACAATTGTTCCGCCACCGTTTCCGCCTTCAGGTCCTAAATCTATAATATAGTCCGCCTGGCAAATAACGTCCAGATTATGCTCAATCATAACAACAGAATTTCCGTTATCTACAAGGCGCTGAATTACGCTCATAAGCTGCTTAACATCCGCAAAATGAAGGCCGGTCGTCGGTTCATCAAGAATGTAAAGAGTTTTTCCAGTTCCAGGACGAGCAAGTTCATTTGCAAGTTTTACTCTCTGAGCTTCGCCGCCACTAAGAGTCAGAGCATTTTGACCTAACTGAATGTAGCCCAGTCCAACCGACTGCAAAGTAGAAATTTTCCTGTAAATATGAGGAATCGAAGAAAAGAATTCGCAGGCCTCGTCAATAGTCATCTTCAAAACATCATTAATATTTTTGCCTTTGTAAAGCACTTCCAGAGTTTCGTGATTAAAACGCTGGCCGTGACAAACTTCACACTGAATAAAAACGTCAGGTAAAAAGTTCATTTCAATTACAATTTCGCCGGCGCCCTGACAATTTTCACATCTTCCGCCGCGAACATTAAAACTAAAACGGCCTTTTTCATAACCGCGCGCCTTACTTTCCGGTAAACTTGCATACAAATCGCGGATTGCATCAAAAACGCCCACGTAAGTTGCAGGATTTGAACGCGGAGAACGGCCAATTGGCGACTGATCAATATTTATAACCTTATCAATTGCTTCAACGCCTTCAACGCCGTCACACTTCCCAACCGGATAATTCGTGCGCATAAGTGCATTTGAAACAAAAGGATAAAGGACATCGCTCATCAAAGTTGACTTTCCAGAACCGCTTACGCCCGTAATGCAGGTAAAAACTCCAAGCGGAATATCAACAGAAACATTTTTTAAATTATGTTCACTGACATTTTTTAATTTCAGAAATTTTCCGTTACCGCGACGACGCTCTGCAGGCAAATCCATTTTTAAAGTTCCCGCAAGATATTGCCCCGTCACACTTTCTTTTACACGGGCAACTTCTTCTGGCGTGCCGGCCGCTACAATTTTTCCGCCATTAACACCGGCGCCGGGACCCAAATCAACAAGAAAATCCGCCGTTCGCAACGTTTGTTCATCGTGTTCAACGACAATTACCGTGTTTCCGTTATCACGCAGGTTTATTAAAGTATCAATTAATTTTTGATTATCGCGCTGATGAAGTCCAATGCTCGGCTCATCAAGAATGTACATAACACCGCAAAGCGCAGAACCAATCTGAGTTGCAAGTCTGATTCTCTGTGCCTCGCCACCACTCAAACTTTCTGCCGAACGTTCCAAAGTCAAATATCCAAGTCCAACATTCTGCAAAAAGCGCAGCCTTGATTTAATTTCCTTTAAAACCTGTTCACCGATTTTTTTCTGACTTTCAGAAAGTTCAATTTTTTCAAAAAAGTCAACAGATTCTGCCACAGAAAGTTGAGTCAGTTCCCAGATATTTTTGCCGCCGACAGTAACGCCAAGCGCTTCCGGTCTGAGCCTTTGTCCACGGCACGCTTTACAGCCGGAAATCGACATAAATTTTTCTTCAATGCGTTCCCGCTGAGCATCGCCCCACGCTTCATTGTGACGGCGGTTCATATCGGCAATAATTCCAGGCCACGGACGATTATACTCAGAATAACCTTCTCCGCTCTGTTTTTTATAAATCCAGTGAATATTTTTTGTAAGGTCACCGTTCCACAAATAATCCTGATTTTTTTTACTCAGTTCATTTACCGGCGTATCAAGAGAAAAACCTTCTGCATCGGCAACCGCCTGAAACATTGAATGATTCCACTCACTTTCTGGATTATAAAACGGAAACGCCCCCTGATTAAAAGACAAACTTGCATCCGGAAGAATTTTCTGCAAATCCCATTCCATTTTCTGGCCAAGCCCCGTACATTCAGGACACGCTCCAAACGGATTATTAAAAGAAAAAAGTCGTGGCTGCAAATCCGGAATAGAAATTCCACAGTCCGGACAGGCATTCTTCTGACTAAAAAAAACTTCCTCGTCCCCGTCGTCAGTGCGGCGATTCACAATTACAATTCCGTTCGCATTTTTAAGCGCAATTTCAATACTGTCCGCAAGTCGCGTGCGGCAATCTTCATTTTTTACAATGCGGTCAACTACAATTTCAATCGTGTGTTTTTTCTGTTTATCAAGTTTTATGGAATCGTCAAGTTCCGCCATTACACCGTCAATTCTGGCCCGAATAAATCCCGAATTCCTGGCATCTTCAAAAACTTTTGTGTGCTCACCCTTTTTTCCGCGGATTACAGGAGCCAGAATCTGCATTTTTGTACCGTCCGGCCAGCTCATAATCGTGTCAATAATCTGATCTACAGACTGCTCGCGAATTTCCCGTCCACATTGAGGACAGTGCGCCGTACCAATTCTTGAAAACAAAAGACGATAATAATCATAAATTTCTGTGATTGTTCCCACTGTAGAACGCGGATTTTTATTTGTAGATTTCTGTTCAATGGAAATTGCCGGCGAAAGTCCTTCAATCATATCAACATCAGGCTTGTCCATTCTGCCCAAAAACTGCCGGGCATAAGAACTCAGACTTTCCATATAGCGGCGCTGACCTTCCGCAAAAAGAGTATCAAAGGCAAGCGACGACTTTCCAGACCCGCTCAACCCCGAAATTACAACCAGTTTATTTCTTGGAATATCTATATCAACGTTTTTAAGATTATGTTCTCTAGCACCACGAATTACTATTTTTTCTTCCATAAGACAAGCAATTATAATATTTTTCTGAACATAAAAAAAGACCTGCCGAAAATCTCCGACAGGCCTAAAGTTTTGATTTTAGTTTTTTTTGGGCGTATCTGCCAAAGGCAGACCGGGCTTTTCGCGGCTACGGCATTCGCCTCCGGCTTTTGCGCTGCGCACCAGAACAATGGTGCTCGCCTGCAAAATCCCGCTTCGCGGCCGCTACAATCCCTTACGCAAGGTGCAAAACTTTTTAGGGAGCCTCTAAAAATTGCAATTTTTAGAGATGTCCTTTATTTTACTTCTACGCTTACAGATTTAATTGTAAGGTTTTCAATCATAGTTCCGTAAACTGGACCTTTGATAAAAATATAGTTAGAAGGATTTGTTGCAGTAAGAGTGTAAGTCAAATCAAAATCCCCCTGAGCAAGTTTATCAAAAGTAGAATCTGTATAAAGATTTGAATTAGTTGTCTGATTCATATCTACAAGCCAGCTTCTGAATCCAGATTTTCCTGCATTTTTACCAGTCAAATGAACTTTTACAGTTGTACCAGCAGCAATTTCTTCTGCAAGTGGCCACTGAATATATTCGCCACCGTTCATTGTAACGCTACCGTCATCATTCAAAGTTACAGCCCATGAATCAACAGTATCCCACATTGAAATTTCAATAGCACCAGGTTCTTCAGCAGCAACTGCAACAGGAGCATCGGCCTTTGTAGAAGCACAAGAAACAAATGCAAGAAGACTTGCAGCCAAAACAGCAATACCAATTAGTTTTTTCATAAAAAATTACCTCGTACTAGTATGCTACCATAAAAAAAGCATAAGTCCATAAGAATTTTTATGTATGCCGGAAAAAAACGCCCTTATCCAACCGTTACATTTCCGTTTTCGTCAATCACAATTATTGTTTTGCAACTTATACAGCGGAATCTTCCGGCATGCTGGCTTCGCAACTGTCTTTTACAAGTAGGACAGTTAAACATTTTTGGAAACACAGTAGCCTGTTCATTACGGAAGGTTGAAATTCCGTTTAAAATCGTAATTGCATCGTTATAAGTAGGAACAATCTTAAAGAAATGCGCAAATCCCAGCAGAGAAATTGTTTCCATTATCTGAGGACACAAACCAATAAGAACGATGTCACCGCCCCACTGATTTACCTTCTTCAGAAGTGAAGTAAGAATGCCAAATCCTGTAGAAGCAAAGCCTGTCAAGCCTGAACATTCAAACACAAGATTCAAATAATTGTAATCAATAACCTTAGAAATCTGGTCGTGAAAATAATTTGAATTATAAGTATCCACGTAACCCGCAAGCACAATCAACATTCCGCCCTTTATGCCAGAAATCGGGCTCAGCTTGATTTTTAATGTACTCTGCTGTTCATCATCAAACCTAGGAATAATATCATTATTTCCTGACATTTTATTCTCCATTTGTTTGATCTTTAGACCTTAGTTAGCTTTAATGCTGTTTTTTACAATTACGTCGTGTGCACCGCCTTCACGGATAGAAGCCGGACTTACAAGAGTAATTTTAGCGTATTTCTGCAAATCAGGAATTGTTGTTACGCCGCAGTTACACATAGCGTGAATAACTTTGCTTGTCGTCAAAGTAACGTTATCGTGAAGAGAGCCCGCGTACGGAACATAAGAATCAACTCCTTCTTCAAAAGCCATACCTTTTTTGCCACCTAAATCGTAGCGCTGCCAGTTGCGGGCGCGGTTTGAACCTTCGCCCCAGTATTCCTTTACATAATTGCCGTTTACAATCAATTTATTTGTCGGAGATTCATCAAAACGTGCAAAATAACGGCCAAGCATTACAAAATCAGCGCCCATTGCAAGTGCCAATGTAACGTGATGGTCATAAACAATACCGCCATCAGAACAAATAGGAATATAAATACCTGTTTTTTCGTAATAAGCATCGCGCGCTTTAGCAACTTCAATTGTGGCAGTTGCCTGTCCGCGTCCAATACCTTTTTGTTCACGAGTAATACAAATTGAACCGCCGCCAATACCAATTTTTACAAAGTCAGCACCAGCATCTGCAAGGAAATTAAAACCATCAGCATCAACAACATTACCAGCCCCGATTTTTGCATTAGGCCATTTTGCGTGAATGTCCTGCAAAGCTCTTCTCTGCCATTCTGTAAAACCTTCAGAAGAATCAAGAGTCATAACGTCAACACCGGCAGCAAGCAAAGCCGGAACTCTGTCCATATAGTCGCGGGTGTTAATTCCGGCGCCAACAATGTAGCGTTTTTTAGAATCAAGAAGTTCAAGAGGATGTTCTTGATGACTTGCCGCATCTTTACGGAAAATCAAACTCAAAAGATTTCCGTTTTTATCAACAACAGGCAGCTGATTTACTTTTTTCTGCCAGATAATGTCATTTGCTTTTTCAAGAGTAACGCCTTCTTCTGCCATAACAAGACTAGAAAGTGGCGTCATATAATCCTTTACTTTTGCATCCGGAGAACAGTGTGTAATTCTAAAATCACGGTCTGTAATAATTCCTACAAGTTTACCGTTTGCAGTTCCGTCTTCTGTAACAGCGACGGTGGAATGTCCGGTTTTTTCAATTGCTTCTACCAGTTCTGATAAAGTCTGATCTGGTTTTATATTTGTATCAGAAGTTACAAATCCAGCTTTGTATGCCTTTACACGGGCAACCATTGCAGCCTGATTTTCAATTGTCTGAGAACCAAAAATAAATGAAATTCCGCCCTCTTTTGCAAGTGCAACGGCAAGTTTATCATCAGAAACTGCCTGCATAACTGCGGAAGTCATAGGAATATTCATTGTCAGCGGACATTTTTCTCCGGCTTTTTTATTGTAACGTACAACTGGCGTCTGTAACGTAACATTGGCAGGAATACAATCCGGACCTGTATAACCAGGAATCAGCAGATATTCATCAAAAGTGTGTGATGGTTCTTCAAAAATGTAAGCCATATTTTTGTTCCTCTTATAGAATTTTATAAAAAATTGTTTAATTATAGTGAGATTTTTTCAATTTTACTACTGCATTTCAGATTTTTCCTTTAACATCTGAGCATCAGCTTCTCCCTGACGGACTTCTAAATCACGGAAATTTTTGTCTAATGCCGGTAAATCAGTTTTTCCGGCGTGATTTTTTTCTCTTTGCTTTTTTAACGCCTGGCGCAAAGCATAAGATGATGAACGGTTCATAAGTGAATAATATTCTGTGTCATCCATAATTTTTCTTCCAAAATTGCCTTGATTATATAAAATCTTAAAAAAATTGTCCTTAAATGAGAATTTATTTGCATTTTTTTTTTAACTTAAAGTATAATAAAACCAAGTTATGAAAAACATCAAAAAGTTTTCCCTATTTCTCATCTTTCTGATATGTCAGACATTTCTTTTTTCTCAAGAAATAAAAGCTAAAGACGGTAGTTTTTCGACAGGCTCGTCGTTTAATTCAACCAGTAAACTTTTTAAGTTAAACTGTGACTGGGAATTTTACTGGGATAAAACTCCTGAACAGGTTTATGAAATTCTGGACGATTTTTATAAAAATCCGCAAATTAATGCAAACTCAAAAAGTCCCGCAGATGCGCTCATAAAAGTTCCGTCATTTTGGAACAATACAATTCAAAAAATTACAGGAAATAAAAAAGCGATTGGAAAAGGCACGTACCGCATTGTATTAAAAGACCTTATGTATTCTTATTCGTACGCGCTTTCTTTGGAAGAAAGTCCGGGAACTTCCTGTGCAATTTTTATAAACGGCGAAAAAGTTTTTACAACCGGAAATCCTTACTCAGAAAAACCAAAAGGCGAATCGCTTATCAGGCCGATTTATTTGAATTTTACTTCCAGTGCAGAAGGCGAAGCGGAAATTTTAATTTTTGTAAACAATTTCTTTTACCGTAAAGGCGGATTATGGGGTGCCGTTACATTCGGGCCAGCGCAAAAAGTTTTTACAAATTATCTTTTTTTAACAGGATTTTCGCTTTTCTGCTTTGGAGTTATTTTATTCACGGCGATTATCAATATAATTCAATTTCTGGTAAACAGAAAAGAACGGCAGCATCTTTACACCTTTATAATCGCACTTGCTTCGGCATTTAGAACTGCGGTTGCAAATTTCAACAGTCTGGAAATTTTAATTCCAACAATGAGCGCCGAAGTCAAAGTCAAAATAGAATTTCTTGCAATCTGGGTAATTCCGGCCGCTTATTATATGCTTTTGATTTTTCAATACCCGAACACCTTTAAGAAAACTTTTAAACTTCCGACTTTAATTTTCAGATATACATTTTTTGCTTTTGATATAGGATTTGGTCTCGCCTCTCTTATTTTACCGGCAAAATTCAGTAATCAGCTTGTGCCGTGCCTTGAACTTTGTGCAGCGGTCGGAGTTGTTTACGACGTCAGTTTTATTATTGTTAACATCGTAAGAAAAAAGAAATATGTTTTTTATCATCTTGCGGACATTTTATGTTTTGCCGGGGCACTTGTTTTTGACACGATAATTTCAAATTCAAAAGAAGTCATACCATTCAATTTGGCCCCGATTTTCTTCACACTTTTCAGCATTATTCAAATGGCAATGCTGAGTAATTATCAAAAAGATTTATACAATGAACGAAAAAATAAAATTCAGAGGCTCCAGAAATTAAACGAATCTTACCTCAGATTTGTGCCTTACGAATTTATTAAACTTTTGAAAAAAGAAACAATCACAAATGTCCATCTTGGAGATTATTCCGCCGTGGAATTGAGTATTCTTTACACAAAAATTTCTACGATTGACACAAAAACTTCAAAAAGACCTTACTCAGAAGTTGAATATGAAATTTACTGCGATTTTTTCAAACTGATTTCGTCGTCCATCACTAAAAATTCCGGATTTATCACAAAATTCCTTACAAACGGCTTTATTGTGCTTTTTTACGGCGAAACTTCTTCTGATAATGCACTCAGCGCCGCTCTTGATTTTGAAAAAGGAATTAAAACCATAAACGAAAAATACAATCCAAAAGGACTTGAAATAAAAGTTTACACCGGTGCTCATTTTGGCAATATGATTTTGGGAACAATCGGCGATGATAACCGCCTTGACGATACGGTAATTTCTGACACAGTAAATACTGTTGCCCGAATTGAAAGCGTCTGCGAAAAACTTGACCGCCAGGTAATTATTTCCGAAGAACTTTTTAAAAACACAGATTTAAATACAATCAACGAAGTAAATATAAACCAGCTTCTGCCAATTTCCGTAAAAGGAAAGAAAAACAGTCTGAGATTATTTGAATGTGAAATAAATGAATTCTGGAAAAAAGAAATCAAAAGTACAGATTCCGACGACGACGATGAATCAGAAAATCTGGAGGAACTTTAAATGAAAAGATTTTGCACATTTCTGTTCATTTTTATGATTGCAGTAATTAATCTTCCGGCAGTTTCAAAATTCAGCGTACCAAATGCAAAAAAACTTTCTCGTTCCACCGTCAGCATAAAAGGTCCCTGGGATTTTTATTGGGGCAGATTTCTTACGGAAGGCGAAGAAGCAGAACCAGATTGCCAGGTAAAAATTCCTTCTGCATGGAATTCTTATGATTTGCCTGAAGAAATTCATAAAATTGCAAAAACTGGCAAAGGCTCGGGAACTTACAGAATTCTCGTTACAGATTTAAAACCACTGACAGAATATGCCTTCAGAACTTATGATCTTGCTAGTACCGCTGTAACAGTAATTGCCAACGGAACTGTAATTTTTACCGCCGGCATTCCGTATATGGACTGGACTCAGACAAAAGCTGACCAGCAGATGAAACTTGCCCGCTTTAAAACTGATGATAAGGGTCAGGTCTTTTTTACAATTTATGTTTCAAACAATATTTACCGTAACGGCGGCGTCTGGAATCCTCTGGAAATTGGCGAACTTGACTTTATGTCCATGATTTACGACAGCCTGATTGGATATTTCAGCGGACTGGCCGGAGTTCTTTTTGCAATCGTTATATATTCGCTCTTTTTGTATATTTTCAGAAAAAACAGAGCCAGTCTTCTGTTAGGGCTGTTTACAATTTCTTTGATTATAAGAATCCTTTCTGCAAATTTTTCTATTTTCAAGCAGCTCTTCCCGAATATGCCTTACATGATTTCTCTCAGACTTGAATATTCTGCGCTATACTTTTCGCCGATTACTTTCATTCTCTACTTAAAATATGTCGACAGAAGTATTTTTAACAAACTGAAAATGCGATTCCTCATAATTCCGGGCATTCTTTTGGGAACCGTCGCAATTTTTGCACCAATTTTTATAAGCAACAGATTCGTTCCAATTCTTGAGATTTACTGTGGAATTTCTGCAATTGCCTGCATCGTCTTTATGATTATTTATACCGTGAAGTACCGCAATGCAACGGGAGTTGTTACTTTAATTGCCCTGATTCTGCTTTTTTTGGGTGCAATAAACGATATCATGATTACAGACGGCCATGGACTTAAAGTTTACGGAGTTCAAATGCTGCCTTTTGCGTTTGCATTTTTTGTTTACAGCCAGATTACTCTTCTTGCAATCAGACAAAGTAAAAATGAATCTGAACTTAAAGAAATTGATGATTATCTGACCCTTACAAACAAAGCTTACAGTCGTTTTGTTCCAAAAAAACTTCTGGAACTCTTTAAAAAATCAGACATTACAGAACTGCAAATTGGCGATAAATTTTCTAAAAAAATGATGGTTCTTACCGCTGATATAAGAAACTTTACCTCAACATCAGAAGAAATGACAGGACTGCAGGTTTTTGAATTTTTGAACGGGTACTTTGGAAAAATCGGCCCGATTATTGATTCTTACGGTGGCGTAATAGAAAAATATCTTGGGGACGGAATTGTAGTTTTCTTCCCGGAACATTACGAAAATGCCATTTACTGCGCGTTAAAAATGCAGGAAGCAATGATTGAACTGCGAAAACAGTTTTTATCTCAAAAATTACCGGAATTAAAAATTGGAATTGGCATTCACTTTGGCGATATTCTTGTAGGAACCGCCGGAGATAATTCCAGAATGTCGGAAGTTTCGCTTTCTGAAGAACTTGAAGTTCTTTTTAAGGCAGAAGAATCAACAAAAACTTACGGTAAGGCAATTATTGCAACAAAACAGGCGCTGGACATTGCAAAATCAGAAAATGCAAAGAATTTTCATGAATTTGAATTTTATGAAGAAAAAATCAAAGATTCTGACTTGTATTTTATTTACAGCGATAAAATTAACGGTGAACTGTAAAACTTTTAAAATAGCTTTTGTGTGCGTTTAATTTTGCTATCGTTCACATAAAAGCTGTTTTGTGATATGCTCTAAAAGTAAAAGTTGACGCGATGAATCTGTGCCGCTCTTACTTTCTTTCCTGTTATGGAATCAAAAAAATTATTTTTTTTCTGCGATGATTCTGCGGATTAAAAATACAAATCAGAGGCGTTTATGAACGTTGTTGTAATGGGAGCCCAGTGGGGCGATGAAGGAAAAGGTAAAATTGTTGATTACCTTGCTCAGGATGCAAAATATGTAGTCCGCTTTGCCGGCGGCGCAAATGCAGGTCACACAATTGTTGTAGATGGAAAAAAATATGCCCTCCATCAGGTTCCGTCTGGAATTCTTTATCCGGAAAAATCAGTTTTCTTAGGAAGTGGAATGGTAATTGATCCGGAAGCTCTTTTTAAGGAACTTCAGATGCTTTCTGACAACGGTATAAAATGGGAAGGCCGTGTATTTATTTCTGACCGTGCACATCTTACACTTCCAGGATACCGCGAAATGGATAAGGCCCGCGATGCTGCAAGAAAACGCCCGATTGGTACAACAGGCCGCGGAATTGGAACAACATATTCACAAAAATCTGAACGCGACGGCATTCGTCTTGCTGACCTTGACTGGGAAGAAAAATGGAATGACCTTGACGACGCTGATAAAAAATTCCTTGAACAGTACAAAGACAAACTTATTTCTATGCGCGTAAATCTTGCCGCAAAAATGTATGAATTCCGCAACGAAAACATACTTTTTGAAGGTGCTCAGGGTGCAATGCTTGATATTGATTCC
This sequence comes from Anaerobutyricum sp., assembly GCA_963638805.1. Classification (GTDB taxonomy): domain Bacteria; phylum Spirochaetota; class Spirochaetia; order Treponematales; family Treponemataceae; genus Treponema_D. The sequence goes on from CAVHTI010000003.1 coordinate 48,413, forward strand.
GGAACTTACCCTTATGTTTCTTCCGGCGCATCTGGAAGTTACGGTGCCGCATCTGGTGCCGGAATTGGTCCTAAAGCTCTTGATAAAATCTACGGTGTATTCAAAGCTTACGAAACTCGTGTAGGAAACGGTCCTATGCCTTCAGAATTCAATGCAGAAACAGAAGGTGAACTTTGCGACTATGTACGAAAAACCGGAAATGAATTTGGTGTAACAACAGGACGACCTCGCCGCTGTGGTTATCTTGACCTTGTTGCTTTGCGCTATGCCTGCCACGTAAATTCAATTGACGGCCTTGTTCTTACACACCTTGATATTTATGATGACATGAATGAAATTGAAGCCTGCGTTGCTTATGATATTGACGGAAAAATTGTTACAGACTTCCCTGCTTCTATTCCGGAATTGAATAAGGCAAAACCAGTATTGCAGAAATTTAAAGGCTGGAAGAAAGACATTACAAAATGTGATTCTTATGACAACCTGCCAAAAAATGCAAAAGAATACATTGAATACATTGAAGACTTTACTGGAACAAAAGTAAGTATTGTTTCTGTTGGTGCAGACAGAAATCAGACTTTTGTAAGAGAAACTCTCTGGAAATAAGTCTTTATAAAACAAGGCCATAGATTTTGTGATACTCTCACTTTGTCTGTGGCCTTTTTGAATTTTACACACTTTGCGTAAAGAATTGTACCGCCTACAAATGCTGTTTCAACAGACAAAACGTAGTGAAAGGACACGCTCCAAAAAATTAAAAAAAGGAATAAGAAACGGATGAGAAAAACTAAAATATTTTCGCTTTTTGTTGCAAGTTTTCTGATTTTTTATTCCTGTACAAGTACGCCTGAACTTAAGACACCGACCGAAACTGAAAAAACACCTGAAATCATCACCGAAAATAATAAAAAAACTGAGGCGGAAACACCGCAAATCACGGAAAATCCGCCTACGGAAAAACCAGCCATAGAACAAAAAAAAACTGAAAGCGATTCCATAACGTTGCTTTTTACCGGCGATTTGATGGCTCATAGCGTGAATTATCAGATTACTTCTTACAGTAAAATTTACCGCGACGTGAAATTTCTGCTTGACCGCTCTGATTTAACTTTTGCAAACCTTGAAGCGCCGGTTGACACGACAAAAAATGAATCGTCCTACCCTAATTTTAATATGAATCAGGCATATGTTGAGGCGGCCGTTGACGCGGGCTTTGACGTTTTTTCGCTTTGTAATAATCATTCAAATGATCAGGGGCTGGACGGAATTAAAGAAACAATAAAAACTGCTGAAAATATTACGCAAAAATATTGTGAATTGGGGCGCAACGTTTATTTTTCCGGGTTAAAAGAAAAAACTACGGATTCTTATTCTTACAACGTTATTGAAAAAAAAGGCTGGAAAATTCTGTTTTTACCGATTACAGAAATTTTAAACCGCCCGGATTACTCAAAATATATAAATTACACCGGAGTTTCGGAAAATGACCGCAAAATTTTTGTAGAATATGTAAAAAAACTCCGGGAAGAAAACCCTTGTGATTTATTTGTTTTAAGTCTTCACGCAAATGAACCGGAATACACTCGAAATGTTACGGAAAGTCAGAAAAAATACTACCTTGAACTTTTAGACGCCGGCGTGGATATTTTGTGGTGCAATCACGCGCATATTATTAAGGACCGCCAGTTTATTTTTGATTCTGAAAACGGAAATCAGAAAATGATTATGTATGCAAACGGAAATGTAATCAGCGGGCAGCGCACAAAACCTGATTTTAATGCAAAAAATCCTGATTACGAGCGGGACAACACCGGTGACGGTCTTTTTTATTTTTTGACCCTGAAAAAAAATGATTTGACGGGGCAGATACAAATTGTAAAGGGAGAACCTTTTTTTGTGACAACTTATATAAACACGGCTTATGAATTTGTTTTAAAGCCGATGAATGAGGAATTTATAGACTATCTTTATGATGTTCCAAGGAAAAATTGGGCGGAATACATAAAAAAGCGTATAATTATAAATAATAGAGAAACAAAGGATTTAATTACATGGCAATAAACTACAAAGATTTACCCGTTTATTCTCAAAAACAGAAAATTCTTGATTGTCTGGAAAACAATCAGGTTGTAATTGTAGAAAGTCCCACAGGTTCGGGAAAAACAACTCAGATTCCTGTAATTTTGTACGAAGCAGGATATGCAACAAACGGAATAATTGGCGTTACTCAGCCTAGAAGAATTGCGGCTTTAAGCGTAAGTGAATTTATTTCAAAGCAACTTGGAACAAGTTTTCCGGGACTTGTCGGTTACAAAATGCGTTTTGAAGATCAAACAAATAATGACACAAGAATAAAAATCATGACAGACGGCATTTTGCTGCAGGAAATGAAACTTGATCCGTGGCTTTCTAAATATTCCGTTCTTATGATTGACGAAGCGCACGAACGCAGTTTGAACATTGATTTTGTTTTGGGACTTGTAAAACGTGTTTTAAAAGAACGAAAAGATTTTCACGTAATTATCAGTTCTGCAACGATGAACACGGAAGTTTTCAGCCAATATTTTGACAACGCTCCGATTGTTTCAATTGACACGGTGACTTATCCGGTTACGGTAATTTATGATTCAATTCCCGGTGGAGTTACAACTTGCACGGATGCAGGCTGTGATCTTTTGCTGAATAAAATCTGCAATACGGTTGAAAGAGTTCTTGATAATGAAGAGGACGGCGGAATTTTAATATTCCTGCCGGGTGAAAAAATCATCAAAGACTGTATGTGGCGCCTTGAGCACTCCCCTTTTTCGCGAAAACTCTTTGTGTTGCCACTTTACGGAAGGCTTCCAAAAGAAGAACAGGAAAGAGTTTTTGTTGATCCGCCGGCAGGAAGAAAAAAAGTTGTAATTTCTACGAATATTGCAGAAACTTCGGTTACAATTCACGATATTACGACGGTTATCGATTCAGGACTTGCAAAACTGAATTTCTACAGTCCAAAAACTTTTACTTCGTCGCTTGTAGAAACTCCGGTGAGCAAGGCTAGTTCAAATCAGAGAAAAGGAAGGGCTGGCAGAACTCACGAAGGAACCTGTTACAGACTTTATTCCAGACTTGATTTTGAAAGCCGTGATATGTTCACAAAGGAAGAAATTTACCGCACAGATTTGAGCGAAGTCGTTTTGAGAATGGCGGAACTTGGAATTACGGATTTTTACAATTTTGATTTTATTGCGTCCCCGGGAACTGAAGGAATTGCCGGCGCCGTAGACACCTTGAAAATGCTTAATGCACTGGACGACGACAATACTCTTTCTGAAATTGGAAAACTGATGGTAAAATTCCCGCTTGAACCGAGAATCAGCAGAATTATTGTTGAAGCAATTTTGCGTTACCCTGAAGTTTTGGACAAAGTATTGATTGCGGCGTCCTTTTTGTCTGCAAATTCGCCGTTTGTTTTGCCACCGGACCAGGAAATGGAAGCAAGACAGGCTCATCACAGATTTAGAAATATGCAGGGCGATTTTGTAACTTACATAAATTTGATGCAGGCCTGGAAATCCACGGAAAGTAAGGAAAATTTCTGTAAAAAGAATTTTCTTGATGAACGCGTAATGGCAGAAATTGACAATATAAATTATCAGCTTCACGAAATTGTCGGTAAAATGCTTGGCATTCCGATTATGGAAAACGCAGGCTCTTACAGCGATTATCTTTGCTGTATTGCTGCCGGTATGATTCAGTTTGTGTGCATCAGAACTAACCGCGAATCTTACCGTTCGCTTACCGCCGACCACATTTGCATTCATCCGGGGTCTGTTATGTTTAAACAGGATCCGGTTTTTATTGTTGCGGGCGAAATTGTAAAAACTTCAAGAATTTATGCGATGAGCGTAAGTCCTTTGACTAAAGCAATGCTTGATCAGATTAATCCGACCCTTTACGAAAAACTTTCTGCCTGCAAAAAAGAAAAAGTTGATGCAATTGATGAACTTCACCAGAATTCTTATTTGAGGATATTAGAAGAAAAGAAAGCGTCAGCTGAAAGAAAAAAGAAAGCGAATCAAAAACGAAATCCTGGAAACGCAGAAGACACTTCACTGTATCTTGGAAATCAGATTTTTAGGACTAAGAAAATCAGAGGAAAGAAAACCGCGATTTTACCGCTCCAGCAAATTTTGATTGCCGCAAGAGAAGAAACTGACAGCGAAAAATTAAAAGCATGCGGGGCATTAAGAGGCCGGATTATCATGCCGGACAACGGAACGCTACTGAGTGGCGAAAAAATTTCAATGATAATTAACATTATAAAAAAGATTAATTTGATTCCGATTCTAGAAAAACAATGGAACAGAAAACTGAATACCTCGATTTTTGATCCTTTTGGAAAAGAACAGATTATAAATTCGCTGGAAGTTATTTTACGCGTTGCAATGGCAAAGCAACAAAGCCGCGAATATGGTTTTATTGCACTGTTCACGGACGGAAACGGAACGTACTGGTTTAAAATTTCCCGAGGTTTTTCGACTGCACTTTCAGAAAGTCATTCAAGTCTTGAAACTTTGATAGAAGAAAATGTTGATTTTAATGAACAGGAAAAAATGAGAATTAACGATGCGCTCCGCCTTGTAAATTCTTTCTATGACTAAAAAAATCAGGATTTGTAACTATTCAGCATATTGCTTTTACCATAGTACCCCAAGCGTCATGAGATTCCGGATCAAGCCCGGAATGACGGTCTTGAATAGTTACCAGGATTTTTTATAAAATTTACTTTTAGTATGCGGTATTCAGGAAAATCAAAATTCTGGTACCGCTTATTTTTCTAAGCCGATAGAAGTTTCAGGCGCAGAATCCGCCGTTTCATTTTCCGAAGTTTTTTCAACTTGCGTTTCGGTTTTAGTTTTTTCTGAAGTTTCTTCTTTTTTCTGTTTATCATCAGCGGTGGATTTTTCTTCATCTTCAATATTCAGCATTTTTTTGATTCTGTTTCTGTTAGAAGAATTTGCTTTTTTGTCTGCCGCAATGGCACGCATTTTTTCTTCCACGCCTTTGAATTTTCCGTTTTTGTACATATCAAGGCCTAGATTTACGGTCGTGGTATCTTTTGAATCAAGATACAAGGCACAAATTTCTTCATATTCTGGTTTTACATTTTTTGCAAGTTCCTTTCCAAGAGCATAACGGAGACTTTTTCGCTTATCATCCGTGACGCACGTTTTTGCAAGGTCCAGAATTTCTTTTTCGCCCGCATTGCCTTCTTTCAGCAAAACTTCGGCAACTTTTTGTTTTGTAGAATCACCAGTTTTTTTATCCGTTATCTTAGAAACAAGAAAATCATTACCATCTTTTGTATTTAACTTCGCGATTGCTTCAAAACTTGCATTTTTGATTACTTTTTCACTGTCATTTTCTGAACGGTAAATTAAAAATGGCACGGCATCTTCCATATTGTTATTTTGAGCGGTTTTTATTGCTTCCTGACGCACTTTCCAGTGTTCATCGCGAATTGCCTGAATAATTGTTGTCTTTGCATCAGGATTTTGAGGATAGTGCGAAAGTCCTTTTATAACGTACTGCCTTAAATTTGGATCTGTTGCAGAATAATTTTTTATGAGGACAGGGACGCAATCTTCATTTTCCAAAAATCCGAGCGCTTCCGCGGCATACATTCTGACAAAAGTGTTTTCATCTTCATTTTCAAGAATTTCTACGATTTTTGGACGAGTATTTTCCGCGTGAAGTTTTCCAAGACTGCTCATGAGAGTTTGACGCTGTGCATCACTCAAATCATCACGGTCCAAAAAATCAGAAATAAACTGAGCTTCGCTGTTTCCGCCAATTTCGCCAAGAGTGTCTAGCGCCTGATTAAAATAATTTTCGTTTTCACTTTCAATCAAGGCAAGAACCGGTGGCACGGCCTCTTTTGTGTGAACTTTTTTAACGTAATTGAAAACTGCATTCACAACGTCTTTTTTTTCGTCATACGGGTCGTTTAAAATTTCCACGGCAAAATCTTCAAGGCACGGATCTTCAAGATTTGTAAAATATTCAAGAATTTTCTGCTTTATCTGGGCATTTTTAGTTTCGTAAAACAAATCATAAATTGCTTCTGTGTAGCGCGGATCTTCGTTTTTTATCAAATCGTCCAGCAAATCAGAAATTTCGGACGGAAGCCCATAGAGAATTGTCTTTTTATTTTTTTCATCAGTTTCTTCATTTTCGTCTTTTGAGGCAGCCTCTTCGGCCTTTGCACTATCAACCGGACGCGGACGCTTTTTTTCCGGAATTGTACCGATTCCTCCCCTGCTCGCCTCGACAGTTTCAGTTTCCGAACCGTGAGTTTCTATCACATCATCAGAATTTTCAAGAATTAAATCATCATTTTGAGAAAAACAAAACGCACAAAGCGAAGTCAGAAATAAAAAACAAAAGGCAATTTTTTTCATCTATGCACTATACTCCCTGATGAAAATTCTCCAGAAAATCTTTTCTGTACTGTTCAAAACGGTCTTCATCAATTGCAACGCGAATTTCTTTAAGCATATTATTCAAAAAGTACAAATTGTGATAGGAAGAAAGAATACTGCTTAAAATTTCCTGTTCCTTAAAAAGATGTCTTAAGTAACTTTTTGAATATGTACGGCAAACTTTGCAATTACACTGACTGTCAACCGGCGTTGAATCGTGAATCCAGCGTTCCTGTTTTATACTCAACATTCCTTTGTGAGTAAAATAAGAACCGTTGCGGGCGTTGCGAGTCGGAAGAACACAGTCAAACATATCAATTCCTGCCTGTACGGCATCAAGAATATACTCAGGAGTTCCAATTCCCATGACATATTTTGGTTTGTCTTCCGGCAGATATTGAACGGTATAATCCAGAGTATTTTTAAAAACTTCCGGAGTTTCACCAACACTTAAACCACCAATTGCAATGCCAGGTAACATCAAAGATGAAACAAACTGAGCACTCTGTTTTCGTAAATCCTCATAAAAATTGCCCTGTACAATCGGGAATAAAACGCCCTGATAACCGTTTTCACAAGCCTTTTCCCATTCGTTTTTTGCTCGGACAAGCCAGTCTGACGTCACTTTGAGGGCTTTTTCCGCCTCTTTTTTTTCAATTCCGGCGCCGGTACAAACATCCAGCTGCATTTGAATATCAGAATTAAATTTTACCTGAGTTTGAACAACACTTTCCGGCGTGAACATATGGTAACTTCCGTCAATATTGCTTTGAAAACGCACGCCTTCATTTGTGATTTTTCGTAATTTTGAGAGACTAAAAACCTGAAATCCGCCCGAATCAGTTAAAAAATTCCTCTTCCACTGAGAAAATCCATGCAAACCGCCGGCTTCCTGAATTAAATCTGCACCCGGACGCAAATAAAGGTGATAGGTATTTGCAAGAATGATGTCAAAATCAATTTCTTCAAGGTCATCTTTTGTGATTGCCTTAACGGTGGCATTTGTTCCAACCGGCATAAAAACCGGAGTCCTGACATCGCCGTGAGGAAGGTGGATTGTTCCAGTTCTTGCCTTGCCATCACTTGATTTATGCTTAATTTCAAAAATATTTTTATACATAATCTTTCTCCAAAATCATTAATTTAAGGGCATCTCTAAAAATTGCAATTTTTAAAGTCTCCATCAAGTCCTTGCAAATTTGAACAGCACGGCACTCACTCCTGTAAAAACAAAGACCGGCAGCCACGCGCCCATAAACGGACTTATATATCCATGTTTTGCAAAAACCATTGTTATCATCATAAAAACGTAAAAAAGAACAACCGCACTAACGCTGCTTGCAAGACTGATTAAGAGGACATTCTTTTTAGTCTTGCCGGTAAGCCCGATTGAAAGAAAAACAACCAGAAAAACGATAAACGGAAACGAAAATTTTTTATAATATTCCGAAAGTTGTTCATGGTACGGAAGGCCTGCCTTGCGCAAATGGTCAATGTAAATTTTTGCTTCCCCGGCACTAACCGTCTGAACGTCGACAGTGTTATTTCTAAAAATTTCGTAGGATTCAGTCAATTTTTCAACAAGATTATAATTTAGCGCGGAAATTTCAAGTTTTCCGTTTTCATAATCATATTCTGTCGTGCGGTCAAGATTCCAGACTTTTTCGTCCAGGTTCCAGTAGGCATTTTGAGCATAAATAATTGATTTCAGATTATTTTCATCGTCACGGAAAATCAGATAAAGCCCCTGAAGTCGTTTTTCTTCTTCGTAATATTTTCTGGCCTTGTAAACAATTTTTCCGTTATCAGAAATTACAACTACGTTTGAATTATTTTCGGAATTTGACTTCATCAAAAGCTGATTTTGCAAGTCCACTTTTTTCTGATAAGTTTTTACGACAACTTTATTTTCAAAAATAAAAAGTCCAAACGAAAAAAACAAAGAAATAATCAAAAGTGGCAGAGTAAATTTAAAAAGTGAAACTCCGGAAGCAAAAAGCGCTTCCAGCTCATTTCTTGCATACATATCGCTCAAAGAATAGGAAGTCGCAAAAAGTAGCCCCACCGGAACCGCATACCACAAAGTTTTTGGCGTATAATAAAGCGTTACACGGAAAATATCCGCCCACTTGCAGCCCGCCTGAAGATAATTTGCAATGTGCATAAATAAATCAACAAGATTCAAAACCAGTGAGAAAAAAATAACTGAACCTGCAAACAACGGCAGAACTTTTTTTAGGATATATTCAACAAGTTTCATTTTCTTATCAAAATTAAATAGAAAAAGGCACCCACAAAACCGACAACAAGGTTAGGAATCCAGATGCTCCAGAACGGATTCCAGCCAAGTTTTTGCACAAAAAGCTGGCCCATAATCTGCATTGCCCACGAAAGCACACAAATGACAATTCCTACAAATAAACCAATTGTCTGACCGTTTTTTTTGCCAAACAAAAATGCAACCGTCATCGCAAGAAAAGAAAAGAACAAAGCTCCAAACGGAACGGAAAATTTTTTCCAGAATTCCATTCGCCAGATATTTAACCGTGAACTTTTCTGGTCACCAAGATTTTCTTTCATTTTTTTGATTTCCTTTGCAACGTCAGTAGTCGTCATTTCGCGCGCAGAATGAGAATTTGTATTGAGCACGGAACTGTCAAAAATATTGAGCGTTGCATTTTCAGATTGCATAACGTCATAATCAGAACGGTCGGAAGTCTGAATTGAAGTAATAATCGCGTCCTGCATATTCAACTGCATCAAAACGCCTTCCTGACGCGCGCCAGTCAAGCTTGACTCCCCGGCAACAATAATGCGGTCAGACTTTCCATCAGAATCAAAAAGAATAATATCAGAAACAAGACCTTCATTGACTTCGCCCATCACAACCATTGTATCGCCCATCTGCTTTGCACTGTTAGATTCAAGTTCAACGGTCGGGGTAGACTGCATGATTTTTCTGAAAAGCTGATTATATTTTTTTGTCCCAAGCGGAAGCAGATAGTCATTTACAAAAAACGAAGCGATTGAAATCAAAAGTCCCAAAATCAAAACCGGCTGCAAAATTCTAAAAAACGAAAATCCTGCAGAACGGAAAATTAGAACTTCGTTACTGCTCATCATTCCGCCAAGGCTCATCAAAAATCCGACTAAAGTTGCATAAGGCGCCGACTGCGCAATAATTGTGGGCAAACTGTAAACCATAATTCGCACAACGTCCTGCAACGGCGCCGATTTTGCCAGAAGATTTTCTACCGTCAGAAGAATCTGATTTACAAAGAAAATCATAAAGAAAAACAAAAACGCAACCAGAAAATAAAGGAACAAATCTTTGAGAAGATATTTTAATATAATGTGATTTTTCAGTTTTCCGCGACGAATATATTTTTCAATAAAATTGTCAAAGAAATCCTGAATTTTTAAGAAAATATGCTCAAAAGCCATTTAAAACTAGATTCCCGTAGAACCAAATCCTTTTGAACCTCTGTCAGTCTGCGACAATTCCGCAGCCGGAACAAAATCAGCCTGAATCACAGAAGAAATAATAATCTGAGCGATTCTGTCGCCACTATTTACCGTAAAATCTTCCTGGCCGGCATTAATCAAAATGATTTTTAATTCTCCGCGATAATCGCTATCAATTGTGCCAGGAGTATTCAAAACGGTAATTCCATTTTTTGCAGCAAGCCCAGAACGCGGTCTGACTTGAATTTCATAACCTTCCGGAATTTCAAAAAACAGCCCGGTAGGAATCATAGCAAACGAACCTTTTTTGATTACAACAGGATTTTCAACAAGCGCACAAACATCCGCTCCGGCAGCGCCAGCGGTTTTATAAACAGGAACAACGGCACCCTTACTTGCCGTAAATTTTACTTCAACTTTCATAAGTAAATTATACAGAAAAAAATAATATTTTACACGGAATATTTTGAAAGGAAGAGGCTTTGAGTAAAAAAAAGACCGCCCGTGATTTTTATCTCACAGGCGGTCTTTTTAAATCAAACAACAGTGAAAATTTCAGTTTTCAGCGTTGCTTTTTTTATTTCTTTTCTTCTTCCAAAGCGTCAACGTAAGAAAGGTTCAATCTTCCCTGCTTGTCAACTTCAAGAAGTTTTACAGGAATTACCTGACCTTCTTTCAAAACATCAGTAACCTTGTTTACTCTCTGGCGAGAAAGTTTAGAAATATGGCACAAGCCTTCTTTGCCTGGCAGGATTTCTACGAATGCGCCAAATTCCATAATTCGCTTTACAGTTCCCTGGTAGATTGTTCCAACTTCAGGATCTTCTGTAATGCCCTTAACGGCCTTTTTAGCAGCTTCTGCATTCATGCCGTTTTTAGAATAAATTGTAACTGTTCCGTCATCATCAGTATTGATTGTAACATCATACTGCTGGCACAATGCTTTTACATTTTTTCCGCCAGGTCCAATCAAAGCGCCGATTTTATCAACCGGGATTTTCATTGTCATAATCTGAGGAGCATTCTTTGCCAAAGGAGCAGGTTTATCGATGCATTTTTCCATGATAGAAAGAATATGAAGTCTTCCCTGTCTTGCCTGTTCCATTGCCTTTTTCATGATTTCAGTTGTTACACCGGCAATTTTAATATCCATCTGGAAGCCTGTAATACCGTCTTTTGTTCCGGCTACTTTAAAGTCCATATCACCAAGGTGATCTTCTTCGCCAAGAATATCAGAAAGAATTGCATATTTTCCGTAAGGATTGTCGCCTTCCGGCTCTGTAATAAGTCCCATTGCAACACCGGCAACCATTTTTTTCATTGGAACACCGGCAGCAAGCATAGAAAGACATCCGCCACAAGTAGAAGCCTGAGAAGAAGAACCGTTAGATTCCATAATTTCAGAAACAACACGAATTGTGTAAGGGAATTCTTCGCGACTAGGAACCATTGCTGCAAGAGAACGGCGAGCCAAATTTCCGTGACCAATTTCACGACGGCCAGTTGTCAATTTTCCTGTTTCACCAACAGAATATGGCGGGAAGTTGTAATGAAGGATAAAGTGTTCTGAACGGTCTCCGTCAATATCATCGTAAGACTGTTCGTCCATTGCAGTACCTAAAGTACAAACTGCAAGAGACTGAGTTTCGCCACGAGTGAACAAAGCAGATCCGTGAGGAGTTGGCAAAACGTTGATTTCACAAGTGATTGGACGAATTTCGTCAGTTTTACGACCATCAATACGAATTCCATCTTCAAGAATAGATTTTCTAAGCAATTTGTACTGAATGTCGTCCATCAAATTACAGAAAAGTTTAGCCTGAATTGGATCGGCCAACTGTTCAGCGTATTTTGCAGCAAGATTTTTCTGAACTTCTGCAATTGCCTTACCACGATTCTGTTTTCCGTCCTGGAAACATGCAGTTTTCAAAAGTGGAGTTGCTTCGGCTTCAATTGCTTCAGCATTTTCCAGCGTAACATCAAGAGGATTAAGTGGGAGTTTTTCTTTTCCGGCCTTTTTCTGCAATTCTTCCTGCAAAAGACACATATCAGTAATAAATCCCTGAGCCTTTTCCAAAGCACCAAGCATAACTTCTTCAGAAACTTCCTGAGCGCCACCTTCAACCATTGTAAAGCCTTCTTTTGTACCGGCTACAACAATTTCCAGCTGAGCTTCTTCAATCTGCTTGAATGTAGGGTTAATAATATATTCCCCGTTCAAATATCCAACACGGCAGGCAGCAACAGGACCGTGAAAAGGAATATCAGAAATTGTAGTTGCAGCAGAAGCGGCAATTACGGCAAGAATATCCTGAGTGTGAACACCGTCGCAAGAAACACAAGTTGGAACAATCTGAAGTTCATGACCAAAAGACGGTTCAAAAAGAGGACGCATAGGACGGTCAATCAAACGAGAAACCAGAATTTCTTTGTCCTTTGGGCGACCTTCGCGTTTTACAAAACCACCAGGAATTTTTCCGGCAGCATAAAATTTTTCATTGTACTCAACTGTAACAGGAACAAAATCCTGACCTTCTGTAACCGAAGAAGAAGCACAAATTGTTGCAATAACAGCTGCTCCGCCCCACTGAGCGTAAACACAACCATTAGCCTGTTTACCGATTTTTCCAGTTTCAAGGATGAGATCGGCATCTCCAAGTCGGTAAGTTACTCTTTCTACTGACATTAATTTTCTCCTACACACATCACTACATCCGATGCGTGTTTTTTTATTTTTCATCTACATTTCGCAGATTGTTTACAACTTTATTTTAGAATGGGGAAAGCCTTCCCCTCGCTACAGCCACGCAAGCGTGTCTTCCGCTACCCTTTCTAGCGGGGGCACAATTTTTTCAAAAAACGTCTAGGCAAGTTCAATTTTTTTTTATTTTACGGTTCTAGCCCCCGCAACGCCCCCAGATTTTTGCGGCAGGTTATGGAGCACTTGTGAAGGTTGTTTCAACAACCGAAACAAAAGCCCGCAGGTGCACAATTTGTGCGCCGAGGACTTTGAGGGCTACCGAAGTGCGTAACAACCGACGGCGAAAGCCGGGCCGCCCCTACCGTTAAAAAAAAGGGCCTGAGTTACAGGTATTTACAAGTAACTTCAGGCACTGTAAAAAAATCAGAAACTACTTACGCAATCCCAATTCTTTGATGAATGCACGGTAACCTTCAAGGTCTGTGCGTTCAAAATAGCGCAACATCTTACGGCGCTGTCCAACAACTTTAAGCAATGCGCGTTTTCCAGAAGCGTCTTTTGGAAATTCTTTTGTGTGTGCTGTAAGCTGTTTTACACGAGCAGTAAGCAATGCAATCTGAACTTTTACTGAACCAGTATCAGATTCCTTTGAGCCGTACTTTTTTATTGTTTCGGCTGTTGTTTCTTTTGTAAGTGCCATGACTTAACTCCTTAAAATATTTTGTCTGTAAGCGTTGAATCTGCAGGTCTTTCACTGGAGTTTAGCGGAAAATCACAGAAAAAACGTAATATCAGACTGCCTTTTAGTTTACTTTAAAAATCCAAGTTATACAACACAGAATTTAAAATTCCAGACTTATTTCGCTCACATTCGCCCACGCTTTGTAAAAAATGCCCGGTCAAAAAAATTAATGAAAGGACAAAAATATTGTTTTTTATCGTCTGAAAAATTATCATAAGGGCAAAGTTGCCTCTAAAAATTGCAATTTTTAGAGGCTCCCATAAGAAAAAAATGGAGGTTTAAAATGAGTAAAGTTGCGGTTTTTCTGGCTGATGGTTTTGAAGAAATTGAAGCGCTGACGCCGGTTGATTATTTGCGTCGTGCCGGAGCCGAAGTTGCTACGGTTGGCGTAAAAGGTGCAATAAACGGAAATAAAATGGTTGTGACAGGTTCGCACAAAATTCCGGTTATTGCGGATTTGACTTTTGATGAATATCTGGAAAATTGTAAAAAAGAACTTCCGGACTGTGTTTTTTGCCCGGGCGGATTAAAGGGCTCACAAAATCTTGCCGATTGTGACGATTTGCTGAAAAATCTTGAAAAATGTTTTGATAATAAAAAACTGGTCTGTGCAATTTGTGCGGCGCCAAGTCTTGTTTTAGGAAAAACAAAAATCATGAAGGGCAAAAAATGGACCTGCTATCCTGGAATGGCAGAAAACAGCGCCCCGGAATATTTCGACGGTTATTGCGATAAAGTTTTTGTAACTGACGGTAACGTTGTAACCGCCCGCGGTGCTGGTGCCGCTGAACAGTTTGCAATGGAACTTGTAAGAATTCTTGAAGGAGAACAAAAAGCCAAACAAGTCCACGACGGAACTGTCCAGAGATAATTTTTATATCTAACGAATAAACATACAGTCGCCGTAAGAAAAAAATCTGTACTTGTTTTCTACGGCGGTTTTGTATGCATTTAAAATATTTTCGCGGCCGGCAAAAGCGCTCACAAGCATAATCAGGGTACTTTCTGGGGTGTGAAAATTGGTAAACATCTTATCCACTACCTTAAATTTAAATCCTGGATACATAAAAATTGAAGTAGAATTTGTGCCGGAATGAACCCACTCACCGTTCTGGCCGGGAATTCCGCCTTCCTTTTCTATTTGCTGCGCGGCACTTTCCAGCGTTCTGACACTAGTTGTACCAACCGCAAGTATCGGGCGGCCTTCGCTCTTTGCCTTGTTGATTTTCTGTGCTGTTTCAATCGGGATTGAATACCATTCTTCGTGCATTTTATGATTTTCAATTTCGTCTTCACGCACAGGAAGAAATGTTCCAAGTCCAACATGCAGCGTCACAAAACAACGTTCAATGCCTTTTTCATCCAAACGGGAAAGCATATCTTCTGTAAAATGCAAGCCGGCGGTCGGACAAGCCGCTGAACCAACCTTATTTGCATAAACATTCTGATAGCGTTCCGAATCTTCTTCTGTATCTCCGCGTTTAATGTACGGTGGCAGAGGAATGTGACCATTTTTTTCAAACCAGTCTTCATCAATCGCAAAATCAAATTTCAGTGCCCGAAATTCTGTTCCTGCATTTGCCGGTATGTCTATTATAGTACCGATTGTGCCGTCCGGAAACTTATAGCGCATTCCAGGTTTCTGTTTCTTTGCACCTTTTACCATCGTGTTCCAGACCATGCAGTCCTTATCAATTGTGTTCAAGAACATAAATTCCTGTTCGCGACCGGTAGTTTCTTTTATACCGTAAACTCTTGCACGGCGCACGCGGCTATTATTAAAAACCATCAAAGTATCTGGAGTAATTAGCGACGGCAAATCATCCATCATAAAATGTTCAACTTTTCCGTCATTGCGCCCCAAAACCATCAGTTTATCCTGACCTCTGATTCCGCTTGGATGCTGCGCAATAAGTTCTTCCGGAAGATAAAAATCAAAATCTGTTGTTTTCATATATTTCTGTCCTTAAAATTTATCAATTTTCTAAAACAAACTTCCCTGTCCGTTTTCTGCATCAGTGTTTTTGCTGTCAGTTACGGGCTTCAATCCTAAATGTTTATAGGCCTTGTCCGTTACCATTCTGCCCCGCGGCGTTCGCTGCAAAAAT
This sequence comes from Anaerobutyricum sp., assembly GCA_963638805.1. Taxonomy (GTDB): domain Bacteria; phylum Spirochaetota; class Spirochaetia; order Treponematales; family Treponemataceae; genus Treponema_D. The sequence goes on from CAVHTI010000003.1 coordinate 63,896, forward strand.
CCGCACTGAATAAGATACGGCTCGTAATAATCTTCCAAAGTGTCCATGCTTTCGCCAATGGAAATTGCAAGAGTTTCCGCGCCAACAGGACCTCCGCCAAAATTTTCTATAATCGACTTTAAAATATCCCGATCCGCTTTTTCCAGACCCATTTCGTCAATTTCAAGTTTTTTAAGACCGTAATCAACAGTTTCCACGGTGATAAGACCACTTCCCTGCACCTGTGCAAAGTCCCTCATTCTGCGCAAAACTCTGTTGGCAACACGCGGAGTGCCACGACAACACTGCGCTAACAGCATTGCAGCGTCTTTTTCAATCTGAACGGAAAGAATTCCCGCACTACGCATAATGATTTTTGCAAGTTCTTCCTGGCTGTAAAATTCAAAACGAGGAATAAAACCGAATCTTGAACGCAACGGCGAACTCACACTACCCGCTTTTGTGGTCGCCCCAACAAGCGTAAACGGCGGAAGAGGAATTCTCACAGTTCTTGCGGCCGCGCCCTGACCAATAATCCAGTCAAGTTCATAATCTTCCATGGCAATGTAAAGCATTTCTTCAATTGCAGGTTTTAGGCGGTGAATTTCATCAATAAAAAAGACCGTGCGTTCTGTAATTGTACTCAAAATTCCTGCAAGGTCCTTTGGCTTATCAAGCGCCGGTGCCGAAGTTACTTTAAAATCAACGCCAAGTTCATTTGCCGTAATCTGAGCAAGAGTAGTTTTGCCAAGTCCCGGCGGTCCAATCAACAGAAGATGATCCAAAGGCTCCTGTCGCTCTTTTGCCGCCTGAATAAAAGTCGCAAGATTTGCCTTAATGCTTTCCTGGCCCAAAAAATCGCTGAGCATCTTGGGCCGCAACTTATTATCCTGTTCATCAAAAGAATTTCTTACGTCCGCACGCACAATCGCGCTCGAAAAATCATCTTCCGCTTCGTTATTAAAAGTCATTTTTTTCCTCTAAAGCCTCTAAAAATAAACGATTATCCAAAAACCAGGTTGAAACCTTTACGAAAGTTCAACAATTGCCCGCCTGAAAATTAAATCCTCTTTTTCTTTTTGATTTTTTGAAGCAAAAGCCGCATCCGAATTAAATTCTTCAAGCAAAAGCGCAACTTTTTGTTCAACCAAACGTTTATCGTAGCCCATTGCCGCAAGCGAAGAAATAACGTCAGCAAACGGACTTGAAACAGCAATCCGCACGACACTTCCCGCATTTTCCGAAATTTTCAGTTTTCCTTTTAGGGCAAGCATCATTTTTCCGGCAGTTTTTTTGCCAACGCCCGGAATTTTTTCCAGCATTTCAAGGTCTCCGTTTTCAAGAACTTCCATCAGACGCGAACTACTCACAGAACTCATAATTTTTACGGCGCCCTTAGGACCAACCCCGTCAACTTTTAAAAGATCAAAAAAAACAGACCGTTCTTCCGCACTCGCAAAACCATAAAGTGCCATAAGTTGATCCGTATGCTGCATCCAGGTAAAAACTTTTGCTTCACTGCCAACAACGCCAAGCATTTCAAGATTTGAATCAGGCACACAAATATCCCATTCAATTCCGTTGCAGTCAAGAAATAATTGTTTTGGAAATTTTCCGGTAATAATTCCGGTAATCGAATTAAACATAAAAAAATAATATCAGATTTTTAATTTTCAATAAATAACAGGCAAAATGCACAGTTCCAACTCGCATTTCACACTTCGGTAACCCTCAAACAAAAAAAATCCACAAACAGTGCATTTTTTTTGTTCCGCTTCGTTTGTTGAAACAAACTTCGCGGGTGCTCAATTCTCGGGCCGGTTTCGTGTAAAAACTTCAATTTTTCTCAAAAAACAAAATAAAGGGTCATTTTTATCGCGGTTAACGCAAAATATTCCGTGAATAATGCAAGTGAGTTATTGCACCGGCAAGTGCGTCTGCCGCGTGATCCGGTTTTGGTTCAACTTCCAGACCAAGAAGAATTTTCACGTATTTTTCAACAAGTTCTTTGTCCGCATTTTGCGAGCCCGTAACCGCCTGTTTTATTTGAATCGGCCGATATTCACCAAGTTCAATGCAATGCTGTGCAAGACAAAGCGTCACAACTCCCCTGGCTTCGCTTACCTGCATTGCGGACTTTGCGTTTTTCGCAAAATAGAGAGTTTCCATTCCAGCTTCATCCGGCCTGAATTCATCTAAAATTGCACAGAGATTTGAATAAATTTTCATCAGGCGCTGGCCGTGCGGCTCATCAGATTTTGTAGTAATAACACCGTAACTGACCATTCGGTAACGGCCATTACAAAAATCAACAACGCCAAAACCAGTATTTGCAAGCCCAGGATCAATTCCAATCACCCGTCTGACTTTTGCAACAGTTTCAGAATTTTCACCTTGATTTTTTATCTGAGAACCCGGTAAAGATGTAAACTTTTCGTCAAAATTCATACAGCACAAACATAAAAAAACCGGCTTTAAAAAGCCGGTCGTTTAGCAAAGAATCAGAAAATAAAATTACTCTTCTGGTTCAAAATCATCAGGGAATTCTGCAGTGTGATAAACGTTCTGAACATCATCATCATCTTCAAGACGATCAATAAGTTTCTGAACTTTTACAGCAGTTTCCTTATCAATTGCAGTGTAAGCATCCGGAACCATTCCTACATCAGCAGAAAGAGTTTCAATACCTTTTTCCGAAAGTGCATCAGCAACAGCGGCAAATGTATCTGGAGCAGTTGTTACAGTGATTACTCCGTCTTCATTTACAACATCATCGGCACCGGCATCAAGAGCAATTTCCATAACAGTATCTTCAGAAGCTTTTTCAGCATCAATTGCAATTGTACCCTTTCTCTGGAACATACGAGAAACAGAACCTGTTGTTCCAAGGTTACCACCGTTCTTTGTAAGAATGTTACGAACGTTAGCAGCGGCACGGTTTTTGTTATCAGTCAAAACTTCAACCATAACAGCAACTCCGCCTGGAGCATATCCTTCGTAAACCAATTCTTCGTAAGATGTTGCACCGTCTTCACCAGTACCCTTTTTAATAGCACGTTCAATGTTATCTTTAGGCATGTTAGCGGCACGAGCTTTAATAATTACAGTACGAAGTCTTGGGTTAGAGTTTGGATCTCCTCCGCCCATTCGTGCAGCAATAGAAATTTCCTTAATGAATTTTGTAAAAATCTTACCACGTTTTGCATCAGCAATGCCTTTTGCGTGCTTAATTGTGGCCCATTTACTATGTCCTGACATAGGAACTCCTTAAATTATAGAATACTAGATAATAGGTTAGTTTATCAAATTGAATGGAATATTTCAATAAAAGCGCGCCCACTCAGACAAAAAATACAATTTTCAAAATATTTTCCGTGCAATTTTTAAACGCGCTGCAAAAAATAAAATCTTCAGAAATAGAAATTTCAGAATCCAGAATCTGGCCAGACGAAAATACAATTTTTACCGGAAAAACACCATTTTGAGGAATAACCTGCAGAAAATCAGATTTTTTTATTGTGCCATCAATTATGCTTTCGCGGTCAATTTTTGAAAAATCAAGTTCATAAGTTTTTTGAAGCATAAGAGAAGCGGTTTTTACGTCGCCGTTTTTTATAAGATTTCTGATTATAGAAGAGCTTATTCTCTGTTCCTTTTGATTTTCACTGAAAAAAATTACGGGTAGCAGAAAACTTGTCTTTACATTATTTTTTTGCGCCCAGGCCTTTATTGCATTGCGATCCGTGGAACCGCGGTAACCGCAGTGAAAATCAACACCTTCTGCAATAAATTTTAAATTAAAAACAGCCTTGATAATATCAAAAAAATCACTGCCACTAAGACTGGCAAATTTTTTGTCAAAATCAACAAGAATAAGAAAATCAACGCCCTCAGATTCAAAAAAATCAAGGCGCTGATTCAACGTAGAAACGTCCCCTTCATAATCACTGGAATTTTTAATACTCGGAAGCGGACGCGTAAAACTCAAAACAACAGATTTACAGCAATTCTGCGTGCAAAAATCCTTTAAACTCTGAATAAGTTTTCTGTGCCCTTTATGAAAACCGTCAAAACTGCCAACACAAAGCCCCGACCCATTTTCGCACGGCATACGCCCGCCATCTTTAAAAAGTGACAGAATAAAATCCCAGTTCAAAACGCGCATAAGAGGAATATTAATTTTTATCTTGTGGTTGAAATTTCGTTCCAGCCGGAAACAAGGCGGTCAATTACTGTTTTTGCAAGGTTTAACGACATTTGTGCTTTTGACATTGCAATTGTAACGTCGTGGATGTCAACTTCGTCTGGGTTTGTTATGACTTTTTGTTGGAGTGATGAAACGTTCTGCTGTTGTGAATTTACGGAATCAAGGGCTTCTACAAGGTAATTTTCAAAAGATTTTCCTCTGAAGGTGCCTGTTCGGGAAAGTTCTGGAGTCTGGCTTCTTCCGCCAACTTTGTTTACTTTTTCTACAGAATTAAATCCTGATACGTTTTGTGTAACTGATACAACTTTTGAATTTCCGAAATGTGATTCTGATGTACGAATCATCTCTACTGAATTTAATTCTGGTATTTTCATTCTTATTTCCACCCTGATAAAAATTTAATATTTTCAGTTTAATATCTGAATTTTTTGCTGTCAATAAACTTGTGTTAGCGATTGTAGCAACCGCGAAGGCTTTTTCAAAAGCCGAAGCGGAAGCCCGGAAGCACGCAATTTGCGGGCTGAGGACTTTGGAGCGAACAGCGGAATTGCGAAAAGCGCGACCTGAAGCGCAGCGTAAGGGAACACCCTGAAAAAAACAAAAAAACTATCGGCCAATTTCAAGGGCGGCGCTGAACATATCTTTTGCACCGTCAATAACCGTGGCGTTGGCTTCGTAAGCACGGCTGGCAGAAATTAAATCTACCATTTCGTTAACGATATTAACGTTTGGATATTCAACATAACCTTTGTTCGGGCCGGATTTTATTGCATCGGGATGGTCAGGGTCGTAAACAAGGCGGCCTTCTGACGTATCTTTTGCAATTTCAAGAACTTTAACGCCTTTGCCGGGACCATTATCGAGGGAAGACGGCACAAACGGAGAATTCCACTGCGGATTTGAATCTGAAACCGGGGTAAGAACTACGGTAGATTTTTTAAATGCACCGCCTTCCTGCGTACGAGTGGTAGAAGCGTTTGCAATATTATCAGAAATTACGTCACTTCGGAGGCGTTCTGCGCTCATTCCTGTTGCGGCAATGTTTATACTTGTAAAAAGTCCCATATTTGCTCCTTTAAAAACTCCGCGTTAGCGGCAGCAAAGGAGGTGCTGAATAAGCTATTTTTCAAACGACGTTTGGAAAATAGCAGTGATAAAAATTACACGGATGTAATTTTTATCACACCTCCTTAGAAAAAATTATTTTCTAATTACAGTGTTAACCTGATTAAATTCAAAACTGGTCAACTGAGTCAGCAGGCGGTACTGCATCTGAATCTGCAGAATATTGTTTGCTTCGGTTTCTGCATCGACGTTGTTGCCGTTTGCTTTTGCAGATGTCGTGTAATCTACAACGCGGCGAGGTTCAACATCGCGGTAATCATACGGAACATTTATGTCTATGTGGCGGGAATCAGTTTTTGTAAGGTGAAAACCGTTTTTTGCAGCTTCTTCTGAATCAAAAGCACGTTTCAGTTCAGATTCAAAATTTACTGTGGAACGTTTAAAATTTGGAACTTCGCTGTTGGCAAGGTTATTTGCACTAACCTGATAGCGAAGACTCGTTACGTCCAGTTCCCGCTGAAGAAGGTCAATTCCTCTTGTAAATGAATTCATATGTTTACTCCAATTACCTTAATTGTCGGAAACTGAAATTTAGAGTTTAGAAAAATTTAAAAAAATGAGAAGGATAAAGAAGAAAAATCAAAAAAATCCACCGTCACAAAAGAAAATTTCCGGAAAATAGAAAAATCTTCTGTGGCAGTGGTTTTAAAACTACAGAATATATCTGCTTAAATCTTCGTTAGAAGCAACGTCGTTCAATTTTGAATCAACGTAGGCAGCGTCAATCGTAATTGTTTCTCCAGAATGTTCATCAGCGTCAAAAGCAATTTCGTCAAGGACTTTTTCCATAATCGTATGAAGTCGTCTTGCACCAATATTTTCTGAGCGTGTGTTTACGTCCTCGGCAATAAAACTCATGCGGTCAATAGCATCTTCTGTGATATTTAAAGTTACATTTTCCGTAGAAAGAAGTGCCGTGTACTGCTTTATCAAAGAATTTTTTGGTTCATGCAGAATCTTTTTGAAATCCTCTTTTGTGAGGGCTTCAAGTTCAACTCGCAGCGGGAAACGTCCCTGAAGTTCAGGAATCAAATCACTTGGAGCGGAAACACTGAATGCACCGGCAGCAATAAACAGAATGTGTGTTGTATCAACTACGCCGAATTTTGTATTTACGTTACTTCCTTCAACAATCGGCAGAATATCACGCTGAACACCTTCGCGGCTTACGCTTTGACCGTGACTTTCGCCATGAACGGCAATTTTATCAATTTCGTCAATAAAGATGATTCCGCTCTGTTCAACACGATTTTTCGCAATATCTGCAACTTTGTCGTGGTCAATCATATTGTCCAAAGTTTCTTCTGTAAGGAATTTTCTGGCCTCGCGTATGGTCACCATTCTTTTTTTATTTCTGCGACCGTCACCGCTCATCATATTCATAATTCCCTGCATGCTGTTCTGCAAATCATCAAGAGAACCGCCGGCAATAATTTCCATGCTCGGCATGCCACGCGGTTTATGCACAACCATTTCAACTTCGCGGTCTTCAAGTTTTCCATCCCGGAGCATCTGGCGGAATTTTTCACGAGTAGAATTTTCAGCTTCTTTTTCGTCTTTGTTCTGCTGTTCGGTGGCGGCTTCGTTAGAAGCGTTCAGGGCATTTAAATCAATTGTGATTTCGTTAGGATTCACCTGATTAAAAACGGCCGGCATATCTGATTTTTCTGATTTTTTTTCTTTTTTGTTACTTCCAGGCAAAAGTAAATCAAGAAGTTTTTCTTCAACAAGACTTGAAGACTGTTCGCGCAATTCATCTTCCATTTCTGCCTTAACATCATTGTAGCCCACGGCCATAAGGTCACGGACCATAGATTCAACGTCACGGCCAACATAACCAACTTCCGTGTATTTTGTTGCTTCAACCTTCAAAAAAGGCGCGTGGCAAAGTTTTGCAAGACGGCGGGCAATTTCAGTTTTTCCCACTCCAGTTGGTCCAATCATCAAAATATTTTTAGGAGCAACTTCATCACGAATGTCCTCCGGCAATTTTAAACGTCTGTAACGATTTCTGAGGGCAACTGCAACGGCGCGCTTTGCCTTTTCCTGCCCGATAATGTACTGATCAAGTTTTTCAACAATCTGCTTTGGTGTAAGTTCTGTCTGGTTGTTATTTTCCATAATATTTTCCCGAATTTCCTGATTTTATTTTTTTTGACTTAAAGTTCTTCTACGATGACATTGCCGTTCGTGTAAATACAAATGTTACCGGCAATTTTAAGACTTCGCTCGGCAATTTCCTTTGCAGAAAGATCCGAAGCATCAAGATAAGCAAGAGCAGCAGAATAAGCATAATTTCCGCCCGAACCGATTGCCATAACGTCATTTTCCGGTTCAATTACGTTTCCGTCTCCGCTGATTAAAAGAATTCTGTCCTTATCTGCAACTAAAAGCATTGCTTCAAGTTTCTGCAAACTTCGGTCAGTTCGCCATGCCTTTGCAAGTTCCACAGCCGCACGGTTCAAATCTCCGTTATATTCCTTAATTTTTTCTTCAAATTTATCAAGAAGAGTAAAAGCATCAGCAACACTTCCCGCAAATCCTGTTAAAATTTTTCCGTTATAAATTTTCCTGACCTTTCTGGCATTTCCTTTGCAAACCGTTTCTCCAAGAGTTACCTGGCCGTCTCCGGCAAATGCAACATGACCATCTTTTTTAACGGCAAGAACTGTCGTACTTCTGATTTTTATTTTACTTCCCATTTTCCTTTCCTTTTTTCCAAAAATTTATTTTTTAGAGTCGTCCTTAGAATGAGGATGAGCCCTGTTATAAGTTTCAATCAACTGTTCAGTCGTAATGTGAGTATACCGCTGCGTAGTAGAAACGCTTGCATGACCCAAAAGTTCCTGAACCGCACGAACGTCCGCCCCGTTTGCAAGCAGTTGAGTTGCAAAAGTATGCCTAAAAGCATGCGGATTTACATGCCGTTTAGTTCCTTCAGTCCCAGAATATTTTGTAATAATCCACCGCACACCGCCAACCGAAAGTGGCACGCCTTTTTGATTAATAAAAATCCGGTCCATATTTACATCACAGTGATGTTCTTCCAGCACTTTTTTACGGTCTTCCAGATATTCATTTAAAGCCTTCTGAGCGTCCGCCTCAAAAAAAACTTTCCGGCTTTTACCGCCCTTTCCGACAATTATTGCCACGTGAAAACCTTCAATAAAATCAGAAAATTTCAGCGCCGTAATTTCGCTTATTCGGCAACCGGAAGAATAAAGCATTTCAAAAATTGCCCTGTCCCTCGTCTGCCACAAAAGTTCATTTACTTCTGGTTCACGGCACAATTCGTCAACTTCTTTCGCCGTTAAAAAATCCGGAACTTTTTTTGCAACCCGCACCGTTTTTAATTCCAGAGCCGGATTATTTAAAATATAACCAAATTTCCGGCAGTAGGCAAATAAAGTTCTTACAGCGGCAATAAATCTGTTAATTGTCGTAGACGCCCGTCCAAGTTTAGAAAGTTGAGCAATGCAGGAATTAAAATCTTCGCGATTAATTTCACCAATTTCCTTTTCCGCGCCCAAAAAAGAGGCAAGCTCGCTCAAATCATTTTTATAACCGGTCACAGTATTTGCGCTCAGGCCCCGCACGGCATCAAGATAAAGCAAAAATTCTTCAATTGCATTTTGTAAAGTCACGTTTTAAATATCGGAATTCCAATCTTACCAATTCATAAAATTTTTCTTTTTTTTCATAAGGGCGTGTCCTTGTGCGCAAAAATTTCCTGTTCAAATAAAACAAAATCGTAAAATTGCGCACAAGGCCGCGCTTTCCGCAGTTCCGGCATTCGCCTCCAGCCTTGCCCACTACGCACCAGAACAATGGCGCTTCGTTTGTGCAAGTCCTGCTTCGCAGCTGCTCCAATCGCTCACGCAAAAAAAATCCCCCGCAAGTAAAACACTCACAGGGGAAAATTTTTCAAAAAATCAAAACCTAAGCCGCAATTGTCGAAGATTTATCAAAATAGCGCTGAGTTTCGCGTGCAGCAACACCACTCAAAACAATCAAAGAAATACAGTTAGGAATTGCCATTAAACCGTTTGTAATGTCGGCAATTGTCCAGACTTGACTGATTGTAAAGTAAGGTCCAATAAATACGGCTACAATGTAAACACAACGGAAAATCTTAACTGCAGTCATATTTCCTTTTGTTAAATATTCAAGACATTTTTCTGAATAATAATCCCATCCAAGAATTGTTGTAAATGCAAAGAATACCAGACAAAGCATAAGCAAGAACTGAACTGAATGTCCGTCACCACCCAAAACTTTATTAAATGCAGCGGCAGTAAGTTCAATACCTTTCAAATTTCCGGCACCTGCAGCATCTGGTCCTACGTAGAATGCAATTACAATAGAAAGACCTGTCATAGAACAAACAACGATTGTATCAATGAATGTTCCAAGCATAGAAACAATACCCTGCTGTACAGGTTCGTTTGTCTGTGCGGCAGAAGCAGCAATTGGTGCAGAACCAAGTCCAGCTTCGTTAGAGAAAATACCACGTGCAACACCTTTCTGCATTGAATCTGTAACCTGTTTGAATGTCCAACCCATTACACCACCGGCAGCAGCTTTCCATCCGAATGCGCTTTTGAAAATTACGGCAAAAGCAGCAGGAATGTGAGTTGCATTCATAATCAAGACTGAAAGTCCAAGGAAAACATAAACGATTGCCATTGCAGGAACAATTTTTTCTGCAACGCGAGAAATTCTCTTAAGTCCACCAAGAATTACAAGTGCAACACCCAAAGTTACAATAATACCGGCAATTACAATTGACCATGAATATTCATTCCCAAACAGAGTAAACGCAATGTGTTCTCCTTTTGGGTCAAAAGCATTACCAACGGCGGAAGTAATACCGTTAATCTGAGTAAATGTACCAATACCAAAAAGACCTACACAAACACCAAAAATTGCAAACATAACTGCAAGCCATTTCCAAGTGAACCCTGTGCGTTCTTTCATTCCTTTTTCAATTGTATAGAATGGTCCGCCCAAAACATGACCGTCTGCTGCGTGTTCACGATATTTTAATGCAAGCATACATTCTGTATATTTTGTTGCAGTTCCAACTAATGCTGCAAGCCACATCCAAAACAAAGCACCCGGTCCACCACCGGCAATAGCAGTTGCAACACCAACAATGTTACCAGTACCGATTGTTGCAGAAAGCGCAGTACAAAGTGCCTGGAACGGAGTAACTTCTCCCTTACCGCCAGTTTTCTTGAACATGCTTTTAAAACCAAGTCCCAGTTTTGTGAACTGAACACCTCGTAAACGGATAGTCAACAGAAGACCTGTTGCAATGATAAGAACGATAGTCGGAATTCCCCAAACAATATCGTCAATTTTGGTGAGAATTTGATCAAACATAAAGTTTGTCCTTTAAAATAAAATAAGAGTCTGCTTTTTGCCCACGTCGTTGTGGAAGCAAACTCTCTAAAGAGCAGAAAAAGACATTTTTTTTATTCAAGGCGTAAAGCCAAGACCCTGTCCTCTTTGCCTGAGATATCGGCCTATATGACCTTAACCCTTCGGCGTTCTGCCACGTTGCAGAAACTCTCCAGAGAATTGTTATTCGTAAAACTTATAAATAACAACAATTTATTATATATCCGTTCCAGTTTTTGTACAATTACATAAACAAAATTATTTTCTGCAAAATTATTCTTTAACTTAATCCATGTCCGGTGGCAATTTTTCTTCAGCATCATCAGCGGAATGTAAATATTCGCAGTTAGGATTTATGCAGGACTTATAATTGCCGTTTTTCTTGTCAAATTTTTCAACAAGGAACCAGCCACATTTTGGACAATACTGATCAATAGGCTTAAAGTGAGTCAAAAATTTACAGGTCGGGTAATTTGTACAACCGTAGAACGAACGTCCCCGGCCTTTAGATTTTCGTTCAACAATTTCACCACCGCAGCCTTTGCAAGGACACTTTGCCAGCGGAATTGACTTTGTATTATGACACTCCGGGAATCCTGAGCAGGCAAGGAAATATCCAAAACGACCGAGTTTTTTAATCATAGGTTTTCCGCAAAGTTCACAGACTTTATCAGTTTTTTCATCAAGGAAACCTTTGATACTTTCGGTTTTGTCCATAACTTCGTCTACACGCTTTTTAAAAGGTCCGTAAAAATCACGAATCATGTCGTTCCAGACTTTTTTATCAGCTTCAACTTCATCAAGAGTATTTTCAACTTCCGCAGTAAATTCTTCGTTTATAACGTCCGGGAAACTTTCAACCAGGATTTTAGAAATCATACGGCCAAGTTCTGTAGGAATAAGCTGTTTATTTGAGCGGGTAACGTAATAACGGTCAAGCAAAACTGAAATAATCGGCGCGTAAGTTGACGGTCGGCCAATGCCCTTTTCTTCAAGCATTCTGACAATAGAAGCATCAGTGTATCTTGCAGGACCTTGAGTAAAATGCTGCTCCGGGTGGAAATTGCCAGTTTCAAGAACTTCACCTTCTTTAAGTGACGGCAAATTTCCGGACTTATCTTCTTTTGAAGAAGAAACTTTAATTACATCATAAAAACCTTTTTCCGTGATTTTACTTGCGGCTGCCCTGAAAACTGCATCACTGGCCGTAATTTCAACGGAAGTTGTAGTCGTCTTTGCATTAACCATCTGAGAAGAAACAAATCTTTCCCAAATCAAGGAATACAATTTATATTGATCTGAAGAAAGGTATTCTTTAACGCTTTCCGGAGTATAAGTTGTATAAGTCGGACGGATACATTCATGGGCATCCTGAGCATCTTTTCCGACCGTATAATGAATCGCCTGCGCCGGCAAATCATTCGCATAATTTTTATAAATCCAGTCACGCACATCAGAAAGTGCCGTTTCAGAAATTCGCACAGAGTCAGTTCGCATGTAAGTAATAAGACCTACACGACTAGAGCCCATATTAATTCCTTCGTAAAGCATCTGAGCAATCTGCATAGTCTTTCTTGAAGTAAAATTAAAGCGATTTGCGGCAGCCTGCTGAAGTTTAGAAGTTGTAAACGGAGGTTTTGGACGCACAGTCTTATCAGTTTTTTTGATGGAAGTAACCGTGCAGTCGCTGTTTTTTATTGCATCAATAATTTCATTAACCATTGCCTGAGATTTTAATTCAGGAGTTTCGCCCTTATATTTTACCAGCTGAGCCGTAAAAGCGGTTTTTCCTTTTTTAAAATCAGCATCAAGAGTCCAATATTCTTCAGGAATAAAATCTTCAACTTCTTTTTCGCGCTCACAAATAAGGCGCAAAGCAACAGACTGAACACGGCCCGCACTCAAACCATTTTTTACCTTTACCCACAAAAGCGGACTCAAATTATAGCCAACAAGACGGTCAAGAACACGGCGCGCTTTTTGTGCATTTACTTTTGATTCAATAATCTGGCCGGGGTGCTGAACCGCCTCTTTGATTGCCACCGGAGTAATTTCGTTAAAAACAATACGATTAATTTTAGCGTCCGTTTTATCTTTCAGAGCTTCATTCAAATGCCAGGCGATGGCTTCTCCTTCACGGTCGTTATCGGATGCCAGCAGCACAACATCAGATTTTTTTGCATCTTTTTGAAGTTCCCTCAAAAGTTTTGCCCTTCCGCGCACTGTAATATATTCAGGCTGAAAATTATTTTCAACATCAATCGCCATTCTTGATTTTGGCAAGTCAATTAAATGCCCCATAGAAGCCTTTACCGTGTAACCAGGCCCCAGATATTTTTCAATTGTGTGAGCTTTTGCCGGAGACTCTACGATTACAAGGGTCTGTGGAGTTTTTGCTTTCTTTGTTGCCATAACATTTCTCCTGAATATGCTGAATCAGCAAATTTTCTATCTTACATTCAGATTTTCGTCTTCAGAAAACAAATCTTTCTGAATATTTTTTTGATTGCTACGCGTGCCAGGCATTTCCGCAAGGCATTTACAGTAATCTTTATAATCATTTATAACCGGAGCACCTGCTTCCAAGAATTTTTCGGGGCAGTTCTCCATTTTGTAACGGCTCACTTTACCGGTTGCGTGCAATTTTTCCAAATCATTATGCACGGCCTCTCCAACTTGAATTGCAAGAGAATTAAACGCTGCACGGTGAAAAAGCACATCACGGTTTTCATCAAGAGCAAAATCCGCCGTTATTAGTGCGCCACTTCCCGCCGGAGCTTCAATTACAACGGTTGCCGGCGAAAGTCCTGCAATAATCCTGTTTCTTGCAACAAAATGCCACTTTGCCATCATAGCGCCCGGTTCATATTCACTCAAAATCAAGCCTTCAGTTTGCAAAATCTGCGAAGCCATTTTTTTGTGACCGACAGGAGTAATTTCATCAATTGCAGAAGGCAATACCGCTATAGTTTTTCCAAGCAAGTTGCAGTCATAGCCTTTTTCAAGAGCGTCAAACCAAGCATCCACGGCCCCTTGATGAGCATAACCGTCCACACCGTTTGCAAGCCCGGAAACAACGTTACAACCGTCAACGGTAGCGTCATAGGCAAAATTGTGAGCTGACTTTCTGCCTTCAGGGGTAATCCGCCTTGTTCCAACAACAGAAACTGATTTTCCGTTTGTAAGAAGTTCAACGTTTCCGCGACAAAATAAAAGATACGGAGGATTTTCGGTTTGTCTTAAAAGTTCCGGATATTTTAAATCATCATAGAGCAAAATCTGAATATTCATCATTTTGCAGCGCTGAAGGGCAACTTTTGACATACGAAAATTTTCAGGCCCATTCCATTCAACACGCAGTGAAAGTTTTTTGCCCGTGAAATTTTCAATGTCATCTTTAGACAATAATGAAAGTTTATGAGGACTGTCAATATTTTTTCTTAATAATTTCTTTTGCTCAAAATTAAGAAAAGTAAGCCGAGAAATTGATATTTCAAAAATAATTTCTTCATCAGTAAGATGCATCTAAGACTAACCGTTTATTTTCCTGTGCAGTTTTTACAGATTCTTCAGATTTTGAAGTAGAAATAATTGTATCATACATTTTTACTGCATTGTCAAATTCTAAATTCGTAAAATATGCCCGGGCAAGCACAAACATTGCATCAATATTTCTAGTGTCAATCGTAAGTAATTTTTCAAGATATGGAATTGCCTTTGCCGGTTCATCAAGTTCAAAAACATAAATAACGCCAAGCCCATAAAGTGCGCGCACGTAACGATCATCAATTTCAATTGCACGCAAATAAGCCTGTTCTGCAGTTTTTAAATAATTATATTTTAATTCCGTAGAACCCGTGCCAGAATAATCCATTGCCGTGTGCGACATATACCCTGCGCAAACTCCAACATAATAGTAAAGATTCTGATTTTCCGGATAATACTCCAATGCTGACTTAAACGCCTTTAATGCCTCGCCATACATTTTATTATCAAGGTAACGCGTTCCAAGCAGTTTGTACCAGATTCCAGTCTGTTGCTGAGTTAACTGCAAATCTGCCGCCCTTTCTTCATATTTTTTTATTGCATCTTCAATTTCTTCAATTGTAGTAGGATTTTCAACGCCTTCTTCAAGTTTCTGCAATCTCAGGATTTTTTTATTAGAAACTCCGCAAGAACTAAAAATCCAGACTGTCATAAAAATGACAAAAATCAATGCAATATTTTTCTTCATAAAATTTTTCCTTACCGTTTAAAATATTTTTCGTGAACTTCTTCTAATTCTTTATCGGTAATATGCGTATAAATCTGAGTAGTTGCAAGATCAGAATGACCAAGTAATTCCTGTACAGAACGCAAATCTGCCCCGCCACTCAACAAATGAGTTGCAAAACTGTGCCGCAAAGTATGAATTTTTGAACTTATGCCACTAAGTTTTTCCATCTGCTGAAAATTTTTCCAGACGCCCTTACGCGAAATTGGCTCGCCCTTGTAATTTAGAAAAACTTCAGAAACAGAATAATTTTTTACTAAAGACGGCCGAACTTCATCAAGATAAAGTCTCAGTTTTTTTTCGGCACGGTCGCCAAACGGAATAAGACGCTCCTTGTCACCTTTGCCGTGCACAAGAATCAGCCTTTCGTCAAAATGAACATTTGTGACTTTTAGCGAACACGCCTCGCTTATTCGTAAACCGCAACTGTAAATTAATTCAAAGAGCGCGTCGTCCCGTTTTCCAAGCGGAGTTGTAGTGTCAATCACACTCAGCAACGTGTCAATTTGTTCAATGGTCAGTACTTTTGGAATTTCCCGATGAGCTTTTGGGCGGTCAAGCAAGAGTGCCTTATTTTCCGTCCACAAATTCTGGCGCACAAGATAATCCCCCAGCGACCGGATTGCAGACATATCCTTTGCGAGCGTCAATTCAGTGGCGCCTTCAGTTTTGCGTTTTAAGAAAAAATACGTTAATTCCTGAGTTTTTACATCCCGAAGTTTAATTTTTTCAGACTGAAGCCATTTTAAAAGTTCTTCGGCAGAAATTCTGTACGTTTCCGCCGTTTTTTGAGAACTGCGTTTTACAAGAATCAAGTCTGAATAAAATTGATCCAAAAACTCATTTATAGTCATTGAATTTTTCCTTAAGGGAGCCTTTTAAAACTCCATCTGCGGTAAAAAATTTATTTATCGTCAGAAAGTCTTATTGAACGGCTAAAATTCGGATTACTGTAAATTGCAGGTTTGGACAAATCATTCGGATCAGAATAATTGCTGTTAATATTTAATTTTCTGACATTTGGTTTTGATTCATTTGCCTTGTCGTCATCAGAATCAAACAATGTCCAGCTTTTAGGTTTTTCAGTTTTTTCTGCAACAGAAGGGATTTCCGTTCTAAACTTTGGCTCAGAGGCAACCGGTTTATTCTGCCAGATTGCATTTAATTCATCGCTTGTTACAACATTATCAGGCAACGGTTCTTTTTCAACCTTTGGCATTACAGTTTCAGGATTTGATTCTTCCGTTTCTGCAGAATTTTCATCATTATTTTTTGCTTTTGACTTATCTTCAAATCCTGTTGCAATTACTGTTACGCTGATTTTGTCGCCAAGTTCAGGAATTGTAACCTGTCCCCAGTACATATTGTAATCTTCGTCAGCAGAAGCGGTAACAATGCTTGTAATTTCCTGAACTTCTGACAATGCAACTTCTTCACTTGCACAAATGTTAAGAAGAATGTTCTTTGCACCGTCAATGCTGGAATTTTCAAGCATCGGATTGTTAATTGCCTTGTACGCGGCATCTGCGGCACGATTTTCGCCTTCGCCTTCTCCAATACCAAAAATTGCATTTCCCTGACCGCTCATTGCATTTTTTACATCGGCAAAGTCAGTATTAACATCACCAGGTTTTGTAATGATATTTGAAATTCCGGCAACTCCCTGGCACAAAATTTCATCAGCCATTCTAAAGGAATCTTTTACGGTCGTAGTTTTTTCAATATTTTTAAAGAGTTGTTCATTTGGAATTACAATCAGAGAATCAACGTGCTGTTTAAGTTTTTCAAGTCCGGCCTGAGCCTGTCGCATTCTTACACGGCCTTCAAAAACAAAAGGAGTTGTTACAACTGCAACGGTAAGACATCCCAATTCACGTGCAATTTCGGCAACAACCGGAGCAGAACCAGTTCCAGTTCCGCCACCCATACCGGCAGTAATAAAAACCATATCTGCGCCACGCAAAGTATTTGTAATAATTTCACGATCTTCTTCTGCGGCTTTTTCGCCAATTTCCGGTTTACCGCCGGCACCAAGTCCGCGGGTAACCTTTTGTCCAATTGCAAGTCTAATTTCCGCATTTGAACGATTCAGAGCCTGTAAATCTGTATTTAAAACTATAAAATCGACGTTTTCTACTTTGCGGCTGATCATTCTGTTTACGGCACTTGAACCGCCGCCACCGCAACCCACAACTTTTATTACAGTCTGATTATAATCATTTAACGCCTGATTAATATCGCCAGTCTGCGAATCATCTTCATTTACAATTGAAAAACCAAAACTCATATATCCTCCCACTGATTTCTGCGTTTTTTATTTCAAAATTATGGTCTGCCTTAAAAGTTGTGTCATGTTGAATTTACTTCAGCATTTACACCATATTCAGTACATAGATTCCGAACTGAATTCGGAATGACAACAGCCGTCACCCTGAACTTGTTTCAGGGTCAGAATGTCACCATGTACCAAACTTTATTGGACAGCCCCCTTTTTTATATTTCTAGAAAAGTGACTTCCAGAATTTTTTTAATTTACTTTCTCCAGAAGAACCGTTTTCTTTTTTTGCTCCGTGAATTTTATTTTTTCTGTGATTCCCATGATTTTCTGCGAATTTTGTGTTTGCAACAACAAGTCCAACCGCCGTTGCAAAATCCGCCCGCTGATAATCTTCCGTAACACCACCAAGATTTCCCGGTTTGCCGATTCGTACAGAATTTGTTTTCCAGACATTTTTTGCAAGTTCATCAACGCCTTCCATCATTGCGCCGCCACCGACAAGCACAATATTTCCGGAAAGTTCCGTTACATAATTTTTTGTTTTCTTTGCAATTGCCGATCTTGCCATCGTGAAAATCTGTTCCATTCTGGCCTGAATAATCTGACACAACTGAGAACGATAAATAATTTCAGGGTCACGGCCACCAACTCCCGGCAAAATAACTTCCGTATCATTTTCTTCAGTAATAAGCGGAAGCCAGCAACAGCCAGATTCAAGTTTCTTTTCCTCTGCCACTGCAACAGGAATTTGAGTTACAACCGCAATATCATTTGTCACAAGATTTCCACCAACAGGAATTGAGGCAGTCGCAATTGGCGCACCTTTTACAAAAACAATCACGTCCGTAGTTCCGGCGCCCAAATCAATGATTATTGAACCAAGCTGAAGTTCATCTTCATCAGGACAAACCGCCCTTACAGCCGCAAGAGTTTTTAACATTACACCGTCAAGACAATAATTCGCGCGGTTAATGCAGTTTCTAAGATTTGTGATGATTCCTTTTGATGCCGTGACAATGTGAACTTCAACGCCAAGCCTTACACCAATACGATTGATTGGATTATCAATTCCAGTAACCCCGTCCACAATGTAAGTCTGCGGAATAGTATGCAATTTTTCGCGGTCAGCAGGAATTGGCACGGCCGTAGCACTTTCTATTGCGCGGTTAATATCACCATAAGTAATTTCTTTATTATTTTTTCCTGAACTGCTGATTGGCACAGAACCGTTAGAATTCATACTTTCAATCTGTCCACCGCCAATTGCAGCGACCACAGATTCAACAACAATTCCGGCATTTAATTCGGCCGCATCAACGGCTTCTTTTACAGCGTTTTTTGCATCTTCAATATTTACAATGGCACCGTTTCTCATTCCGGCAGATTTTTTAGCAGCAGTACCAACAATATTGATTTTTTTATTTCCCTGACTGTCAATTTCAATTTGTCCGATTGCAACTCTAATTACACTCGTACCAATATCAAGTCCAACTACAATTCCATCTGCCATACTATAAATCTCCGCTGGTTCTGTAAGAAACCGAACCGTATCGTAAATCAACCGTAGTTGCGTCAACTGACAGTTTATTTACAACATCTAACACTAACATCATATACTTTATGGCGTCTTCATTCAACGAACGGTCGGTCAGCACTTTAACCTTTGACTGCGACGGTATAATTTCAAGTTCATAATTTCCGCTGTCTTTTGTAATTACGCTGATTTCAGAAATTCCCGCAAAATAATTTTGAGGCAATTCGTGAATTTTTGAAATTTGTTCTATCAAAGTTCTATATTTTAAAGGAATTTTCATTCCGCTGGCCATAAATTCTACAGGAATTCCAGAAACAATCGGTAAATTTGATTTATCAGTTTTTTTGCCTTCGTGTTCAGGAAACAATGTGCCGCTTTTATCAATCTGAACTGGTGTCGTGTAGCCTTTTAAATCAACAAAAGTTATGGCAACAGGAGTTCTTTCGGTAACATTTATATAAATATGACTTGGAAATTTTTTTGTGACCGTGACACTTTCAATTCCTGCCTCTGATGATAAAATTGACGCAGCCTCTTCACAATCAAAATCCAGCCAGTTTGTAGAATTCATCGAAAGCAATTTTACGCAAAGTTCTTCCGGTGAATAAGTATTATAACCAGAAAATGTAATTTGAGGACTGTGAAATAAAGGACTTCCAACCTTGTACCACAAAAATTCCCCGACTACAAAACTCAAGAATACCCAGAAAAAAATCTTAATTATGCGGAATTTCTTTCCACTTCCAGATTTTTCTTTTTTCGGTTCAATTTTTACTTCTTCATCGGCATATAATTCGTCATCACAAAAATCACTTGTAACGTAAAGACCAAAATCGCTCATCAAGCATCCACCTTTTTATAACTTTTTACTCTGTAAAATCACTAATGAGACTTTCATACTCATTTTCGTCATTTATAATTTCTTTTTTAGGAATTTCACGGCAACTTGAAGCATTCACAATAAAACCGCTCATCGCAAGAGTCACCATGATTGATGAACCGCCAAGCGAAAAAAACGGAAGTGTGATTCCTGTTGTCGGGAGCATTCCTGCCACGACCATACAATTTATCAAAGACTGAATCACGATAAACGAAACACAGCCAAAACAACCGTACGCCGCAAATCTTCCAGGATTTTTTAGAGCGGAACGGTATCCGCGCCAGGCAAAAAACGCCAAAACACAAATATAAATCACCACGCCTAAAAATCCCATCGCTTCTGACCACCCGGCAAAAATAAAATCGGCCTGAATTTCTGGAATGTTTTTAGTTTTCTCTAAGCCCATTCCAATTCCGTTGCCTAAAAAACCGCCTTCTATAATTGCAGAACGCGCCGTATTAACCTGATAATTCAGCGTTCCGTGATAATCCGCATTGTTTCTAAACAAAAAACCCTTTATTCGGTCAAGACGGTAAGGTTTTAAAACAATTAAAAGAAAAATAAATGGCAATGAGGCTACAGCCAACGGAAAAAACCATTTTATTTTCTGTCCGCTCACAACAAAAAGTAAAAATCCCACAAGAAAAATCAAAAGACAGGTAGAAAAGTCATTTTGAGCCCCTACAAGAACTGTAAAGCCTATAAGTACAAGCACACACGGAAAAACTGATGGTTTTTCTTCCAAATCTGATTTTTCACTTTCTTTATCAAAAAAATTTGCAATAAAAAGCACCACGGCAAATTTTACAAGTTCCGATGGCTGAAAAGTATAATTTCCAAATCCAATCCATCGTCTGGCACCGTTAATTTCCTTTGAAAAGAACGGAATAAAAGTCAGCACGCAAAGTACAAGAGCCAGAATCACAATTGCCGGAACCAGTTTTTTTATAATGCGCATATCAAGGAACGCGAACAAAATAAAAAACACAAATCCAATCCCAGAAGAAATCAACTGATGACTTACAAGACGCCATTCCGTTACCTGCTTACTGCCACTCGAAGTAAAATAAACCGTAAAAATTCCAAGTCCCCACAAGATAACTATAGAAATGAGCATCCAGATATCAATTTTGTGATACTTTTCTACAGGTTTTGCCGCACTAAATGTAAAATCATCCATTTTTTCGCCCCTGCAAAATATCACAAAGTAATTCAAGATTCATACTGTGAGAACCTTTAAACATAATGACAGAATTTTCTGCCACAGAATTTTTTATATCTTCAGAAATCTGATTAAAAATTTCTGGTGAATTTTCTTTATTCCAGAAAAGTTTTTTAAATCCGCGACATTTTTCTTGAAAAATCGGAAGAAGAATGTCGTAAGCGCACTTCATTTCGTCGCCAATAAGATAAACTAAGACTGCGCTGTCGTTTTTTAAAATGATTTTTGAAAGAATTTCACCAATTTCCTTATGATTTTTTTTACTTTCCGCGCCAAGTTCTTTCATATCCGCAAGCACAAAAACTTTTTCGTTAAAATCAGAAAGAGAGGCCGCAAATTCAATTCCTTTTTTCATAGAATCTGGATTTGCATTGTAAAAATCTTTAATCAAAACAACTTTTTTGACATTTTTGCCGTCATCAGTGCAAAGTTCTGCCGGTTTTATTTCCATACGGCCGCCGATAGAAGTCACATTTTCAAGACCTTTTTTGATTTCCGTGGCAGAAATTCCAATCTGGCGTGCAAGCGCCACAACGGACAGGGCATTTGAATAATTATATTCGCCAGATAGCGGAAGTTTTACGTCAAGGCCGTCAACGCTGAATTCCGTGCCAAAAATTCCATTGTCTTTTATAAATTTTACACCGCTGATTTTTTCGTCAACCGATTTTCCAAATTTTATGACTTTGCCTTTTACATTTTCAGTGCAAAAATCCGCAAAATCATCAGATTGAGGAACAACGGCAGCGCCATTTTCCGGGATATAATCAAAAATTTTACGTTTTTCGCGCGCAATATTTTCCCGGCTTCCAAGAATTCCAATGTGCGCGGTACCAATATTCGTGATAATCGCAAATTCCGGCTTTAAAACCGCAGAAATTTCACCGATTTCATTTTCACGATTCATTCCCATTTCAAAAATTCCGCATTTGTGATTTTTTTTAATTTGAAAAACCGAAAGTGGCAAGCCAGTCTCAGAATTAAAATTTCCCTTTGTGTAAACCGTCTGTTCTTCGCCAAAATGAGCTTTTGCCACGCTCACGAGCATTTCTTTTGTCGTAGTTTTTCCACTTGAACCGGTAACGGCAATTTTCAGCAAATCAGGGAATTTAGAAACATAAAATTCCGCAGCATTTTGCAATGCGTAAAGAGTATTTTTTACAATAACAAAAAGTACTGATTTTTTTTCATCAGCGAGTTTGTCATAAAATGACTTTTGATTTTTATATTCCTCGTCATTTATAAAAATCACAGTGGCACCTTTTTCAATTGCCTGAGGAATATATTTGTGGCCGTTTTGAAATTCTCCCATCAAAGGGATAAACAAAGTATTTTCCGTTACCAAACGACTGTCGGTCTGCACGGAAGTAAAAAACGCATTTTTTTGACTTGAAATTGAAAATCCTTTTACAGCGTCAATAATTTCATCATAAGACAACAAAGTTTCCATTATTTTCGCTCCCCGGACATATCAACACGGACAATGTCTTCAGTTTCTGCCTTATGCATTCCAAGTTCTTCTACCGCAATTTTTTCAATACGATCTGCGCTGCTCAAAACGCTTATATCACTTACAAGACGCTTATTTTCTTCAATGAGAGTTTCCTGAGTTTTTTCTAGTTCCTTAACTTCTTTTTGCAATTTTGTGTAACGATGAGCCTGATAAGTATAGGCAAAAAGCAATCCTGGAATTGAAAGGGCAAATAAACTTATTCCAAGCACAATAAAAAATGATTTTACTTTTGACTTCATATTAATAACCAATTACCCCTTCAAGATGATATTTCGTGGCATCTTTTATTTTTCGCACAACTCTGAGTTTTGCACTTCTTGACGGGCTGTTCATTTTTATTTCTTCTTCTGTCGGACAAAGTGGCTTACGAGTTAAAATTTCCGCACAAGCCTTTCCGCCACAACGACAAACGGCAATTTCCGGCGGACAAACACACTGTTTCCCCAGATTTCTGAAAAAATTCTTTACAATTCTATCTTCCAAAGAATGAAAAGTGATCACGCCCATTTTTCCGTCCGGTTTTAAATTATTAAATGCGTTAAATAATGCATTTGGCAGGCGTTTTAATTCAGAATTTACAGCAATTCGGAGTGCCTGGAACGTTCTTGTCGCCGGATGAATCTGGCCGTAGCGATAATTTGCTGGCACGGCATTCCAGATAATTTCTGCAAGTGCCTTTGATGATTCAATTTCTCCGCCCTGGCGCGCTTCAACAATCGCGTGAGCAATTTTACGACTGAGTTTTTCTTCTCCGTACAAATAAATTAAATCCGCAAGTTTTTCTTCCGGCAGTTTATTTACCAAGTCGGCCGCTGATTCCCCTTCCGAAGAATTCAGCCTCATATCAAGTTTTTCATCATATCTAAAAGAAAATCCTCTGTGACTTCTTTCATAATGAAAAACCGAAATTCCTAAATCAAAAAGTATTAAATCAGGTTTTTCATACTGTTCAGGATAATTTGCGTAAAAATCATTAAACCAGCCGTTATAAAAATGAACACGATCCCCAAATTCACTCAAGCGTTCTTTTGCACGACTTTGAATCACAGAATCAGCATCAAGCCCGATAATTTCAAGATTTTTATATTTTTTCAGAAAATTGTAAGTATGGCCGCCTTCACCAAGCGTCGAATCAATCATTACCGCATGATTTTCGTATTTTTCACCTTCAGGCGACAGATATTCGAGACATTCATTCAATAAAACCGGCGTATGTACGATTTCCAATTTTTCCCACCCAATTTTCTTCGTATAATTTTATTCAAAATTAATATCATTAAAAGCTTCGGCAGCTTCTCTAAAAGAATCTTCACTATCTTCAAGATATTGACTGTAAGTTGCGGAATCCCACAGTTCCACATACTTTGCAATACCAAGAATAGTGCAGTCTTTAGAAAGTTTTGCATATTCACGCAAACTTTGAGGGACGGAAAGCCGCCCGTTTTTGTCAAATTCAACCTGTTGGGCAGGCGCTATAAAATGACGGACAACCTGCATGTCCCGACCTTTCATCATAGAAGCGTTATTCATTACTTTATTTTGAAAGATTTCCCACTCTTCTTGGGTAAAAAGCCATAAGCAGCGATCTAAACCCTTGGTAACCATAAGTACGTTTTGATTTACAGCCGTCCTCAATTTAGCAGGAAATGAGACACGTCCTTTTTCGTCAATTGTATTATTGTATTCACCAGTTAACAGATTCATACCCACTTATTACCACTTTTTACCACAATTTCCCACTTATTCACCATTTTATATGAAAAAATGCTAAAGTCAAACACCTTTCTTGCCGACTAGAGTCTTTTTTTTGATTTTTTGATTTTTGTTTACAATAAAAAAAAATACTTTCAATATTTAGAGTTTTATGTATAGTCATTATCTGATATTATTTTGATATGAATTTTTCAACCATCAACGAAAGTTCGCTTCACAACACATTAAAAAAACTCTATTCATTTCAGGAAAATGGAAAAACGGAAGTAGAACTGGACGGCCACGTCTACGATATTTTGACGGAAGACAACAACGTAATAGAAATTCAAACGAAAAATCTTTCAAAACTTCTGCCAAAACTTCTTGATGCAATAGAAAAAGGCCACAAAGTCAAAGTTGTTCACACGGTTGTAATTAATAAAACGATAATTTTAAAAGATACGGCGGGAAATATTATTTCAAAACGAAAAAGTCCCAAAAAAGGTTCAATTTACAGCATTTTTCGCGAACTTACCGGCATTTACCCTATTTTGCTGAACCCGAATTTCAGTCTTGATGTTCTTGAAATAAACATAAGCGAATATCGTGTGCGGACAGAAGAAAAAGTGCAGTCGCGCAACAAACAAAGAAGATTTCTTAAAAACTGGATTAAAACAAACAACAAACTTGATGAAATTTTGATGACACGGCACTTTTGCACAAAAGATGACTACCTTGCCCTCTTACCGCAAGAACTGAACAAAGAATTCTGTGCAAAAGATTTAACTTCCGCACTGCTTTCAAATAAAAATTTACCCGCTTCTGCCAGCTGGAATTCGCATTTAATTATCTGGGTTTTTGTCAGAATGAATTTACTGCAGGAAACTCAAAAACAAGGCCGCACACATTTTTATAAAATTTCTGAAGATTAATTTTTATCAGTTTAAACAAAAAAAAGGCAGCCTCTGAATTAACAGAAACTGCCTGTTGTTTGCATTAAAAAAGACTACCAGCTATCTGACATGTCATCTTCATCATGATTTTCCATGTCGTACAAGTCTGTAACAGCACGTAAATCATCAAGATACAAGTAATAAGAACCGCGAGCCTGCATTGGATTACAGTCAACTCTGAATCCTACAATTCTTAAGCCAGGTTTATCACCGTAATATGCTGAACTCTGAACAATTCCGTGTTCTCCATCCGGACTTGGAGGAACAACTGCAGTAAGTTTTTTCCAGCCACTGAATCCAAGATTTCCAAGATAAAGTTCAAAATTACTTCCAAAATAATCCTGAACAAGAACATACATATCATGACTCTGGTTACGACCACAAACCCACATAGAAATTGTCTTTACAGTTCCTTCAACAGGGAGAGGGCGACCAGCTTTGATTGTAAACGAATCAATACCACGGCGGAAGAAATCAACACGAACGCCCAAAACCTGAGTATCTTCGTCTTCCTTGCCTTCATCTTCTTTTAAAGGTTCCTTCATTGCAGGATTTCCTTCAAAAAGTCTTGAAGTAATAACACCGTCATCAGCAGACATATGAACGTTCCAGGAACCTTCTCTTTCAAATTTATCAACAGAAACTTCTCTTAAAGAAGCCATTGCCGAATCAGCACCAATAGTTTCTGCATTAGGATCTGACAAACTGTATCCCTGAGCAAAAACCATAGTTGCAGACAAAGCCGCAATTACACTAAAAGCTAAGATTTTTTTCATATTTTCCTACCTATTTTTCATTTCCGACAGTTGTTACATCATCACCAGAATCAGAATCTGAATCTGAACCAAAATCAACATCATTTAATTCATAACCATCATAGATATATGAAAGAGAATTTGTTGAATATTTTAACTGATCAAAGAAAATCACAAAATTATCTACATATTCTTCGGCATCAGAGCGGATTCTAAATCCTACAAAAGTCAAATTCTGTGGACCAGAACGAAGTCTTGACTGCTGACACAACCAGCCTGGAATCTTCACAATAATATTTTTCCAACCGTGGAACGCAAGATTTCCGGCAGGAAGATTGTGAACAGAACCGTTAGCGTCACGAACCATAATTTCAAGAGTGTAATTGTAATTTGCACCCCAAACCCAGAAATCAATATGTTTTACATTTCCAACAAACGGAATTTCAAAACTTTCACCGTCTTTAGAAGGATAAACTTCAAACCAGTTATCACCTTTGCGATTAAAAGCAGTTTTTACACCAAGAACTTTTGGTTCAACATCCTGACCTTTAAGCAAAATTCCCAAAGAATTAGGAATACCATCATAAATTCCCTGTTTTGGATAACCTTCAGCAACAAATCTGCTCGCATTTACCGACCAGTCCCAACTGTAAGTCTGACCATTATGCATATAGTTCTGATTTCCAACATTATCAAAACTTTCCATTACGAATGTCTCTGCACTTTTTGAGCTTGGCTGGCTGAATGCTGGTAATCCAATCACAAAAAGACATGCAAGACTAGCTAAGACCTTAAGTCCCCTTTTCATGCAAAACTCCTCGATTTTTTATACGTACAGGCTTGCGCCTCGAATAAAGAAAATCTTTTTATATCATCGACACAATTATATTAAAGTATAACTTTTTTTGATTATATTTTCTACCAGATTATTTGTCAAACTTGCGGGGGATGAGGGGGGAAAGGCAAGAACAATCTGAGTACAGAAACAAAAACTACCAATTACTCTTCTTTTGTTTTTAATGCAAAAACTTCCACTCCCCCATTATCCACAGTATGTGGAATGGCCATTCCACTGCATATGGAAAGCGCTTTCCACACACCGTGGAATAGCCGTAATTGGGGCTGCGGATAATAGGGCGGAAGTATTTTTCTATTTTTTACCTCTTTTGAACCAGCGGCGAATGGAACCTGGAATAAAAGTGATTACACTACCAATGCGGTAACGGTGTGAAGATTTTATTCTTGTAATTTCTTTCTTTAATTTTTGAACGGTTGCATCATCATTTTTATTCTGTGCGACTTTTGGCACGGAACAGGTTTTTACCATATTCAAAATGCGCTCGCAATTTTCAAGGGCTTCTTTCTTGATTTTTGCATTTTCGCCGTCTTTCAACTTCAGTTGATTTTGAAGGTCTGCAACTTTTTTATTCAGAGTGGCAATTTCATCAGAAAGTTTTTTGTCACCAATAGGTTTTTCTACGACAATTGTTTTTGGAGCAGGAGGAGTTACCGTTGCTACCGGAGCAGACAAAGCAAAACTTTCAGGTGGAGCTTTTTTCCACGTGATAGAAACATCAAAAGTGTCGCCGTCTTTTACATTTTTAGCAAATTTAAAAGGAATATCGTGCCAGACCGTCTGTTCCGCCTTTAATTGTTCTTCACCGTTAATGCGAAGCGAAGTATAAGTAACCTTTGCAGGAATTCTCTTTCCGTCAGGGCCACGCAAATCAATGCCACGCAAAAAGAAAGTAAGGGAACCAGAATTAATAGCGCGCACCTTAAAATTCAAGGCACCTTTGTTATTTTCAATGACCTTTCCACGTCCGGTTGGAGTTACCATATAAGCAGGCTCTTTAAATTCGGCCTTGTCCACGTCAGATTCTACAATTTCTACACCACTGTTTTCTGTTCCGATGTTTTTGATGTCTATGCGGGCGGCTAAAGCAAGCTGATTTGTAAAGTTTGTAAACAACTGCCTTACACCAAGTTCAGTTTTAGAACCCATTGCAGATTCAAACCAGAGTTGTTCTGAAGAAGTTAGCATTGAAACTTTTTTCTTTTCTTCAGAACTTAAGGAATTATACTTTGTGTAAACATGTT
>CAVHTI010000004.1:0-28321 GCA_963638805.1 Anaerobutyricum sp.
CCCCTTCACTGCATAAGCAAAATCTTCACTAAGCCGCCGGTGTCACACGGCATAATCTTTGAACCGCCCCCTCCCCATCAAAAAAAAGTTTGCAAAATCTGACTGATAGTGTTACTATCAATAGTGACACGTGTTGCTAATTTTTTTACACAAGTGTAACCTTAAAATATCAAAGTCATTCCAAAAAATTTGACTTTTACGGGAGATTTTTATGACAATTTTTGAAAACATTAACCGCCTCGTTGCTTACGGTTTAAAAACTTCACTCATAACTTCAGACGACGTAATTTACACTCAGAACAAATATCTTGAACTTTTCCGTCTGGACGGTTTTGAAAATCCTGAACAGGCTGCACTTCCTCAAAATGTAGAAATCGGCGAACTGGAAGATATTTTGAATCAGCTTTTGGCCTACGCCGGCGAACATCAGATTTTTGAAGATTCTGGCATTGTGAGCCGCGACCTTTTTGACACTAAAATCATGGGACTCATGGTTCCGCCGCCAAGTGACGTGCGCGAAATTTTCAATACTCTCAAAACTGACGTGAGCGCAAAGGCCGCCACAGACTGGTACTACAAATTCAGCTGCGACACAAACTACATCCGCCGTTACCGCGTATGCAAAGACCTAAAATGGAAAACTCCCACAGAATACGGTGACCTTGACATCACAATCAATCTTTCAAAACCAGAAAAAGATCCAAAAGCAATTGCCGCCGCCCGCAATTTAAAACAGAGTGGCTACCCTGCCTGCCTTTTGTGCAAAGAAAACGAAGGTTATGCCGGCAGAATGAACCACGCCGCAAGACAAAATCACCGCATAATTCCTTTAAAATTGAACGGCGAAGACTGGTATCTTCAGTATTCTCCGTACGTTTATTATAACGAACACTGCATCGTGTTTGATTCAAAGCACGAGCCAATGAAAATCAACCACGAAACTTTTATCCGCCTCATAGATTTTGTAAAACAATTCCCGCACTACACTCTCGGAAGCAACGCGGACATTCCAATCGTCGGCGGATCAATTCTCACTCACAATCATTTTCAGGGTGGCTGCTACGAATTCCCGCTTATGCGCGCCGAAGCAGAAGATTCTTTCAAATTAAAAGATTTTCCGTCAGTAAAATGTGCAATTTTAAAATGGCCAATGTCAGTTATCCGCATTTCTTCAAAAAATTCCGAAGAACTCATTAATGCCGCCGACCATATTCTGCAAGCCTGGCGCAATTACACGGACGAAAAAGCCTTTATTTTTGCCCAGACCGATGGCGAAATTCACAATACAATCACTCCAATTGCAAGAATGAACGGCAACCTTTACGAACTCAACCTCGTTTTGCGCAATAACATAACCACGGACGAACATCCGCTTGGAGTTTATCACCCGCACGCAAATCTTCACCACATCAAAAAGGAAAATATCGGGCTGATTGAAGTTATGGGCCTTGCAATTTTGCCTAGCCGCCTCAAAAATGAACTTGCCGCGCTGGAAAAAGCCGTTGCCGAAGGTCAGGATCTCCGCAAAGACGAAAATCTTGCCAAACATGCCGACTGGATTGACGAAATCAAGCCAAAATATCCAAAACTTGACGCCGCCGCCCTCCAGAAAGAAACCGGAATTGTGTTTTCAAAAGTTCTGGAAGACGCCGGAGTTTACAAGCGCACCGCGGAAGGCAAGCAGAATTTCTTAAAATTCATTTCAGTTCTTTAATTTTATAAATTTCATACGGGCGCAAATGCCTCGCGTAAGTCGCAACTTACACTTCGCTGGCGCTCAAACAAAAAAAGCGCACAAATAGTACGCTTTTTTTGTTCTGCATTGTTTGTTCAAACAAACAACGCAGGTGTGCGTTTCTCCGGCGCAGTTTTTCTTACGCAAAAAGTTTTTCGCGCTTAACGAAAGTTCCCCGTCTTTCAGTTTCAATTTTCAAATTTTTTGTAAATGCTCTATAATTTTCATTTGAGGTTTACAAAATGAGTATTTCAGTTGCAGCAGTAATTTCAAATCATTGCGTTTTACAAAGAAACAAAAGCATTTCTATTTTTGGCTGGTGTGAATCAAAAGATTCCGGAAAAAAAATCACAGCATCACTTTTTAATTCAGAAAATCAGCTTTTAAGCAAAAATTCTACTTTCGCGCACGGCGAACAGTGGATTGTCCAGCTGGAACCGCAGTCAGCGCAAAAAAACTGTACGTTAAAAGTTGAAACAGAAGAGTCCACTTTCAATTTTTCTGATATTGCAATTGGCGAAGTATGGCTTGCCGGCGGACAGTCAAATATGGAATTTGAACTTCAAAACTGCACGGAAGGCCCGGAAGAATTAAAAATCACGGAAGATCCAAACGTTAGATTTTACTACACAAACAAAATTGCCTGGATGGACGAATCATTTTATCAGGCAGAAAAATCCACCTGCTGGCAAACCTGGGACAGCGAATGGAAAAAAGCCTGGAGTGCCGTGGGCTACTTTTATGCAAAAAAACTTGCTCAGGACACTGGCGTAACTGTCGGGCTAATCGGCTGCAACTGGGGCGGAACTTCCGCAAGTGCCTGGATGAACAAAGAACATCTGGAAAAGGATTTAGAGCTCAAAACTTACCTTGACGAACAGGAAGAAGCCACAAAAGGCAAATCAATAGAACTGCAATGCCGCGAATATGACGAATACACAAAGCGCAATGACGAATGGCAAAAAAAATGTAACGAAATTTACGCAAAAGAACCGGACATTGAATGGGCTGAAGTCCAGAACAGAATCGGTACTTGCGAATGGCCGGGCCCAAAATCCTGCAAAAATCCATTCAGACCATGCGGACTTTATCAGACAATGCTAAAACGCGTAATGCCTTACACAATCAAGGGCGTAATCTGGTATCAAGGCGAAAGTGACGACCACAAACCAAATTATTACTACAAACTTTTTTCCACAATGATTGACAACTGGCGCGAAGACTGGAATGAATCTGACCTTCCGTTCATTTTTGTACAGCTGGTAAATCACCGCTACAGACAGGACAAGGATTTTAAACACTGGTGCCTTGTGCGCGAAGCTCAGCAAAAAGTTCATAACACAATTAAAAATGCCTTTATGACCTGCGCGTTTGATTTAGGCTGGTACAACGACATTCATCCAAAATCAAAAAAAGAACTTGGCACACGAATGGAAAACATCGCAATGCAGGAAATTTATCCGGAAAATAATAAATCAAAAATCCCAGCATTTTCGCCAATGTTAAAATCAAGTCTTGTAAAAGATGACTGCATAATCACGGAATTTTCTGATGCCGATGACGGTTTTATAATCCGCAACGACGCCGTTACAGACCAGTGGTTCAAAGATTACGAAAAATTAGAGGCAATTCAGGGCAAC
The DNA here is from genome assembly GCA_963638805.1 of Anaerobutyricum sp. Lineage (GTDB taxonomy): Bacteria > Spirochaetota > Spirochaetia > Treponematales > Treponemataceae > Treponema_D. The sequence continues at coordinate 3,376 of CAVHTI010000004.1, forward strand.
AAAGTTCCGGAAGGTTTTACTGGCTTTGAAGTTGCCGGTTCGGACGGAATTTACTATCCGGCAGAATTTTCATTTGGAAAGGAAAAACCAAATCAGATTATTTTGAAAAGTGCAAAAGTTCCGCACCCAGCATTTGCAAGATACGCGTGGTTCAATTACGGCCCGGTTACAATTTATTCAAAAAATAAACTTCCGCTCGCGCCGTTCCGCACAAGCATAAAAGATTCCGCACCGGCAGTCACAGAACACGCAGAAATTCAGCAGATTATGACTGTAAATTCAAAATAACGGTCAAAAAAATCTCAAATCAAAAAAAATCAAAAAAAATGGCACTTCCGCGAACAGAAAAACCTGTTTTACGAAAGTGCCGTTTTTTTTCAGCTGATTATTTTAGTGCATACCGCAACCGGCGTGATCTTCTTCCCAGTTTTGTGCAATGCGCAGGATTTTTGGTTCACTGAACATTGGACCTGCAAACTGCATTCCAACCGGCATTTTATCTTTGGAAGTGAGTCCGGCCGGCACTGAAATTGAAGGAATTCGGGCAAGGTTTACAAAAGTCGTGTACAAATCAGAAAGATACATTTCCAAAGGATTATCAACTTTTGAACCAAGTCTGAAAGCCGCTGTCGGGCAAGTTGGACAAAGAATCAAATCATAAGATTCAAAAACTTTTGCGACTTCCTTTTGAATTCTGGCACGAACGGTCATACCTTTTTTGTAAGTGTCGCCACTAAACTGCTCAGAAAGCACATAATTTCCAATGATGATTCGGCGTTTAACTTCCGGGCCAAAACCTTCAGAACGAGTGTCAACGTAAAGTTCATCATAACCTTTGCCATTGTCTACGCGACGGCCATAACGGATTCCATCAAAACGACTCAAGTTAGAAGCGGCTTCGGAAAGCGCAATCACATAATAAGAAGCGATGGAAGCATCCAAAACTGGAAGGTCAACTTCTTCAATTTTTGCACCTTTTGATTCAAACCACTTTCGAGTTTCTTCAAAAATCTTAACGACATCGGCATCGGCGCCTTCTGTCTTTAAAAACTGCTTTGGAATTGCAATTTTCAGTTTTTTAAATTCATCATCAGAAAGTGCCTTGAGATTTTTTAAACTTTCGCTATCAGGCAAATCTGCGGAAGTGTCATCATACATATCAACTCCGCACATTGCAGCAAGCGGTTCGGCAATATCAGACGGAGTGTGTCCCATAATTCCAACCTGGTCCAGAGAAGAACCGTAAGCAACAACTCCCCAGCGACTCAAAACTCCGTAAGTTGGTTTAAGACCGTAAATTCCACAATAACTTGCCGGCAAACGCACAGAACCGCCGGTTTCCGTTCCAATTCCAAAAAGTGCCTGATTTGCACTAACGGCCGCAGCAGAACCGCCGGAAGAACCTCCGGAAACAAATTCACGGTTAATAGGATTTCTTGTAGGTCCGTAGCAGGAATATTCTGTGGAAGAACCCATTGCAAATTCGTCCTGATTACATCGTCCAAGCGGAATTGCACCGGCATTTTCAAGTCTTGCGATTACAGTTGCATTGTAAGGCGCAACATAACCTTCAAGAATTTTAGACGCACAAGTCAATCTGTGACCTTTACAACTGATATTGTCCTTATTTGCAAACGGCAAACCGAGCAAAGGCTTTTTTGCAAAAAGTTCATCAAGCGTGCCGGCCGTTCTTGCTTCCGCGATTTCTTTATCAGCGGATTCGGCTTTAGCGAGCGCGTCATCATACATTTCCAGAAAAGCATTCAACGGGACTGCGGATTTTTTATCTTCTTCAAAAGTTTTGATAGAATCCTGAACCAGCTGAACACTTGTAGTTTTTCCTGATTTTAATAAATCTCTTACTTCTTTGATGGTGTAATTCATAATTAAGCTCCAGCTCCCAGAACTTTTGGAACCTGAAAGTATCCGTCCATAAAGTCTTCCGAAATTTTCTTTACATCTGTAATTTCCAGACCTTCAACAACTTTATCTTCGCGCAATTTTGCAACTTCCGTAGAAGGATAAGCATCATAAGGATTTTCGCTGTCGTCATATTTACTCAAGATTTCAAAATATCCGACAATTTCATCTACCTGATTTTTTAAAGTTTCCATGTTTGTACTTTCCGGAGACAAACGTGACAAATAAAGCAGATTTTCAAGAGTCTGCTCATCAATTTTTTTGTGTTGTGTAGCCATACGATTATTATAGTAAATTTGGGGAGGCTTCTCAATTATTATTCTTTAAATGCCAAGTGCATTGCAAAGTGTGTCGTAAAAAAGGTGTAATGCAGTGTAAAAGATTTTCTGCATTATTGTGAGTGTAAAGAGTGCTTCCGGCATGAACCCACATTGAAAAAAGGCTTCCGCGCTTCGCTTGTGCAGATTTTTTTCAATGTGGAACCCTGCCGTCAGCTATTTCAAGTCATTTTTATGCAGAAAATCATGTTTCGTGTTTTTAATCTTTTTGCGGACAGTGTTTCGCAATGCACTTGACTTTACTTCCAGGCGTGGAAGGTGTGGTGGGCAAGAACCCGCCCTGAAAAACGCTTACGAAAAAGCGCGTCAATTCGACACGATGAGCGTAGGTTGTACATTTTATAAATGTTTTTCTTCCAATGTTTTCTACGCTCAGAGTGTCTCGGTTTCCGCTTGCTTTTTCTACGCTTGTTTATGCCGTGTCATACTCGCCTTCACTCTATTTCAAGCCTTTATAATGCAGAAAATCATCTTCCGTGTTTTTTGCTCTTTTTACAGACCGTTCTTTGCCATGCACTTGACTTTACCTCCAGGCGTGGAAGGTGTGGTGGGCAAGAACCCGCCCTGAAAAACGCTTACGAAAAAGCGCGTCAATTCGACACGAAGAGCGTAGGGTGCGTTTTTATAAATGTTTTTCTTCCAGGGTTTTCTACGGTGTCTCGGTTTCCGCTTACTTTTTCTACGCTTGTTTATGCCGTGTCATACTCGCCTTCACTCTATTTTAAGTCATTTTTATGCAGAAAATCATGTTTCGTGTTTTTAATCTTTTTGCGGACAGTGTTTCGCAATGCACTTGACTTTACTTCCAGGCGTGGAAGGGTGTGAAAGCCGGAAAAACGTGCTCGGATAAGTAAAACTTGCAAAAAATATTACAAAAAAGTTAAAATGAACTATGGAACAGTTGGAAAATAAAATCCGTGAAGAGGGTAAAGTTCTTGACGGTAACATTCTTAAGGTCAGTGGTTTTTTGAATCATCAGATTGATTTGGAATTTTTGGATTTAATGGCTGATGAACTGGTAAGACTTTTTAAGGGGAAAAATATTACCCGCGTTTTGACAATTGAATCTTCGGGAATTGCGATTGCCTGTGCCGTTGCTAGAATTTTAAAGGTGCCGGCCGTTTTTTGTAAAAAGGAAAAAACTTCTAATGTCCCGGAAGGCGTTTATTCTGTAGAAATTCATTCTTTTACTCACAATAAGGACTATAACGTTGTGGTTTCAAAGGATTACATTGAAAAAGGCGATAAAGTTATTGTTGTGGATGATTTTTTGGCAAATGGTTGCGCTCTTGAAGGGCTTGCAGCGTTAATAAAACAGGCCGGTGCTGAATTTGTCGGTGCAGGAATTTGTATTGAAAAAGGATTTCAGGGCGGCGGCGACAGGCTGCGTAAACAGGGCATGAACATTCAGTCTCTTGCGATTGTAGAAAAAATGTACCCGGGAAAACCTGAACTCACGGAATTCAGAAAATAATTTTTTATTCAAACGAATAGAAGCTGTCTAAAAAGTAATGTCATCTTGAACACGTTTCAGGATCCGAATGACACTATGCAACGAACTTTTTAGACGGCATTTTTTTTGTCCAGAAATAATCTTAAAGACTCCTGCCCTGTTTTGAAATATTATGCGCCGTAAGTGATGCGGAAAAAAGAATTGCAACCAGCGAAATTGTCTGGCAAAGTCCGTAAAGTTTTGTTGGAATTATCAGAGTTTTGCCGTTTTTCATAAGATTTTCCATGAACGGTTCTACAAATTGCAGGATTTTATTGTAAATGTTCAGGGCAAAGGCACCGGCAATTAAAATCACCGCAAAAACTGCAATTATACAGAAAATAAAAAATGCTTTTGCGCTAATCATTTTTGCAAGTTTAGAAAAAAACTTTTTTATTCCGCTGGCAGTTTTTTTTGCAATTTTTGCTGCCGTATTTTTGATTTCTTCCTGTTGTTTTTGAGTTAAAGTCGCCTTCATATTTTTTTTCAAGAGTGAAAAAAGCGCCGTAATTCCCAAAAGACAGAAAAATACAATCATTGTGCGGGCAAGTGAATTTCCGTGGAACGCTTCCAGGTAAAGATTTGCGGGCAGAAGATAAAAAACTGCAATCTTAAAAATGTAAAGCGCAGAACCGGTAATCAAAAGCATCATCGGGGACTGGCCAAGAAAAGCCGCTGTTCCGGCAATTTTTTGTCCGGCGCTCGTTTTCTGTAGATTTTTACCAGACGCACTACCCCCGGCATTACCTTTAGACACATTGTCCCCGGTGGTGCTCACGGCATTATTGCAAGGGACAGGAACATCAGCGGTGGTCACTGCATTTTCATTAGACACTGCACCATCAGCACTAGTTCCGGCATTTTTATCCGGAGCGGGCAACGCGGCATTTTCATTAGTCGTGGCAGCATCGGCGGTGTTCACGGCATTACCAACAGACACTGCATTCACATTTTCTTCAGCAAAGGTTGTGCCGGTCAGGTCGCTTATAAATCCGCAGATTAAAATTACAAAAACGCCGGCCCATTCTATAACGCCAAATCCGGAAAGTGGAAAAAGAATTACGTTGTACCACGCGGTATACAAAAACCAGTCGGAAATTAAATCTAAAACTTCGTAGGCGGAAAGTTTCCCGTTTTCAAAATTACCGCTGGCAAGTTTTTCCGCCGAATATTCAGAAATTTCAGCATCAGAAATGTGTTTTTTTGACGTTTTTACAGAATTGTATTTATAATTCCAGCTTTTAAAACGCATCATATTAAAGGCGTGAAAAAATCCCAGAAGTGCATAAATTCCAACCTGAGGATAAATCAAAATATTAATGCGAATTCCGCCCGGAATCTGATAAATTGACGAAAAAAACAAAATCACAATTCCAAAAAAAATCGTATATAAACGGCTTGCAGTTTTATTCATAAATTCCCCTAAAAATTATATTTTGGAAAAGAATCCAGACCCCGGAAAATCGAAGACGGATCTATAAACATCAGAGAATCAAGTTTTGTCGTCAAATATTCTTTTACGGTCTTAAGATAATCCTTTTGTTCCCGCAAACTTCCGGTTTCGCCTAGTTGATTCGGATAAATTTCCTGAAAATGCTCAATTTCTTCGATGAACGGTTTTATATCCAGACGATTTTTAAAATTCATCTGATAGTAGCGCGCGTTAAAATAAAGACAAATAACGTCGCCGCCCTTTGCAGAAACGTACTGATATTGCTCAATGAGCGTGTCAATGTAAAGTCTGTAAAGTTCCGCCTGCCCTTTTTGATTTTTTGAAATCTGAGAATTGTAATTTCTTATAAAATAGTAAGGCACAATTTCCGCAAACGTAATCCATGCGTCTTTATATTTTGTTTTCTGGAAATATTCCTGCAAATAATGAGTTTTTTTGATAAAAGTTTCCGTTGAAACGTGACTATTTTTCTGCAATTTTGGATTTTTTGTAATTCCGTAAAATTCATAAAAATCCGTAAAATATTCTGTAATTTTTGGCGGAACAGTTTTTTCATCCGCTAACTGACGGCACTGGCCAAGCGCTTCTTGAATTTTCCCCTCATCAATATTTTCAAGAATATCCAAAACTAACTGAAACCCCGGATCTTTTTCTTCCTTTAGCGAAATTACCGCCGTAGAAACCGGTTTTTGTGCCGCAGATTCAAGATTTATTTCCGAAACAATCTGAAAAATCAAAAATGAGAAAGCCGCAATGTCCAGTACAATGCCTATAAAAAACTGAAAAAAAGTTTTTGCTTTTACCATCATCATCATTATAGCACATTCCTCATTTCAAATAAGATTTGATATACTTTATTTTATGAAAGACAAAATTTACACCGCCGCAGTAATTGGAACCGGCCGCATTGGATTTTCACTTGGATTTGATAAAAAACGCGAACAGCCGGCCTCTCACACTTTTGCACTTTTGGATAACAAACGAGTAAAAATTATTGCCGGTTGCGATAAAAATCCTGAAAATTTGGCGGCCTGGCAGTCTTACGTAAAACAAAAAAACGGCCCCGTCCAGATTTTTAACGACACGACTTCTCTTTTTGAAAATTGCAAACCGGATATTGTAGTAATCGCCGTGAACGAAGATTCCCACTTGCAATGCAGTCTTGACGTTATTGCCAAAAAACCGCGCCTGATAATTCTTGAAAAACCCGTCGCCCTGAATGTTGCGGATGGCCAGAAAATTGTGCAAGCGGCCACAGAAAATAATGTCCCGATTCTTGTAAATCATGAGCGGCGTTTTGCCTCTGATTACGCTTTTGCAAAAAAATATATGCAGAAAATCGGGGAAATTATGAGCGTGAGCGCGCGCCTTGATTCAGGCCTTAGAGTTTACTGTGATGACGCGGAATCTAACGGTGAATACAGTTTGCTTCACGACGGCACGCACCTTGTTGATATTGTCTCAAGCCTTTTAGAAGACGATGAAAATTCAAAACAGGCGGAAAATAATCAGAATGTCCTTAAAAATATGAAAATCACGAGTATTTTTTATGATAAAGAAAATCCGCGCGTTGTAAGAAATGTCAGCGTTCATTTTGAATCAGAAAAATGCCCAGACGTTTCTTTAAACATTTCCGGCCGCAGCAGATTTTTCGGTTTTGAAATTGACATTATCGGGCGGGAAGGCAGAATCAGAATTGGAAACGGCATTCACGAATATTTTGTCCGCAAAGAATCCAAACTTTACACAGGATTCTGGTCACTCGCAAAAGATAAAACGGTTCCGCGCGCACAAATCACGGCCAGAAAAACCGGATATTTTAGTAATATGTTACAAAACGGCATAGATTTTCTTGATGGCAAAGCACAATTACGCTCAACGCTACAAACCGGAATGAACGCTTTAAAAATCTTAGAAGAAATAAAAAATGAACTGAACCGCCACTAATCAAAAACTTTCTTGCGCCATTCTGTTTCAAGACTTTCAATTGACTGGGCCGGAACATAATTTCCGTTTTCATCAAAATCATCGTCATCTGCTTCTATTGCGGCGCGCAAATAAGGTTTTACGACCATGGTAAGATAACTTTCCCAGCGTGCAGGCAGCACTTGCGGAACAGAAAGTGTATGCGCCGGCGGAAGATTAGAAAGCAATGCCGTGTAAAAAAGCGGAAGAATCTGCTCCGTTACATTTTGAACTGCAGAAAAACCGCCCGCAATTCCAAACTGTTCGGTTTCAAGATTTAACGAAGTTTTGCGCTGAAGAATCTGCCGTTGACTTTCTGCATCAAAAAACCACGAAATAAATTCAGTGGCCCCTGGAACATTTTTCGCATACTTGTAAATTCCAAGCATCACCAAAGAATCATCAACAGGAATAGAACCACTTTCAGTTTTTTCTGAATTTTCACTTTGATTTTGTGCCGGAGCGTAAAGCCAGCGGTAATCAATATCAATCACCTGATCTTTTAAAATCTTAAAAAGACGATCGCTTGTAGTGTAGGCAAAAAGTGTTCTTCCGGAAGTTACCTGCCTGTAATCCGGCATAAAAAGATACTTAAAAGTAAAATCTTCTTCCGTTTTTGCTGATTCATTTTCCGTAATTACCCAATCGCGCAAAAACGCTTCAGTTTTGGTCAGGGCATCTTCGTTCCAGACAATTTTATCAACGCTCAAACGAAAATCCACTCCGGAAAGTTTTGCCGCCTGATACAAAAAATCATCATTTCCAAGCGGAACAAACCCGATTCGCGTAAAATTTCCTTTTTTATTATACTGATTGTACTCAGAACCGAGTGAACGCAATTGTTCAAGGCTCAAAATATAATCATCACTGATTTTTGAAGAATTTTCCGAAGAAAAAATGATTGCCGGAATATTAAAACTAACTGGCAAAAGATACTGAGAATTAAAATATCGTCCGGTTTCTAAAAGCTGAGGATAAAAAATATCATAAGAAAGATTTTTGTAATCAAAAATATAATCAAGTGATTTAAAATCAGACGGGATTTTTTCTGTACGGAGCCAGGAACCTACAATAATATCCGGGACTTCTTCATCAGAAGCGGGCGGAAGACTTAAAGCAGGATTTTCCTTGTAAACGATAACGGCACTGTCATTTTTATAAATTTTATTAAAAAGTTCGCTATACTGGGCAAATTCGCTTGAACTTGTCCAGATAACAATTTTGTTGGAACGGTCAGATTTTCGCGCCTGGTAAGACAAAGATTTTTCGCTTTCAGATTTTTTACAACCCGTCAAAAAAGCCGTACAAAAAATCAAAAATCCCCAGAAGGCTGCTTTAAAAAATCTTCCCATTATCCAAGCCTCAATTACATAGCGTCCGCTACTTTGTAGATTTTTGAGTAAACTTCTTCAATCTTGTCTTCATCAATACTAGAAAAAGCAACTCGCAAAGTATTTGCATCAATCTGAATAATTCCAATGCCTTCTTCTTTTAAGAGTTTTTTTCTAATATCTTCCGCATTTGAAGTTTTTACGTTAAAACTCATAAAATATCCGGAATTAAACGGTAAAGGTTCAATATTTTTTGAAGAATGAGTATTTACAAATTTTCTGACTGCATCATAGCGGCGTTTAAGCATTTCGCGCAGTTCTTTTTTCTGCTTTTCGTGATCAGAATCTGCCAGTGCGTGAGCCACAAGACTCTGCGAAACTGTTGATGCACAAGAAACAGAAGAACGGATTGCTGCCATAAATTTAGTCGTCAAAGCAGAAATCTGAGCGTCATTTAAACCTTTTGAAGCAAAAGTAATAAATCCAGTTCTGAATCCCCACGCAAAATCTTCTTTTGTAGGACCATCAGCTTTAATTGCCAGTACATTTTCGTGCAAATCTGCCATGTAAGCAAAAAGTGACTGAGGTTCAATGTCATCTTCGTAATTCAATCCAAAGTATGCATCATCAGAAAGAACAAGAACTTTTTTGCCGCTTTCTGCAATTTCCTTCACGATTTTTACAATCTGCTTTGCTTCATCTTTTGTCGGAGAATATCCAGACGGATTCTGAGGGAAATTCAAAATTACACGCACAGAACCGTATTTTTCGGCATCCGCTTTCATTGCCTTTTCAAGACCGGCAAGATTGAATTTTCCGTTTTCAAAACATTTAAACTGATGGAATTCAGCACCACGGCGCGCAGAAGCAATCAGTTCATAATTATCCCAACAAGGATTTGGCGAAAGCAAAGGTTTTGTGTCATCAATAAAAAGGTCACAGACATAAGACAAAACGGCCGTAAGCCCCGGAACAAGAACCGGAGTCGAAATTTTCTTGTTTTTTAAGTCCGGATTTTTTTCAATCAGTTTTTCTTTCCACAGAGCACGAAGATCCGGATTTCCTGCAGTTTTTGCATACGCTACAGTTTCGCGCGGATTAAGTGACGGCATCTGCTTTTTATAAGACTCAAGTTCAATCGGCATTCCGTTTGAAACAGCCATTCCAATAGTTCCGTTTGCAAGATTTGCAGCCTTACCGGCTTCTCCTCCCTGAGCAATAATGCCGTTAGGAAAATAAAGACGCTTTCCCATATCAGAAAGAAGAGCGTCTACAACAGAACCTTTCAATACTTCATTTAATTCTTGTGCGAGTGGATTAATCATAATATGTAAATTATTCCTATTTGACTATTTGATGTCAAGAAAACGCAAAAAAGCGCACTATAAATTACAAAAACAAAGTTTACACATATCATCTCTTGTACGTAAAACAGAATCAGAAAAAACTACTGAATACTTATGAAAAATCTGATAAAATTGTTTAATTATGAGCGAAAATACTGTTATCAAAAATACTGTCGAAAAAATCAGAAAAGAAGCTGCAAAAAGGCTTGTGGGTCAGGAGCAGCTTATAGACGACATGCTTATTGCATTTATTGCCGGCGGGCACGTGCTTGTAGAAGGTGTGCCGGGTCTAGCAAAAACCCTCGCAATTAAAACTTTGTCAGAAATTCTGGGCCTTGAGTTCAAGAGAATTCAGTTTACTCCGGATTTACTGCCAGCGGACATTACCGGAACTTTAATTTATGAACAGAATCGCGGAACTTTTTCCGTACGCAAAGGTCCTGTGTTTGCAAATGTAATTCTTGCCGACGAAATTAACCGTGCGCCTGCAAAGGTTCAGTCCGCAATGCTTGAAGCTATGGAAGAACGCCAGGTTACAATTGGCGAAGAAACGTTTGCGCTTCCGTCTCCGTTTTTTGTACTTGCAACGCAAAACCCTGTTGAACAGGAAGGAACTTACACTTTACCAGAAGCCGAACTTGACCGTTTTCTTATGAAACTGGTTGTTCACTACCCTTCTGTTGAAAATGAAATCCAGATTGTAAAAACTTGCGGCAAGGCATCAGAACTTCCGGTTCAAAAATGTCTTACAAGTCTTGAAATTCAAAATATGAAAAACGCTGCAGACAAAGTAACCTGCGAAGAAAAACTCCTTGAATACATCGTCACAATTCTTACAATTACGCGCCCGGAAAGCACAAGGAAAAATTCTGCCGGCCGGCCGCTTGTAAATACGGTAAACACTGGCGACATCACAAGATACATTCAGTTTGGCGCTTCGCCACGTGCGGGCATTGCAATTTTACAGTGCGCTAAAGTTCATGCACTTTTTGAAGGCCGTGATTTTGTTTTGCCGGAAGATATAAAGGCCGTTGCTCCGAATGTTTTGCGTCATCGTCTTGTTCTTTCTTACGAAGCAGCCGCTGACAATATCACAAGTGACGAAATTATCAGCCGCATTTTAGATTTTGTGCCACTTCCATAAAAAATTTACAGAAAGATGAATTATTTATCAGAATCAACTGATTCATTAGTAAAAAAAGCCTCTTACCTCACAATTCTTGCCAGAAGTCTTGCTGAAAATATGAAAAACGGAAATTTTCAGTCAATCATTCAAGGGCAGGGAATTGAATTCAGTGGCGTTCGTGAATATATCCGCGGGGACGATGTTCGTTCTATTGACTGGAATGTTACCGCGCGAATGGGTCATCCTTTTGTAAAAATTTTTGACGAAGAGCGGGAATTGCAGATTTTTATCATTGTGGACAGTTCCCTTTCTATGCTTTTAAAAAACAAAGGAAAATCAAAATATCAGGTGGCTGCAGAAACGGCCGCACTCACGACAATTGCCGCAGAAATGAACGGTTGCCCCGTCGGCGCTGTATTTTTTGACGGTTCCACATATTTTTCCTGCAAACCGGAAACCGGCCGCCAGCAGACAATGCTTTTGCTCACTCATTTGGATCGGCTGGGCGAAAATCAAACGACCGGTTCAGTTTTGGGCAGTGCACTTTCGGTCGCCTCAAATCTCATAAAAAAACGTTCGTTAGTTTTTGTTTTCAGTGATTTCAGAACAAGCGGATATTCAAAGCCTTTGATTTCTCTTGCACAGAAAAATGACGTGATTGCATTCCGTCTGCACGACAAAACGGACGATGAATTGCCGTCATTGGGCACCGTTCCATTTGAAGATGTGGAAAGTGGCATAAAAATGACTTTGCCGTCCTCATCATCAAAATTAAAAAAACAGTGGAGCGATTTTATGTACGCGAACGAACAATTCTGGCGCGACACCTGCTCAAAACATGGAATAATGCCGGTAATTTTAAGAACGGACGACGAGCCGGTAAGAGTTTTAAACAGTGTTTTTTCACGAAAAGGGCGTCTCTAAAAATTTTTAGAGTTTTCCAAAAATAACGGGAGTTCTTAATGCTTAGTATTCAGACACAACAAGTCCTTCTTCCAAAAAAAGTTTATATCGGAGACAGTGCGGAACTTAGAGTAAGTTTTTCTTCTTCTGCGGAATTTACACAAACCGGAAGTCCTTTGTTAAGAAAAGCACTTAATGCAGAAAATTCCGCCGATTCTGAAAAATCAGAAACTCAGGAAATCAGCGGATATTTTTCTGATTCTTCGGCAAGCAAAGATTATGTAATAAACGGCGTTCAATTAATAAAAGACGGAATTGACCACTACCAGCTGTCAGTTTATTTTGTTCCCTGGAAAACCGGCAACATAAATTTTCCATCTTACACGCTTATAAGCAAAACCGGCGACGAATTTTTAATCAATTTTGAGCAGGTTAACATCGTTTCACTTTTGGAACGCAATGCTCAAGGTTCTTACAGCACAGAATTGCAGGGTGGAACGGGGCCACTTTTGTTGCCCGGCACAATTTACAAACTCTGGGGCGCGTTAATCATTTTTGTGATTCTTATAATTGTGCTCATAAGATGCCTTGTAAAACGAAAGGAAATTGCATTTCACTTAAAAAATAAAAAACTTCTCAGAAAATATAGAAAAAATGCTTCTAAAACTGTGCGGCTTTTAAACGAACTTCTGGAAATTTCAAAAAATCCTGAAAAATTGAAAAAAGGAAAAAAACTCCTGTCTGACAAAGAATTTGCGGCGGAAATTCAAAAAATCATGAGAAATTATCTGGAAGTGCGCTTTGAATTTCCGTTCAACAAAACCGTTTCTTCGCAAATTATGAATGCATTTAACGAGGCAACCTGCGGTCTTGCAAGTGATGAAAAAATCAACGCGGCAGTAGAAGTTGCCGGCGTTTTTACCAGAACTGATTTTATACGATATTCTGCGGGCGGTGCTTTTTTGGAAAATGAAAAAATCCAGATAATTGAAAATCTGAAGAAAAATATTCAGAATTTTGAAAAAACTGAATCGGATAAAAAATCAGAAAGCGACGATTTCGCCGGCAATGCCACTCAAAAAGAAAATTCTGACGGCACCACAAATCCGGCTGAAAGTACAAAGTAAAATTTGGAGTTATATATGTTTGAATTTCAAAATCCGGCAGCGTTTTTTATGCTCCTGCTTATTCCGCTGCTTTATATTTTAAGACTTTTAAAAATCTTTTCTAAAATCACATATCCGGCAGTTTTGGCGGATTGGAACGGCAAAGTTTTTGAATATAAGGGAAAATTCAGAAAATTTCTTTCAAATTTTGCAAAATTTCTGATTGCAGCAAGTTTTATCTTTGCAGTTGCGGCCTTTGCAGACCCTGTAAAAATTTCTCAGGAAAAAGTTTATACGTCAATTGGAACGGACGTTATGTTTGTGATTGACACAAGTCCGTCAATGGCGGCAAAAGACGTCAATAATATGACAAGACTTGGCGCCGCAAAAGATGCAATTTCAAATTTGATGACTGATTATGACGGTTTGCGCTATGGGCTCGCGGCATTTGGAAGTTCTGCGTGCGTTTACGTTCCACAAACTCACAATTATCAGGTTTTTAACGAACAATTCCAGAATCTTCCGGTGGGAATTTTGGGCAACGGTTCTGCAATTGGTGATGGCTTGAGTTCTGCGGTTTGCCATCTTGCAAGTTCTTCTGCCCCGCAAAAATGCATTGTTCTTCTTACTGATGGCGAAAATAATGCCGGCGAAATTCATCCGGAAACGGCAGCAAAACTTGCAACGGAAAATAACATTACACTTTATGTCGTGGGAGTTGGTTCGCGTGGCACTGTGCCTATTGAATACACCGACCCCGTCAGCGGAAAAATTTATTCTGGTTATCTTGATTCTGATTTTAACCCCGCCGGATTAAAAAAAATCGCAGCAATGGGAAACGGCCGTTATTTTGAAGTTCGCACAATTGATGAATTAAAGGGCGCCTTGAATTCTGTCGTAAAAAATGAATCTGTAATCCAGAATTTTACTTACCGCTCCGTTACAACCGATTTGTACAAAAATTTTATTCTCATTTCCATCATTTTGATTTTGACTTCGTCGTTTATCAGTTACATAATTTTGCAGGAAAAAATCAGTTTTCATTACAAAAAATTGAGCGTCGTAAGAATTATTTTACTGGGATTTTCGTTTGTAATGCTTATTTTGGCCTACTGCGGTTTTTCGTGGGGAACGTACCTTGAACCAGTGCAAAAAAGCGGAACGGCCGTGAGTTTTGTTTTTGATATTTCGCACAGTATGAAGGCAAAAGACGGCCCGAACGGATGTTCAAGAATGGAGGCATCCGCAACTTATGCCGAAAAACTGCTTTCGCGAATGGACGGCACTTCCGTTTCCGTGGTTCTTGCAAAAGGTGACGGAATCGCGGCAATCCCGCTTACAGAAGACAAAGCAATGATAGAATCTTTGATTTCCGCGCTTTCTTCTGATTTGATGACTTCGCCGGGAACAAACCTTGCAAAAGGAATTTTAAAAGCAAAAGAATCATTCCCAAAGAATTTTGCAAATGCCGGAAGAATCTGGCTGTTCACGGACGGAGAAGAAACTTCCGGGAATCTTGCCACAGCCCTTGAAGACTGCATAAAATCAGGAATTCCCGTAACAATCATAGGATTTGGAAAAAACAAGGAAACTGAAATTCTTGCCGGCGACGGAAAAACCTACGTAAAAACTGCCCTGCGCGAAACCGCAATTCAAAAAGCAATTGACGAGGCAACTTCAAAACTTTCAATTTACAAAACTCAAACTCCGTTAACCTATTTAAATTCAACGGACCAGGGAAGTGCAATTTTCCTTTTAAATCAGTTGAAGAATAATTCGGGTGGCGAAAATCAACTTGTAACTTACGAAACAAAACCCGTGCCGCGCTATAAACTTTTTGTGGTTTTTGCACTTTTAGCATTCGCGTTCAGTTACATTTGCACGGAATTTGACTTTAAACGCGTTTTTGGCAAGCGAAAAGTCAGTTCTACCCTTTCTCTGATGATTTTTCTGACACTTTTTACGGGCTGTTCTGATTCAACTTTTGAAATTCTTACCGGCAGCCATTCAATTCAGCAAAAACAGTACAGAAAAGCAATTTCTCACTTTATGAATTCTTTGCAGGCGGCCACAGAAAACGAAAATCAGGAAAATATTGATTATTCACTTTATAACCTCGGCACCGCCTACCAGCTTTCCGGCGAAAAAGACGCTGCAATGAACCGCTATGGTCAAATTTCCGAAAATGCTTCCGAAAACGTAAAATTTGCGGCCTATTATAATTCCGGAATTATTGCTCACAGCCAGGAAGATTATGAACTTGCCCAGGATTTTTTTAGAAAAGCGCTGGAAGTTGACAATACAAAAGTAAATGCAAAAATAAATCTTGAACTTTCCATGCAAATGGCAGAAGCAAAAGGCCGTCAGCGCCAAAGTCAGACAATTCCTGCCGCGGAAGAAAACAGCAGTATGCCTGATATTGAAGAAGGAGTTTTTGAGCACGTTAAAGAAAACGATCAGAAACGCTGGAAAAATTCCGAAAGCCCTGAAAATTCATCTTTGGAGAATGATTACTAATGAAAATCAAAAAAACAATAATTTTCCTTATATTATTTTTATTTTGCGCCACAAGTTTTTTTGCCCAGACAATTGCGCCGGCCGAAAATCAGAAACTTTACACAAAACAGGATATAAAATTTGAACTTTTGATTCCAAATGCACATTCCGGCAACGTTCAGATTTTAACCCCGAACCTTCCGTATGGCGTGACGCTCAAAACTTTGCGAAAATCCGAGCAATATGGCGATGTTAACGGCACTCTTGTTGAATTGTGGTTCAATTTTGATAAAACCGGCACTTATGATTTGCCACGACTTTCCGTTCTTGTGCAAAACCGCAGAAAATATTTTTATTTTGAAGAATTCACAATCAGCGAAAATCCGGCAAATATGCTTCCTAAAATTGTAATTCAGTTTGATAACGGCACGACAATTACTTCTGATGATAAAAGTTCAAAAAAAGCATTGTTCAGCACGCCTTCCGGCCAGAAAATTTCGTTTAAAGTGAATTTGCAGTATGCCACGCAATTAGTTCAATTCAACTGGGATATTCCAAAAGATTCTATTTTTAGTCAGGTAAAAACTTACGATATTACAGAAATTAAATATCGCGAAAAAAATTATAGTTCTGAGCTGATTCCCGTTGCGGATTTTGAGTGGACGCCACTTTCTAAAGGCCAGAACGCCATGCCAAAAATTAAACTTACCGCGACCGGCTACAGCGGTTACAGAAACGAACTTACCCTGCCAGAATTTTTTATTAACGTGACCAGAAGTGAAGAAAAAGCAAAATCTGATGAATCTGATATGTTTGAGCAGGCTTTTACCGAAGATTCTGATTTGACTGACAATGAAGATTTCCGCGAAATTACGATTGATGACTGCAATGAAATTCTTGAACTGAGGCACAAAGAACATTCAAACTTTTTTTACAGTTCAAAATATAAAAAACTGCGCCAGGCAAAAGAAGATGTTTTAGGACTTTCTTCAAATTCTGATGAATTTTACTTAGGTTTTCTTTATATGAGCATTGGTTTTCTGGTGATTTTTGTTTTTCTGACAATTCTGGCAATTTTGAAGCGCAAAAATGTTCTGATTTTGATTTTTACGGTTTTTATTGTAATTTCTAGCATTGGAACAATTTATTCGCTTTCGCAGGACAGTAAAAAATATGGAATTTCTGCGGGCTGTACTTTAAAATCAATTCCGGAAGATTCTGCAACGGAAATTGGTTCAATTTCTATTGGAAACAGAGTAAAAATTCTGGAAAAAGCCGGAAACTGGTGCTTTGTTGAACTTGGCACAATAAACGGCTGGGCAAAATCGGAAGAGGTTTTAGAATAGGGCTCTGCGCGTAAGGGATTGTAAGGGCGGCGAAGCCGAACTTTTGCAAACGGAGCGCCATTGTTCTGGCGCGGAGTGCAAAAGTTTGGAACGATAGTGGAACCCTGAAAAGCCCGACCCGTAGCGAAGGCAAAGCCGAAGCGCAGGGATACGCCCTGAAAAAAAGGAAAAATACTATGGACATGAACGATATTTTGAATCAGTGGGATAAAATTCAGTCGGATAAGGTGAAAAAACAAAAGGAAAGCGGCAAAAATACTGTTTCGCACAAAAAGGCAAATGCCCCGACCAAAGAAGAAAAGGAACTTGCCGCCGCAAAAGCTGCCGAACACGATTTTGAAGCACAATTCAAGGCGGAAAATCAGAAACAAATTAATCCTATGGAACTGTGGCTGCGTCGTTATGGCGTTGTTGATAAAGATAAAATTGCGGAAGACACCGTTGAACGCACAAAACAGGAAAATCGTTCGTACCTTTTGAATATGCGGCCGGAAGCAACAATTGATTTGCACGGGTTAACTCAGGAAGAAGCGGAAAGTCAGCTGAATTATTTTATTGGCGATTGCCGGCGCAAAGGTTTAAAAAAGGTACTTATAATTCACGGTAAAGGGATTCATTCGCAGAATAATGCGGTTCTTGGTGAGCTTGTGCGCAAATTTATTGAACGAGACAACCGTTGCGGTACTTCCGGACATCCAAAAAATCAGTCTGATGGCGGTAACGGAGCAACCTGGGTAATTTTAAAATAACATATACAGAGCCTTCCACATTTTAAATTCTTTTTCTTTATGATTTAGTTTTTTGGTACTAAAATAAAAGTTATAAGAAAAAGGAGTACATTATGGCTTTTATTGATTGTGTGGAATGGCAGCCGCAAAGTAATGATATTTTTGCGTGGCGTTACCCGGAACAAAATTTAACTACTGCGACCCAACTTATTGTAAGGGAAAGTCAGGAGGCAGTTTTCTTTTCTAAAGGACAGATTGTTGGCAAATTTGGACCTGGAAAGCATACACTTTCTACGGAAAACCTTCCGCTTTTGCATAATTTGTTTGGAATTCCGTTTGGAAAGAAAAATCCTTTTACGGCAGAAGTCTGGTTTGTAAATAAGGCGGCGCCTTTAACTATTGACTGGACAACTTCGCCAGTGCGCATTATGGACGCTGATTACGGCCAGATGCTACCAATTATTTCTAAGGGCCGTTACGGTCTTAAAGTTCGTGACGCAGAAAAATTCCTTGTAAAACTTGTTGGAACTTTGAATTCTTTTAATTCTGCACAACTCACAGATCATTTTATGGGCCCGCTGGTTGCAAAAACCAACAGCGCAATTGTTACCTATATGACCGCAAATCACGTTGGAATTATGCAGATTTCGGCATTTCTTGATCAACTTTCTACTTTCATTTCTGATCCTCTTAAAACTTTCTGGGATGAATACGGTCTTGAATTAACAGGATTTTACGTTACGTCCGTAGATCTGGACACTTCGACTGCAGAAGGCAAGAAGATTTCTGAAGCAATGAGTGAACGTTCTGCTCAGAATATTGCCGGTTATACGTGGCAGCAAAAGCAGAGTTTTGAAACAGTCAACAATGCCGTTGGCAACAGTCGCGGAGGTCTGGGAATGATTGGCGCTGCAATGATGATGGGCGGCGGCATTAACGGAAACAACGGAATGGCCAGTTCCATGATGACACCAAACGGAAACGGTAACTTCGCGTCTGCCGGCGGTGGACTTGGTGGTGGCGGATTTGGCGGAAGCACTGCAATAAATCAGAAGGCAACGGTTTTCTGTTCAAGATGCGGAAAAAGCTTCCCTTCTACCAACCGTTTCTGCCCTCACTGTGGCGATCCTTATAATCCGTGCCCAGTTTGCGGCCGCGATAATGACATTAATGCCAAGCGATGTGCGGTTTGCGGGGCAAGTTTGCAATCACAAAACGAAATCAACAATATGACAAGCGGAAATTGCTGTTCAAGATGTGGTTCTGCGGTTCCGGCTGGCACAAAATTCTGTCCAAACTGCGGAAACAGAATGTAAAAATTTTGGAGGATTTATGAAATCAAAAGGTTTAAACATTTTTAAAATCATTTTATTTTTTGCGGGGCTGGCATTAATTGCCACAATTTTTGCACTTGTTAACAATCCCATTCCGGAAGAAGGCCTAAAAGTCAGTCAAAAATTCTTCTGGATTGATATTGTAATCTGCTATCTTGTATTTTTTGTTCCGCTGTTTTTTGGTTCAATTTCTATTAAAAATTTTGACACAAAAATAACTTCCACGACTAATATCTGGATTTCAGTCATCATTTTTGAAATTATTGCCATTGTTTTTGCAATTTTGACTTTAAAAGAAATTGTCAGTTTTAAGGTTTCTCTCATTATTGAACTGATTGCTTTCTTTATTGCGGCAATTTTTGTTTATTTTGGATATTTTGCAGGAAATCACATAGGCAATGTTCAGGCAGCAGAAGAAAAATCACTCGGTAAAATTCAACAATTGAAATCTGCATTTGAATTACTGAACCTGAAATCTGATATGTGGACGGAAGATTTTTCAACTCAAAAAGAAAAGGTTAAAAAACTTTGCGATGACGTTAAATATATGTCGCCGGTGGATAGTGATTTGTCGTTAAATCTTGAAAATCAACTGATTTCTATGGCAAACAGTCTTGCGGTTGCATCGTTTACACCTTCAGAAATGGATTCAAAAATACTGGAATTAACTTCGCTGGTAAATCAAAGAAAATTATTGAAAAAATAGGAAAATACAATGACAGGAAAAGTTTTTAAGGAATCTTCAAATATTTATGAAGATGAAGCAAAAGTGCTTTTTGATTATTACAAAAAAGCCGCAGAAAAAATCGTAGAAGAAGAAATTTTTTGGGAAAATAAAATAGAAGAAGCCACAAATAATAAAAATACCTCTCAGGAACGGCAGAAAAAACACAAAACTCTGGCAATTGTGATGGGCGCGCTTGCAGGAGCCGGACTTATCGCCACAATTTTGACGGCCGTGTTCCATGTTACTATTGGACTGTTTTTTGCTGGTTGTGCGCTTTTAGGTTTTGGAATTACCGCAATTGTAAATCTTATAAAAAAATATAAGGCAAAAAAGGATTTTGATGATTTTGAAGAAAAAATCCAGTCCTTTAATCAGTCAAAAGCCGCAATTAGAAGAAATTACAAAGTTTCAAAACTTGGAGTGGCCTACGTTCCGGTTGCGACCCGCGTTCCTTTTGAAGGAAAAAGTTTTGTTGTAGATCACACGGGTACAATGCCAAATACAAATTTTAGTCTTTCGGTTTTGCATCAGCCAAAGCAATTGCAGGAATCTCTGGCAAATCTTGAAAGCAATCTTGATAAAATTCCGGTTGTAGAAGGCAACGAGGATGCTGAACAAATTGACACAAGTTCTTATTCAAAAAGCGTTCAGAATATTACAATGCACAATTACATGGGAAACATTGACCGCGAAGTCAGAAATATCAGTTATCTGCTTACAGATTCAGATTCGCGCTCGGTTGCATTGCCGATTGTTCCTCCGCAAAGTGATGAAGATAATTTCCTGAACGAATATTCAACAACAGAAACTGGCAGCAAACCGGTCGTAAAAGTTTTTGATACTCAGGATTTTGAATCTAAACTGGAAACATTTACAAGCATCAGTGATTTAAAAAAGGAACTTGAAAAAAATTCTGATAACGGCAATTCATCATATTTTAAGTCGTTAATAAGAAAACTTGGCGATTCTGTTCAGATTGTTTCTAAAATCAAAACAAGTTCAACTTCCGGCCTTTTGGATTACACGAATTCAATTTTGGCGGCAGTTTTAAAATCTGGTTACAATCAGTATTCTGCGCAACTTGAAGCAGAAGAGTTAACAAGAATCCGCGATACAAACTTTAACTATCAGGATTGTGTGGAAAGTTACAAACCATTTGAGTTGAAGGAAAGTTCAAAAGTCCGCTACGACATTTACAATAGAAACTGGGTTGCAGAAGACAACACAAGAACAATCATGCCGTTCGGAATCAATCAGATTGAAGAAGAAGTTTTAATGCCTTTGATTAACAATTTGATGCAGGAAACTCGCGTTGAACGTCTGAAAATTTACAATAACATCAAAGATCAAAAACTCAGTTATCTGAATAAATGGTACCAGGATGTTGAAGCGGCCTTCCGTGATAACCGCAAAACTGGCCAGGATTTAATAACTCAGATTACAAATGCTTACGCTGAATATTCTACGGCACACAACACTTATATTTCGTACAAGCAGACTCAGGATGCAATGAAATTAAACGGAAATTCAAGTGGCGAAGTTGCAGAAAACACTTCAAATGATGAAACAATCAAAGATATTGAAGAAAAAGTGGAAGGCTGCAAAGAAATTGGCGATGCATTCCAGCTTTATATGCGCAAACTGCAAAGTGACATTAATACAACTTCCGAAAAATTTGGTTTTGTTGAATATTTTGAAGGTTCTTTGCGTGACGGCGAAAGTAAAAAGGTTGCCGACTCAATTATCCCGGAAAATCTGCAGAACCTTGAACCGCGCCGCCAGAAAATCATTCCGGTAAGTTCATATTTTGCGACCTACGCTGAACTTCCGCCAGAACCAAGCGTTGAACCAAAACTCATGGACGATTTTTCTATGGACTTGCAGCAAATTGCAACGGAGCAGATTAACCGAATTGATAGCGAAAGTTCCTCTTTGAACAACGACAGTACAATCCCGGAAAATAATTCCTACTCTGATTTTTCTAATCCTGATGAAAACGACAACACAGATGAAAGTTGCGAAAACGACAACATCGAAAACGACATCGAGGAAAACGACGTAACCGACGAAAACGACAACATCGAAAACGACATCGAAAACGACGTAACCGGCGAAAACGATGCAGTCGTTGAAAATGACGAAAATGTCGAAAATGCAGAAACCGACAATATCGCTGAAAAAGATAAAAGTGATGCAGTCGACATAAGAATCAAACCTTATGAAGAAGACGATGACGAAGAAGACGATGAGGATGACGAAGACGACGATGATGAGATTGTACCCGATGAAAATGGCAACTTCATCAAAAACATCAACGGAGATGACGATGACGACGACTTCGATTTCAACCCTGCCGATGACGAAGGAGAAGACTAATGGCAACATTTGATATTTTAGTTGACACTTCCCCGATGGCAAATTCTCTGGACACGGTTAATTCCAATGTCCGCAATGTAACCGCCTCCGTTGTTGCAATGGAAAGTGCCGTTGTTATAGCTCAAAAAGAAGCTTCCGAAAAAATTTGTCAGAACGTTGACACCGGTTTTTATCTTTTGATGAAAAGTCAGTTTGATCAGAAAATCGCGGCCGTTTCCAGCGAAATGCTCAGTAAAATGCAGCTTATGGAAAATTTTAAGGCCGAAATTGACAAAATCATGCTGATTATGCAGGACGACTACGAACGAATCAAGGCGCGCTACACAAAACATTTTAATTCTCTGGATAAAGCGCTGGAAACAAGAATTCACGAACTTGATAAACGTGCTTACGAAATTTCCAGAAATTACAAAATGAGTCAGTTTAAAACCGGCGGCGAAGTAATCAAAGCAATCTGTTACAGCGACGACACTCAGCTTTTAAATGTAAAAGAGGCAAGTGCAACTGTAAAAAACAAAACTGCAAAGTCCATTGATGTAATGACCAGCGATGTTATAGAACAATTGCATTATTCTGATTCCGTAAAAAATATTTTGAAAGACATCAATTTTGAAGAAAATCAGCCAGAGTACGTTCCGGTTATTTTTTCAGAAACTGATTCTATGATTAGCGAAGATGGCGTCGTAAAAAATATTTACACACAGCAACAGGCAAAATTTTCAAATGATTCAAAGTTCATAAATCAGTTTAAAGAAGATTCAGAAAATTTTACCTGGCAGGAAGTAAAAAATGACATTTTTGAGCCTGTAAAAACTTCATTTCAGGCAAAAATCAGTTCGGAAGTAACAGATGAACGCGTCGCAAAAGAAATGCTCCGGCTTTTTAATGAAACAAAGTGGTCAGAAGCGGGAGGACAGTAAATGAGTTATTCACGCACTTACACAGGAAGCGTTTACTACTCAGGATCCCAAAGTTACCCTGCCAGCGAAAGTGGCGGCACGGTTTCTTATTCCGGTGAAGTTCCTGTAAGCATTAATCTTTACGTTGATACCGAGCCTTTTGATTCAAGCGTCGTTGACTGCTCATCTTCTGTCCGAAATTTAAATGGCGCCGTAATTGCAATGAATTCCGCCCAGGTTGCTTCAATTTCACAATCTGCAACTGAAGTTTCTACCCACGTTACAAGCGGATTTTTCAACATGATAAATTCTGAATTAACTCAGAATATGGCGGCGTTGTTTGCAAAATTTCAAGCCATTTATGAGTTATTGCTTTCTCGTTCTTCAACTTTGGAAAAACAACAGCTTGTAATGCAGGACGATTATTCAAGACATTCTGAACGTTACGAAATGATTTTCAAAAATCTTGATGAAGAACTTGAAAAAAGAGTCATTGCGCTTGATAAAAATGTTTTTGAACTTTCAAAACATATCCAGAGTGAACAATTACATTCCGAAGTTGCAAAAAAAATCGCGCAGTTTTTGATCGGAACAAACGAAGATGAAATTGTGCAGCAGGAACTTCTGATTGCAAACGCAAAATCAAAAGTTAGCCGGGCAATTGACGGTCTTGCGGAAAATGTTGTTCAACAGGCAGTTTATTCAAACAAAATCAACAGTGCTCTGACAGAAAAACACTGCGACAAACCCGAAGAAAATTATATTCCTGTAATTTATGCAGAATGTTCAAACCTGAATTCTGAAATCACGGATTATAATTGTTTTTCAAATCCGCAGTCAAAACAGTCAATTTCTAAAATTAACAGTGCCGTCAGAAGTTACTTTACTTCAAATAATTCTGCTCCAGCTGATGAAAACGAAAAAAAGCAAATTGACGAGGCATTTTCTATGATTGCGGAAAGGGAATTTCAGGATTTGAAAGACGAAAAATCTATCAGAGTTTATGAAATTTTGAAGAAACTAAAAGAAAATTAAGAGGAATTAAAAATGACAGATATTAATGATAAAGATTTTGGCCAGAATACAATAACTTTGCGCGATAACCGCGTTGCAACAAGCATTATTCCGCGTACAAATGCAGAACTTGACCGCCAGGTAATTGTAGACACAAACGTCCTGATTGAAGGTTCTACCTATGCAAAATTCTTAGAAATAAGCAACGGACCGGCAGAATTCAGAAAAGCGGTTTTTGCGGACAAAGAACTTCACATCAAAAGCGATGCAAAAGGATTGATTTACTTTGTAAAATCAGTGGCAAGTTCACAAAGCGTTTCATCTTTAATAGCAAGTGGCCGGGCAATTTATGGCGGAGACGTCAATGCTCCTACAATCAAAATGAAAAACTGCATGGTCTGCGGTTCAATTTACGGCACGGAAGTCCAGCTGGAAAACTGCGTCGTACTTGGCGGCGTTTTTTCAAGCAAAAAACTGACCATTACAAATTCAATTCTGGGAACTTTCAATTCGCCGGAAGTAAACGCTTCTGGAATAAATTATCTTTTGTACCCGACAGCATTTTCTGTTGAACCAATGTCGTTTTTGCCGGGCACAGAATTCTGGAACCTTTCGCTTGCAGATTTAGGCTCGCTTTATAAAGAGGAAGAGGAAAAGCCGAACACAGGAAAAATCAAAATTGATTTTGAAAACGACACCCAAAGGACTGTCCTCACCGACAATGACGGAACCCAGACCTTAATCAATAGTTACAGTGTTGCAAGCCGCGTTCTTGTAAGTGACCTTATTGATATGGAAAAAATGGAAAACCACTTTCTGATTATTTCCGCAAGCCTTGGCAGCCAGATTCTAAAAACCTATTCTTTGACAAAATCCAACGGCGAAAAAGGCCCGGAACTGAAAGTAAAAGACATCGCAAAATTCTTCTTTGACATTCTGTACGGCAAAATCCAGATTCAGGAAATCAACGGAAACGTCACCTTTGATGAATTAAAGAAAAATTTTGAATAACGTACAGCAGGCGGGGACACTCGGCATAAACAAAA